>JBGPJH010000044.1:0-15650 GCA_041485305.1 Vicinamibacteria bacterium | reverse complement strand
TCGATCTGCCCGGGCAGCTTGACCAGCCGGAACAGGTGACCGGACTGGAACTCGCACACGTGCACCACGCCCTTGCTGTCGGGATGGGTGTGCGTGACGTCTGCCTTGATCAAGAGCGTTTCCGGTGTCACTTGAATGTCGAGATCGCCCTGTTCGACCCCGGCCACCGCCGCTTCCACTGTGAACTCACCGTCTTTCTGGCAAACCTCGATGGGAGGCGTCCACGCCACCTGTCGCTCGGCCGCGAGCCAATCGTCGAGGGCTGCCCCGAGGAATGCGCCTCGCTGCCTGAACAGATCGTATGCGCGCTGGGTGATTTGCTTCTGCATCACATCCAGCTCGTGCATCAGCGTCTCGGCCCTGCGGGTCTTCAGTGCCGTGAATTTCATGCTGCTGCTCCTTTCTATCTGTGCTTCAGCGTCAGAACCGGGCACGACGCGCGCCGAACTACGTGATTCGTGGTCGATCCGAACAACATCTGGTCGAGCGCGTTCCGGCCCCGGACGCCCATGACGATCAGATCCGCCCCTTCGGTTTCGGCAGTCTCCAAGATCTGATGGTAAGGCTTCCCGTGGCCCACCCGCATCTCTGGCTCGCACCAGTTCCGCACGTCCTTGGGCACCAATCGCTCGAGCCGAGCCCGCGCCTGCTGTTCCACCTGCTGCCGGACCTCTGGCGCGTCGAACTGCGCCACCAGCAGATCATCGTCCATCGGCCAATCGAGAACGTGAAGAACGATCAAGCGTGCGTTGGACTCCTGGGCAATCGACAGCGCAAACTGCAGCGCCAGCAAGGAAGACTCGGAGAAATCGATCGGACAGACCAGGACTTTATAGGGCGGCATGCTTGCAGAACCTACTGGCGGCGGGACGGTGAGAACCGGACACGGCGCTTTTCGAAGCACCTTTTCGGCGACCGAGCCGAGCACTAAGCGCTCGAAGCCTCCGCGACCGTGGGTGCCCATAACAATCAGATCGGCTGGAAGGGTGGCCGCGCATTCCAGGATGTCTCGCGAGGGATGGCCTTCACGAACCAGAGCGTCGCTCTTCAGGCCGGCAGCGCCCGCCCCCTCCAACCACAGGCGGAGTTGCTGCTGCAGCGACTCCCGATCCTTTCCCGACAACGTGAACGTGTCAGGAAAGTCGACGAGGACGATCGGTTCAAGAAGGACTGCGGGGTTGAAGACGTGCAGCGCCGTCACCTGGGAGCCATACCACCGGGCGAGAGCGATCGCGTGACCGAGCGCCTGACGCGACGTGTCCGAGAAGTCGATCGGACATAGGATGCGTCGGATCTCCACCATGTCAACCTTTCCGACGGGCCGAGAGTCCACGTCCTCGACTTCGCCTCAGTGAAAGAACGCGTCGGGCAGCTGCACGACGTCGAGGCGGCCCAGAAGAATCAGCCGCTCGCGAAGCTCGCTCACCTGGCGACCCTCCGCTCGGATGTCGTCGGTAAGCGCGGCGAGAGCACCCATCGTCGGGACTGCACGACTCGCAACGATCTCCCATTCGCCGGAGTCGCCGACCCCTCCGCCTGAGACGCCGACAATGACACGAGAGGGGTGCCGCGACAAGCCGTGACCGAGCCTTTCCAGGCGTCCGCCGATGTCGGCAGCCTCGGCCAGGAGCGAGTCAAGCCGTTTCCTGGCAGCCGCGTAGTCCGAAATCACGGCCTCGGCCGTGGCATCCGGTGGCTGGCCCGTCAGGGAGTCGGTCGCCGCTGGGACGGCCCGTTCTCGCGGTGGGGAGACCGTCTCCGGCCGACGATTCGTCAGGACCTTCACGCGGAGCCAACCGGGAACCGCCCGGGCGGCGATTGCGGCGCGTCCCTCCACACGAACGAAGCACAGGCCACCCAGAAGGACGCCGGCCCAATAGAGCCAGACTGGAAATTGCTGCGGCACCTGATGATTCACCACGCTCTTCCACTCGGCGAGGAACGCCGCCACCACAACGAGGGCCGACGCGACGAGAACCGACAGGTCCACCCTGCGGTACGCCCGCGGTCGATCTTCAGTCCAGAACAGATAGCTGCCCGCGACGACGAAGACGGCTGCCACCGTGACGGGCGCCCACACGGGCGCGACCCACGGGAGCGGAATCAAGAACAGGATGTCCCACGCCGCGAGGCTATCAGGCCATCCGAGCACGAGTCTCAGGACGCCGTAGTACGTCAAGTCCCACAGTCCGAACAGGAGCAGAAAGGTACCCACCCGGCCGGCTGACCTTCGGCTGGCAATCCAGCCCACGACGCCGAGAACCAGGAGGGTGCAGACTTCGCGGACGACTTCGACGCGGACCAGACGGTCCGGCAGGGAAACGAGAGGAAACTGGAACCCTATGCTCTGTCCCGCTTGCTGCAGGTAGATATCTCGGAGATAGACGACAACAGCCGCCTCGATCCACCCAAACGCGAGAGCGAAGAGGCACAGGCTCCAGTACGCCTGCATCCGTTCCGGCAGTAAGCGAGTCGCCATCACAGCCTCCAATGAGCGTGGGGCAATGGCCATGCCGACCCAGATGGGCGGATTCAGTCCAATCTCCAGGAATTTCGCCGCTTGCACCACGGTGCCAGAGAGGCGCGCTGCCGGATATCCGGCAGCGCGAGGGCCCACACGGCTTTCCGCTTCAACCATCGCGCGGGTATGTGGGTTGCTTAGACGACGCATTGAGGAGGCGTTCCTCGTGGAAAACTACGGGCGTCGCATCATCGTCGACTTGCCGTTTGACGCGGCTCTAAAGAAGGCAACCGAGGTCCTGCGGGACGAGGGCATCGATGTGCTGTCGCAGTGTGATGTCCGCGGTTACTTCGACCGCCATCTTCACCATGACTTCCGGCGGTACGTCCTGTTGCAGGCTGCGATACCTCGGTTGACGCTCGACGCGCTGCAGGAAGATCTGGCCGTTGGCGCGATCCTGCCCATCACCGTCGCCGTCTACGAGCTGGCGGACGGGGAGACTGCCGTCATCGTCGGCGAACCCTTCGGCCCGGTTCTTTCCGACCAGGGATGGCGGGCGGCGGCCCCGGTGCTGGCCGCTCTCGCGGATGAGGCCTGCGATCGGCTGGCCCGCGCCATCGGCCGCCTGCAGCACCGGGCGGCTCAGCGGGCGCCGGCCACGCCGACGGTGTTCGAGCAGTTCACCTGATCGGACGGCAAGAGCGGTTCGAAGGGACCCCCCATGGCCGAAGCCACGACAGCGCTGCGCACTTGGTGGCCACCGATCGCGAAGCGACCGGCAGACTGGAGAGGCGTTCCCAACCTGCTCGACTACGACCGTGCCCGCGCCGCGTTCTCGTGGAGCGGAGCGCTGGCCGAACTGGACGGGCTGCCCGGCGGGCGCGGACTGAATATCGCCCACGAAGCCGTCGATCGGCACGCGGCCGGCCCTCGACGCAACCGTGTTGCGTTGCGCTGGCTGTCGAGAAACGGTGTTCGGCGGGACTTCACGTACGGCGACCTTCGCGAGCAGACCAGCCGGTTTGCCAACCTGCTACGGAACCTGGGTGTACGAAAAGGCGACGCCGTCGCGGTTCTCGCCGGCCGCATCCCGGAACTGTATATCGCCGCGCTCGGCACCCTAAAGAACGGCAGCGTGTTCACACCCCTCTTCTCAGCCTTCGGTCCGGAACCGATTCAAGCGCGGATCAATATCGCCAGAGCCAGAGTTCTGGTCACAACCGATGCCCTCTACCGTAGGAAGGTGGAGGCGCTACGCGCCGCGCTCCCCAGTCTCGAGCATGTCTTGCTCGTCGGCGAAGCCGGGTCGATTCGAAAGCTTGGGCGCACCGAGGATCTTCACGCTCTTCTCGCATCCGCTGACAGCCGGTTCACCATCGATCCCACCGATCCCGAAGATATCGCGCTCTTGCACTTCACGAGCGGCACCACTGGCAAGCCGAAAGGAGCCCTCCACGTTCACCAGGCCGTAGTCGCGCATCACGCGACCGCCCATTTCGCGCTCGACTTACATCCAGACGACGTGTTCTGGTGCACGGCCGACCCGGGATGGGTCACAGGCACGTCGTACGGCATCGTCGCCCCGCTCACGCACGGGCTCACCAGCATTGTTGACGAGGCCGACTTCGACGCCGAGCGCTGGTTTTCCATCCTGCAGTCCGAGCACGTCAGCGTGTGGTACACGGCTCCGACGGCCATTCGAATGCTGATGAAAGCCGGCGCGGCCGAGGCCAGACGGCACCAGTTCCCCACCTTGCGGTTCCTGGCCAGCGTTGGCGAGCCACTCAATCCAGAGGCGGTCGTATGGGGTGTCGACGCGTTCGGCCTGCCGTTTCACGACAATTGGTGGCAAACGGAAACGGGCGGCATCATGATCGCGAACTTCGCGGCGTCCGAGATCAGGCCGGGATCGATGGGTCGTCCGGTGCCCGGCATCGACGTCGCGCTGGTTCGTCGATCCCCGGACCAATCGATAGAGGTCGTCGAGACGCCCGACACCGAGGGCAAGCTCGCCCTCCGCCCGGGCTGGCCCTCGATGTTCAGAGGCTACTTGTCGGACGAGGAGCGCTATCGGAAGTGCTTCGTCGCGGGGTACTACCTCACCGGCGATCTGGCCAAGCGCGACCGCGACGGCTACTACTGGTTCATCGGACGGGCCGACGACGTGATCAAGTCGTCGGGACATTTGATCGGCCCGTTCGAAGTCGAGAGCGCCCTGCTCGAGCACCCGTCGGTGGCCGAAGCCGGCGTGATCGGCAAGCCGGATCCCGTCGCGTTTGAAGTGGTCAAGGCCTTCGTCGCGCTCAAGTCCGGCTACGAGCCGTCTGACGCACTCCGGCAGGAATTGATCGGCTTCGCGCGCATGCGGCTCGGCGCAGCGGTCGCGCCGAAAGATCTCCAGTTTCTTCCTTCGATTCCCAAGAATCGAGCCGGCAAGATCATGAGGCGCCTGCTGAAGGCCCGCGAGCTGGGGCTTCCCGAAGGCGACACCTCGACGTTGGAGGCATCATGACGGATGGCGTCGCTAGCGCCCGGTCCGCACTGGCCCGGGAGCACGCGTGCGTGCTGCTCCATGAGATGCGCCGGATTCGCCGGTTCGAGGAAAAATGCGCCGAGCTGTACAGCGCGGGAAAGATTCGCGGGTTCTTGCACCTGTACATCGGCGAAGAAGCGGTCGCCGTCGGCGCCATGCAAGGCCTCTCGCACGAAGATGCGATCGTCTCGACCTATCGCGAGCACGGCCACGCGCTGGCCCGAGGCATCGGCGCCAGCGCGTTGATGGCGGAGATGTTCGGCAAGCGTGAGGGCTGCAGCCACGGGCGAGGCGGATCCATGCACGTCTTCGACGCCGCCACGCGCTTCTTCGGCGGCAACGCCATTGTGGGGGGCGGCCTCCCGCTGGCCGTCGGGCTGGCGCTCGCCGACCGGATCACGGGGCGCCCGCGCATGACCGCCTGCTTCTTCGGCGATGGCGCGGTCGCCGAAGGCGAGTTTCACGAGTCGCTGAACCTGGCCGCGCTGTGGAAACTGCCCGTCCTGTTCCTCTGCGAGAACAATCTATACGCGATGGGCACGCGGATCGATCGCGCGCAGTCGCAGACCGACCTCCGCGTCAAGGCGCAGAGCTATCTGGTGCCCGCGGAGACCGTCGACGGGATGGACGTCATCGCGGTTGAGGAGGCCACGCGTCGGATTGCCGACGGGGTCAGACGCGGGGACGGTCCGGCGTTCATCGAATTCCGCACGTACCGGTTCCGCGCGCACTCGATGTTCGATCCCGAGCTGTACCGTGACAAAGAGGAAGTCGAGCGTTGGAAAGGGCGCGACCCGATCGCGACGCTAGAGAAGCGGTTGAAAGAAGAAGGACTGGTCACCGACCAGCTGATCGAGGCCCTCGACGTCTCCGTGGCGGACGAGATGGACGAGGCAGTCCAGTTTGCAGAAAACGGCACCTGGGAGCCGGTCGAAGACCTGCTTCGCGACGTGTACACGAGACGATCATGATCACCACCTACCGGGAAGCCGTTCGAACGGCCCTGCGGGAGGCCCTTCGCAGGGATCCGCGAGTCTTCCTGATGGGCGAGGACGTCGGTCGCTACGGCGGATCGTACGGCGTGAGCAAGGGGCTGCTGGACGAGTTCGGTCCGGAGCGGATACGGGATACGCCGTTGTCCGAATCGACATTTGTCGGCGCGGGCATCGGGGCTGCGCTCGGAGGTCTGCGGCCCATCGTCGAGGTGATGACGGTCAATTTCTCGCTTCTCGCACTCGACCAAATCGTCAACAACGCTGCGACGATCAGGCACATGTCGGGCGGCCAGTTCAGCATTCCCCTGGGGATCCGGATGGCGACCGGGGCAGGCCGCCAGCTCGCGGCGCAGCACGCGCACAGCCTCGAAGGGTGGTACGCGCACATTCCAGGGATTCGCATCGTGACGCCCGCCACGCTCGAAGATGCGCGCGGCATGCTGTGGACGGCCCTTGAGGATCCCGATCCAGTCCTCATCTTCGAACATCAGACCCTCTACAACATGGAGGGCCCTCTTGCCGACACTGCCGGCGCCGTCGACATCGACCATGCGGCGGTGAGGCGCAGCGGATCGGACGTCAGCCTCATCACCTACGGCGGCACGCTCGGCCGGACGCTCCAGGCGGCAGACGAACTGGCCCGCGACGGCGTCGACGCCGAGGTGATCGACCTTCGCACCTTGCGACCCCTCGACATGGCAACGATCGAGGCGTCCGTGAAGAAGACGCACCGCGTTGTCATCGTCGACGAGGGCTGGAGGAGCGGCAGCCTGTCGGCCGAAATCAGCGCGCGCCTCGCCGAGTCGCTCTTCTACGACCTGGACGCGCCCATTGCTCGGGTGTGCACGGCCGAAGTGCCGATTCCCTACCCGAAGCATCTCGAGGATGCGGCGCTGCCCCAGACTCCGGCGATCGTCAACGCCGCTCGCAGCATGGTCGGCGCCCGTGTCTGAATTCCGGATGCCGACGCTCGGGTCCGACATGGAGGATGGAACGCTCGTCGAATGGTTGAAACATCCTGGCGATCGCGTCAAGCACGGCGACATCATCGCGGTCGTCGACACCGAGAAGGGCGCGATCGAAATCGAGGTTTTCGAGGACGGCATGCTGGAGACAATCGCCGTCGAACCGGGGGAGAAGGTTCCGGTGGGCACGGTCCTGGCCATCATTCGAGGCTCGGGGGCCGAGAAAACCACGATCGAGGCCACCCCCGGGCGCAGGCCAGCTTCGATCGTGGCTCCGCCGGTTTTGACGTCCACGACGCAGCCGCCGCTACCGGCGCCGCCAGAGACGGCAAGACGGCTTCGGGCGTCTCCGCTCGCACGCCGGCGCGCGTCTGAGCTGGGTGTGGACCTGGGCACCGTGCGGGGCACAGGGTCGCAGGGGACCGTCACGCGCGAAGACATCGAGCGCGTGGCAGCACAGAAGGCGGCGGCACCGCAGGCTCCGGCTGAGCCGCACGTCCGCCGCGACATGCGTGCCGCCATTGCTGCGGCGATGACCCGATCGAAGAAAGAGATCCCGCACTACTACCTCTCGACGGCCATCGACATGAGCACGGCGATCTCGTGGCTGCGCGCCCAGAACGAGCAGCGCCCGATAACTGAACGGCTGCTGGCGATTGCCCTGTTCGTCAAAGCCCTCGCACTCGCCCTGCACGAGGTGCCGGAACTGAACGGCCACTGGATTGACGGGGCCTTTCGACAGGGCGCTGGCGTGCACGTGGGATGCGCGATTGCCCTGCGGGGCGGCGGCCTTGTCGCACCGGCTGTGCACGACGCCGACCAGAAGGATCTCGGGACGCTGATGAGGCAGATCAGCGACCTCGTCGCACGGGCACGAGCCGGCTCCCTCAGAAGCTCCGAGCTCGCGGATCCAACCATCACCGTCACCAGTCTTGGCGATCAGGGGGTCGACGCGGCGTTCGGCATCATCTACCCACCTCAAGTGGCACTGGTGGGTTTCGGGAGGATCTCGGATCGCCCATGGGCGAGTGAGGGCAAGATCGAAGCGCGACCGGTCGTCACGGCGACGCTCGCGGCCGACCATCGCGCCAGCGACGGACATCGCGGCGGCCTGCTGCTGGCCGCGATCGATCGACTGCTGCACGCGCCACAGAAGCTATGACCGCTGAAGAACTCAAGGCCGTCGTGCTTGCCGTCCTGAAGCGGGTGGCGCCGGAGATTGACGAGGCGTCCGTACGACCAGACGTCAGCCTTCGCGAGCAACTCGATCTGGATTCGATGGATTTTCTGAATGTGATGCTCGCGCTGCACAAACGGCTCGGCGTGGACATCCCGGAAGCCGACTATCCGAAGCTCATGACGGTTGAGGGAACCGTGGCGTATCTCGCATCAAAGAAAGCGGTCGACAGCGGCGCGGAGGGTTAATCAGATGACCAAATGGCCAGATGACAAAGTGAACCATTTCAGAGGTGGGAGTGATGCTTGGAACACTGTCGCCGGCCGAGATTGAAGAGCTGCTCCATTCCGAAGTGGTGGCCCGGCTGGGGTGCCACGCGGAGGGCCGCACGTACGTGGTGCCCGTCACGTACGCGTACGAGGGCAACGCGTTGGTTGCCCATTCGACCGAGGGCCTGAAGCTTCGCCTGATGCGGAGCAACCCGTACGTCTGCGTGGAGGTCGATCACATGGATGATCTGGCCAACTGGCGCAGCGTCATCGCGCAGGGGCGGTTCGAAGAGCTGTTTGGCCCGGACGCCGCTTCGGCGCTGATCGTCCTGCGCGAACGCTTTCGGCCTCTCATGGTGAGCGAGACGAGCCAGCCCAACCACGCTCTCCACGAGGGAGAGTCGGCCCTCCGCATCGGGAACGGCGGCGCGCGCTTGTACTGCATTCACTTGAGCGAGAAGACGGGTCGCTTCGAGCGGCGGTAAGCATCGATCTTCGGTCACAACCCCGGCACCGTCCTGCGATATGAGAACTGAGGGGCTCAATCTTGTGAGAATCACCTTGAATGTTGTCGGCGCCCTCCTGATGCTGGCGGGCATCACGTGGTTCCTCCAAGGGATCAACGTCTTGCCGGGCAGCTTTATGAGCGGCCAGATTCGGTGGTCCGTCTACGGCGGTATTGCCGCACTCATCGGGCTGATCGTGCTGGTCGTGGCCAACCGCCGCCGTTGAGAGAATAGGGCATCGCCTTTGCGTCTGGCATAGGTTGGAACGACCACCACCGGGAGTTGCGGGGTCTGCCACCCTCTTGGGGTCTTATGCCCGACCGCCTGAACGAAGACGTTGCCGGCAAGCTGGAAGAGATCGCGCGGCTGCTCTCCGCGCAGGGGGCCGATTCGTTTCGGGTCCGCGCTTACGAACGGGCGGCCGAAACCGTTCGACGCCTGCCACAGCCAGTCTCTCGGATCCTCGACCAGGAGGGTGTCGAGGGACTTCGTGCGCTGCCTGGCATCGGCGAGAGCATCGCGCGCGCCATCCGAGACCTGCTCGCGCACGGTCGCCTCGCCATGCTGGAGCGGCTCCGCGGGGAAAGCGATCCCATCAAGCTGTTGGCGTCAGTTCCGGGCATCGGTCGTGGCCTCGCCGATCGCCTGCATCACGATTTCGGACTCGAGACCCTCGAAGACCTCGAAGCCGCCGCTCACGACGGTCGCCTGGAGGACGTCGTGGGCATCGGCAAGAAGCGCCTCGCGGGTATCCGCGATTCGCTGGCTCATCGGCTCGCGCGTGTCCGGCCGCCGACGCCCCCCGTCCCTGATGACCAGCCGTCGATCGAGGAAATTCTCGATGTCGATCGCGAGTACCGCCGGAAGGCTGCCGCGGGAGACCTCGTCAAGATCGCCCCGCGTCGCTTCAATCCTTCGCGCGTCGCCTGGCTGCCAATTCTGCACACCCGGCGAGGAACCCATCACTACACGGCGCTTTTCTCGAACACCGCGCGGGCGCACGCGCTGGGCCGAACCGACGACTGGGTGGTGATCTACTGGGACGATGGGCGGGGCGAGCGGCAGTGTACGGTCATCACAGCCGAGCGTGGTCCGCTCAAGGGCCGGCGCATCGTTCGGGGGCGAGAGCGCGCGCATCAGCCGGGCGACTGGGGGGTCGCGGTGACCGACGCAAACGCCTGAACGGCTTCCACCCCCTCTTGCCTGACAATTTCAATCCATTCGCCGTCTCTGAGGCTGGCACTGCTCCGCTGCAACGACAGAAGGCGGGCTGGGTGTTCCAGTTCAGCCTCTCGCCGGGCTAAGACAGCTTCTAAAGCCGACCCGGCGAAAACCTGCTTCACTTGCAAGGACATCGGCTTTAGAAGATGTCTAGGAGAACGTCTTTGTCGCGTCGGATCCGATCGTTTCGGCTATTCTCATGGGACAAGAGTCGGCGGGAGACCTCCGTTCACCAGGTCAGGCAGGAGGGAAGGCCATGCGTAAGTGGGCAGTGCTCGTCACGTCGGGTATCGTCGGCGTCTTCGCGCTGGCGGCCACGGCTGCCGAGAAACCGTCGGCCGACTACCAGAAGGCCATGCGGGACCTCGGCGCCGTTGCCCAGGGACTCGGCAAGGCTGTCCAGGCAGAGGACTACGATACGCTGACGAAATACACGGCATCGGCGAAGGCCGCACTCGAGGTCGCGCTGAAGTTCTGGCAAAGCAAGAAGGTCGAGGACGCCATCCGACACGCGGACAATGCGACAACGGCGGTAGCCGTGCTCGGCGTGTCTGCGGGACTGAAAAGCCAGGAGGGCGCCGAGGCGGCGGCCAAAGACCTGATGGCCGCATGCGCCGCGTGTCACACCGCCCATCGCGAAAAGTTGCCTGACGGTACGTTCGAAATCAAGTGATGCATCTCTCGCGGCGACACTTCGTGAAGGCACTGGCGCCGGGCCTTGCCGTCGTGGCCGCGTCGAAACGGTTGCTGGCCCGCCCGTTGAGATCCCGCGTGCTCGATTTCGTGCACACGCACACCGGCGAACGACTCGCCGTCGAGTACTTCGGCGGCGGCCAGTACGTGGCCGACGCGCTGGCCAGCGTCAACCACTTCCTGCGCGATTTCCGGACGGGCGACATCCACGCCATCGATCCGGGTCTGCTGGATCTGCTGCACGACCTGACCGACCTGACGGGGACCTCGCGACCGTTTCAGGTGATTTCCGGCTACCGCTCGCCGGCGACCAACGAGATGCTGCGGCACAGGAGCGAAGGGGTTGCGGCGGGGAGCCTGCACATGCGGGGGCAAGCCATCGACATCCGGCTGGCAGATGTGCCGCTCGGAAAGCTTCGCAGCGCCGCGCAGTCGGTCGGTCTCGGAGGCGTTGGCTACTACCCCGCGTCAGACTTCGTCCACGTCGATACTGGGCGAGCCCGAAGCTGGTAGGTTCGCGTGGCCGACGGGCGGTCGCCGCGGCTCTGTGGCTCCGAGAAGCGGTTCAACGATCTGAGGCCCGCTTGGCGAGCGCCCGATCCAGCTTCCTGTCGTGACCATAGATGTCTTCGGCGAAGCGGATCGTCTCGCCTTCAGCCATGACCAGCGCGGTGATGTAAACGAGAAAGACCTGCACCGGCCGGTCCAGATACACGCGGCGCGATCCTGTGGCGTTCATCGCCTCAACGATCCGGTCTCGCGTCCACCCCTCTCGCTCACTGAGCGCCCACTCCGCCAGCGCGATGGGATCTTCGAGCCGCACGCACCCATGGCTGAAGTCGCGTCGCGGCCGGCGAAACAGCTGTGGCGTGGGCGTCGCATGCATATACACGTTGTTGTCGTTGGGAAACACGAACTTGACCAAGCCCAGTGAGTTCTTCGGTCCAGGACGCTGTCGCACGCGGAGCGCTCCCGACCGCAACCGCTCGATGTTCTCCGCCGTGGCGGCCACGGGCCTGGCGTCGTCTCCGGGTCCCGAAACGATTTCCATATCTTGTCGCTGGAGGTAGTCCGGATCCCGCTCCATGGCCGGAAGGATTTCGTGCTGCAGGATCGATGACGGCACGTTCCAGTACGGCCTGAAGATGAGGTACTCCATCTTTTCGTCGAAGATCGGCGTCCGTGTGTTCAACGCACGCCCCACGATGACGCCCATCTCCAGCGACGGCCGACCGCGCGGCGGGATCGAGTCCCAGGCCCAGAGTCGAAACATAGGGATATTGACGGCGATGAACCGCTCGTTGCCGACATGAGGCAGCCATCGCAGCCGCTCGAGCGCGAGCTCGATCTGCCGGACCCGCCAAGCGAGCGGCACCCGCAACGCCTCGTGCGTCTTCGGTCCGAGAATGCCGTCGACCTCGAGCCCATGCCGAGCCTGAAACCGCTTCACTCCCTCGACGATCTCGCCTTCGTACAGCGACAACTCAACGAGACCGGGCGTGTCTGCCCGCAGATCGCCCAGCGCCACGAGCCGACGCTGGAGCGCGGCGAGCCCGACGATCGTCTCTCCGGGCTTCGCGGTCGTCCCGGGCAGTGCCACGGTCGCGAGCGAGGCATCCGCGGCATGAGACCGGTACCTGGCGAGTTCGAGCTTCAGGCCACGATACTGCGCGTAGGGCGGCGCCAGCGCGGCGGCGGCCTCCCGAACGCGCCGGTCAGCGATCGCGGAACCGAGCAAGGCCGCAAACTCGTGCTCGTCGGCCGGTACGGTCATTCGAAATCCGATCGAACGTGGGTCGACCTGACCGTTGTGCAGCTCGCGAAGGTACCTGAGCGTGCCCAGACTCAAAACGGCGTCGAATGCGGCTCGATCGCGAACCGACACCGAGGGTGCCGACCCGAGGGTGGATCGGAGGGGGCCGAGAATATCGGGATGGTAGCGGCGGGGGTCGAGACCTTCGGAGGCGGCATCCTCGAGCAGGCCGAGCGCGTCGTGTGCACTGGGGCTCGGCTGCCCCTTCGCGTCGGTCCACAGGGGACGATATCCGCCCGGCCCATAGAGCGCCAGCAGTGCCTTCCGCTCCGCGACGGTGAGGACGCCAAGGGTCTTATCGCTGGCGCTGCCAACGTGTGTCCGGATGGCGGCCGCCACGTTCTCAATCGGCAGCTGCGGCGTTCGAGTGTCGGATATTGACCGGGGACCAAGGGACTGAGGCGTGGGCCAAGCGCAAGGAGTGCAGGCGCACAGGCCAAGCACGGCCACGATCGCGTTTATCACCGGAGGGATCGCTCTCATGGGCCTTGCCGCAGGTACTCGACGATCGCCCGGCTCTCGACATCCGTGGACTGGCCGTGCTCGCGCAGAAACGCGAGCATCTCGCGCGCTCGCGCGGGAGGATCGGAAGTCGCGCCGAGCGACGAGCTCAGCTCCGCCGCCTCGTGACACCGCCCGCAGCGCCGGTCAAACAGTGCGCGGACATCTTCGACCGGGGCGATCGAAGGACCACTGGACGCTGAGGAGGGTGGCGTGGCAGGCCATCGAACGAGCCATGCAAACAGGAGTGCCGCGGCGACCAGCAGGCCGCAGAGTGTCAGGGCGACGCGGCGAACAAGTAGGTGGCGCATACCTCACACCATGTCGAATCGTTCGGACTGCACGCGCGCTGCAGGCACACCCATCTCGGTGAGGGTCGTTTCGAGCGAGTCCATCATCGGCGGCGGACCGCACACGAAGTACTGGTACCGCTTGTACTGGCGCGGCAGATGACGGGCCAGCACATCCCGTGTGATGAATCCGCGCTCGCCTTCCCAGTCGTCCGGGGCGGCCGCAAACACGTAGACCGTCTTCAAGTTGATCTCGCGTTCGAGCGCCGCCAACTCGCTCCGAAACATCACCCGCTGCCAGTTTGCGGCAGCGAAGAACAGCAGCACTGGCCGCACGTCTTCGCGATCGCGCATCGTCAGCAGCATCGAGCGCATGGGCGTAATGCCGATTCCTCCAGCGATCAGCACGAAGCCTTGTGCGGGTTCCCGGTCGGGGGAAAAAGCTCCGTATGGCCCGTCGATCCACAGTCGGGCCCCTGGGCCAAGCAACGACGGCACCGTACCTGACCAATCGCCGAGGGCTTTGATCGAAAACTCGATCGTGCCCTCCCCTGCCTTCTCGGCAGAGGACCCGATGGAAAGGGGGTGCTGTTGCGCGCTGAACGGCGTGCCGCCGGTAATCAGCCAGGCGAACTGCCCGGGCTCGAACTCGAAACGCGCGCGTTCAGCCCCGTGCAGCACCAGCGTCCGCGTGTCGGCACCTTCGTCGCGGTTCTCGACCACTCGCCAGGGGCGAGACCAGAGCTGTAGCGGTCGAACGACGCGATACCGAAACATGAGGGCCAGGAAGAGGACGCCGTACAGCAGAAGGAGACCTGCCAGTAGGGGGACTTGCGTGTAGGTACCTGCCTGGAGCATGTGCGCGATCGCAGCAGCGACGATGATAAGGGCGGCGGCGGCGTGCACCCGACGCCAGCGGTCGTAGCCAAGGCGCAGCCGCTTACGCCAGACCGAGCTGGCCACCAGCAGCAGGACCAGCCAGAACGCGAGGGCACCCGACGATCGATTCCAGCCGCCGGCCATGGGATTGAAGCTCGCAGCCGACAGACCGTGCCCCGCGAACAGAACGGGATGCGCCACCAGGAACGCCACGGCGGCCAGTCCCATCAGGCGGTGGAAGTACATGAGCGCATCGGTGCCGAAGGGATCTGAAGCCGCGCGCAGCCGGGACACCAGCGCGAACTCCAGAACGATCAGCGCAAAGGCAATGAACCCTGCGGCAGCCGCGAGGTCGACGGCCACGGGCCGCTGGCCGGAAAGCGGATGCACGACCAGCGCGACGGCCAGAGGCAGCACCACCAGCACCGTGTACAGGCCAAACCAGACGATGCCGCGAAACAGCAGGCTCATGGAGGATCTCAGATCTTCGGCTCGCCGCTCTCCAGGCGCGTGCGTAATCCCCGGAGCACGTCGGAGGCCTCCGCTCTCAGACGGCGCTCCATGAACACTCGCACCAGGCCACCGAAGATCCGGCCCAGCACGTCAACCTCGGTGCGGTTGAAATACACGAGGTAGTTGTGCGCTCCCGGTTCACCCACGACAGCGGTCAGGCTCAACGACGCGTTGACATAGTGCGTCGAAAAAATCTCCTTGCCGATGACCAGGGCGTCTGGCACAAAGCCGTCGGTGCCCCGAAGGATGTTGACCTGCGTGGCGCTGACGATCGCCTTCGCGCCGACGCCTTCCTTGGACCAGTACACGAACGACTCGAGCTCGGGCAGGGGCGCGCGAGGATACCTCTCGAGATATTCGGAAAATCGGGGGTGGTTCTTGGTCAGAAATCCTGAGTGTCTGACCAACAACGAGAATCGACCGCCAAGCAGCACCGGAGCGTCGTTGTCCTCGTACGCGGGCAGCGCAGCGTGACCGCCTTGAAGGAACGCCCCGACGCGCCGCAAGACCAGCCGGCGGAAGGCGTCCTGGAGAGCCGGCTTCCACTTCGAGCCTGACTCGTCTGCGGCCCGTCGCAGCTCTTCCATCTCGGCCGCGGCGAGCTTGAGCGCGCAGTCACGCCGGCGGCACTTCCGGATTTCCGTCAGATCCTCGTCGTCGAGCGAGAGGGACGCAAGGTCTTCGATCCTGGGCGGGTCGGAGAAGCGACCAATCTGCCGTACGAAGGCGCCCTTCTTCAGATCCTCGACCTGCCGCATCCAAGCGACCAGCCGATCACCGTCGGCCGCTACAGCCACCGCAGCAAAGATGGCGACCTCGTGATCTCTCGCGGGG
>JBGPJH010000043.1:0-15667 GCA_041485305.1 Vicinamibacteria bacterium | reverse complement strand
TTCTCGCGCGCCGTCACTTCCTGCTCGCGGTAGAACTGCGCCTTCTCGAAGTCCTTCTGGCTGACCGCGCTCTCCATCTGCTCGACAGCGACGCGGATGCTCTTGTTGATCTCGCCGAACTCCTCGCTGTAGCCCGCTTCCTTCAGCTTCGCGCGGGCGCCGGCTTCGTCCACGAGATCGATCGCCTTGTCCGGCAGGAACCGATCGGTGATGTAGCGGCTCGACTGGTAGACCGCCGCTTCAATCGCGTCGCGCGTGTACTCGACGTGGTGGAACTGCTCGTACCGATCCTTCACGCCCATCAGGATCTCGATGGTCTCTTTCTCGGCGGGCGGATCGACCTTGATGGCCTGGAAGCGGCGCTCGAGCGAGCGGTCCTTCTCGATGTACTTGCGGTACTCGGTGGGCGTCGTCGCGCCGATGCAGCGGATCTCGCCGCGCGACAGCGCCGGCTTGAGGATGTTCGCCGCGTCGAGCGAGCCTTCGGCGGAGCCCGCGCCGACCAGCGTGTGCAGCTCGTCGATGAACACGATGATGTTCGGGTTGTCGGTCAGCTCCTTCATGATCGCCTTCAGGCGCTCCTCGAACTGGCCGCGGTACTTCGTGCCCGCCACAATCAGTGAGATATCGAGCGCCAGGATTCGCTTGTCCGCGAGAAAGTGCGGGACGTCTCCGTACACGATCTTCTGGGCGAGACCCTCGACAATCGCAGTCTTTCCGACGCCGGGCTCGCCGATCAGCACGGCGTTGTTCTTGGTCCGGCGACAGAGCACCTGCTGCACGCGCTCGAGCTCGTGGTCCCGGCCAACGAGCGGGTCGAGCTGGTTTTTCATCGCCGACTCGGTCAGGTCCCGACTGAATTCCGCCAGAAGCGGCGTCTCCTTCACGCGGGTCAGCGTCGTCTTTTCGTTGAGCAGCTGAACGATGTCTTCGCGGACCGCATTCAACCGCATGCCTTTCTCGATCAGGATCGACGCGGCCACCGAGCGCTCCTCGCGCAAAATGCCGAGCAGGAGATGTTCGGTCCCGATGTAGTTGTGCAGCAGCCGATCCGCCTCTTCGGCGGCAAACTGCAGCACGCGCTTGGTTTCCGCGCTAAACGGGATCTCGACCGACGTCGACACTTTCTCCCGAAAGACCGTGCGACCCTCGATCTCCTTGCGGATGTTCTCGAGCGAGAGATGCGAGCGCGCAAAGATCCGGCTGGTGAGTCCCTTGCCCTCGCGAATCAGACCCAGAAGGAGATGCTCGGTCTCGATCGAAATGCTGCCGAGTTGACTGGCCTCGTAGCGGGCAAAAAACAGCACCCGTCGGGCCCTTTCGGTATACCGCTCGAACATCCGGCCTACCTAGGTGAAGCAGATGGAGTTGGGGTCACGAGAACACTGACCACATTATACGGCATCATCACCGGCACCCCCGCCAAATCTTCGCGTTAAGTGTCTGGCTGCATGAGAGTTCTCGCCCCACCCCTTATGACGCTCGGGATGCGGAAATCGTCTCCAACGTACCACGGCTTGGCGAAGGCGTGGCGTTCTTCAGCTGAAAGGGCGTGAGAGGCTGTTGGCCGGCCCCTACAGCTTGAGGGGTTCCCTAGGCGGGAATCAAGCGCCCGGCCTCGAGGCGGAGCACGCGATCGCACGCGGCCGACAAACGAGGATTGTGGGTCGCAATCACCGAGGTCAAGCCGTACGCCTGATGCATCTCGCGCAGCAGGCCATGCAGGGCCTTGCCGGTCTGCTCGTCGAGATCACCGGTGGGTTCGTCGGCGAGGAGCAAGGAGGGTCGCATCACCAGCGCGCGGGCGACCGCGACGCGCTGCTGTTCGCCGCCCGACAGCATGCCAGGTCGGTGCGTCAGCCGTTCGCCGAGCCCCACTCGTCGCAGCAGTTCCTCAGCTCGCGGGCGCACATCGCTCAGCGCGACCCGGGCGATGCGCATGGGCATTTCGACGTTCTCGATGGCGCTGAATTCCGGCAGGAGATGGTGAAACTGGAACACAAAGCCGACGTGCCGGTTCCGGAAGGCAACAACTTCCGCGTCCCGCAGCGAGGTGAGATCGGTTCCCTCGACCGTCACCGTGCCTCCGTCCGCCCGATCGAGGCCTCCGAGCAGGTGCAGCAGGGTGCTCTTACCCACGCCCGATGCGCCGACAATCGCCAACATCTCGCCCGACTCGACGCGCAGATCGAGATCGCGAAGGACCGTCAGGCTCACGCCGCCGACGGCGTAGTTCTTGACAAGGCCGCGTGCGTCGAGGAAGGCCATCAGCGGCAGCGGCGAGGTGCTACGGCCCTGGAGGCTTCAGCGGCCAGGATCACTCGTACCTCAGGGCCTGGGCGGGATCGAGGCGTGCGGCCTGGCGGGACGGATAGATCGTTGCCAGGAAGCAGACCAGCACGGCGGCAACCACCACCACGACGAAATCGAGCGGCAGGACGGTAAACGGCACGTGCGAGATCTGATAGACGTCGAGGGGAACCCGAATCAGCTTGTACCGGTCGAGGATCTCGGACACCGCGACTCCGAGCGCCGCCCCGACGGTCGTGCCAACAACGCCGATGATGAGCCCCTGCATCATGAAGATCGTAGTCACGCTCCGGGCGCTCGCGCCCATCGTCTTCAGGATCGCGATATCGCGATGCTTCTCCATCACCAGCAGGATTAGGGATGCAACGATGTTCAACGCGGCGACCATGACGATCAGGCCGATGGTGAGCGAGACGGCCATCTTTTCCAGCCAGAGCGCCGAGAACAGCGACTTGTTCATGTCGGCCCAGTCCTGTGCGACGTAGTCACTACCGAGTTGTTCGGCGATGACGCGGGAAACGTCCTTCGCCGCAAAGATATCGTCCAGCCGCAGTTGGATCGCGTCGATCTCCTCCTTGTCGAGCAGCCGCTTGGCCACATCGATCGAGACGAAGCCGGTCTGCGAATCGATTTCGTAGAGTCCGAGGTTGAAGGTTCCAGCGACGCGCAGCCGGCGGGCGCGCGGGATCAGGCCCATCGGCGACAACGTGCCCTGCGGCGTGAGCACCGAGATCGAGTCTCCCACCGAGACGCCCAGCTGCGCGGCCAGATCGCTGCCGAGGAGAATCGCGTCCAGCGCCTCGGACTGGCTGTCCTTGAGCGCGGCCAGCGATCCGCTGCGCATCGCGCCGCCGACGGCGGTGACGCTCGGCTCGAGCGCCGGGTCGATGCCTTTTAAGTTGACGAAGGCTTCGTCGCGGCCGGCTGTCACCAGCGCCTTGCCGAGTATCGCCGGCGCCGCGCCAATGACGTGCGGCATCCGACGAAGCTTGTCGGCCTCGGTGCGATAGTCGGAGAAGCGGCCGCGCTTCCAGACGAAAATGTGCGGATTGGACCCGAGGATGCGGTCGCGGAGCTCCTGCTGAAGCCCGGTCATCAGCGCCAGCGCGATGACGACCGCCATCACGCCGACGGTCACACCGAGCGCGGAGATCGCGGAGATCACCGAGATGAAGGCCTGCTTGCGCTTGGCGAGCAGGTAGCGGAGGGCGACGTGAAGCTCGAATGGCACGTCCATCAGTCGTCCCTCGGTTGTCGGTCCCGCTTGCGCATGAGCGGAAACAGGATGACGTCACGGATCGAAGGACTGTTGGTCAAGAGCATCACGAGGCGGTCGATGCCGACGCCTTCGCCAGCGGTGGGCGGCAGACCGTATTCGAGCGCCCGGATGTAGTCCTCGTCCATCGCGTGCGCTTCGAGATCGCCGCGGGCCCGATCCGCCAGCTGCGCCTCGAAGCGACGGCGCTGCTCGATCGGGTCGTTCAACTCGCTGAAGGCATTCGCCACTTCGAAGCCGCCGATGTACAGCTCGAACCGTTCGACCGTGTCGGGGTCGTCGGCCCGCTGCTTGGACAGCGGGGACACCTCGGTTGGGAAGTCGTAGACAAACGTCGGCTGGATGAGCTGGTCCTCGCAGAGGGCTTCGAACAACTCGGTTGTGATCTTTCCGGCGCCAAGGCCCGGGGATACTTCAATGCCGAGCTGTCGGGCCATGGCCGCCAGAAGGTCGCGGTCGCGCAGCTCCGCGTCGCTCACCTCGCGCGCCAGCCGTCGCGCGGCTGCCTCGCGAACCCCTTCGCGCAGCGACACACGCGAGAACGGCGGGGTCAATGAAATCTGGTGGCGTCCAAAGGCAATCTGGTCCGTGCCAACGGCCTGCCTGGCCACAGTGGCCACGAGCTCTTCGGTCATCGTCATCAGGTCGTGGTAGTCGGCGTACGCCTGGTAGAACTCCATCGTCGTGAATTCAGGATTGTGCTGAGTTGAAATGCCCTCGTTCCGGAAGTTCCGATTGATCTCGAACACCCGCTCGATCCCGCCGACCGTAAGCCGCTTGAGATACAGCTCGGGGGCGATGCGGAGATAGAGGTCCATGTCGAGCGCGTTGTGGTGGGTGACAAAGGGCCGCGCGAGCGCCCCCCCCGCCACCGGCTGCATCATCGGCGTCTCAACTTCCAGGTATCCGCGAGCCGTCATGAACTCGCGGATTCGGGCCACCACGCGGCTCCGGATCTCGAACACGCGGCGCGAGTCGGGGTTCACGATCAGATCGAGGTACCGTTGACGGTACCGGATCTCGACATCGGTGAGCCCATGCCACTTCTCGGGCAGCGGCAGCAGGCATTTGGCCAGAAAATGCACCCGCGAGGCCCAGATCGTCAGCTCGTTCGTCTTCGTTCGAAACAGGCGGCCCTCGACGCCGACCCAGTCGCCAAGATCGAGCAGCGTGAAGACCTGGAAGTCGAGCGAGGGTAACGAGTCGTGGCGCACGTAGACCTGAATGCTCGAACGACCGTCCGAGATCGAAAGGAAGTTCGCTTTACCGAACGAGCGAATGGCCAGAATCCGTCCGCTCGTGACCGTGTCGGGTCGCTCGGCCTCGAGCTCGTCGCGCGACTTCCCGCCGTGCGCGTCGACGAGCTCGCCCACCGTATGACGACGGTCGAATCTGTGCGGGTAGACGGCGACCCCGAGGCTCGCGAGCTCCTCGAGGTTTGCCTGACGCTGTTGGAGCTGTTCTTCCTGCGACGACATGCTCATAGGGTGCTGAGGTGCGTGGGTGCTTAGGTGCTTTAGTGCCTCGGTGCTTCGATACTTCGGTGCTTGGCGCCCAAGGACCTCAGCACCCTTAAGGTCCCTCCGAGTGCTGCGTGCTCAGTTTCTTCCTGATGCCGTCCAACATCCCGTTGATGAACTTCACCGCGTCCTCGGTGCTGAAGGTGCGGGCCAGCTCGAGCGCTTCGTTGATGATCACGGGCTCCGGTGTGCCCCGCTGCTGGAGCATCTCGCAGACCGCCAGCCGCAAAATCAGGCGGTCGAGAACGGCCATCCGCTCGGGCCGCCAGCGCTCGGCCGTCTCGGCAATCAGCCGATCGATGGTCGGCAGACGCAGGACCGTGTCCTGCGCGAGCTCTGCCGCGAACGTCCGGAGACCCTCCGGCGCCGGAGCGTCTCCGGGCCACTGCTCGCCGAAAAACGTTTCGGCTGCCTGCTGCACGTCGGTGCGGCCGATGTCCCATTGGTACAGGATCTGGAGCGCTGCCTCGCGGGCACGATGCCGCGTCGCCCTGCCCGGATTCTTCGATCTGAGGGACGGACCGGCCATCTCGCCTCCAAAGTGCCCCGCCGCGACACTAGCGCGCCAGCTCGGCCCAGATCGCGGCCATCTCGACGGCCGCCGCCGCGGCTTCCCACCCTTTGTTGGACGGTCCCTCTGCCGCGCGCTGCAACGCCTCCTCGATTGAGTTCGTCGTCAGAACCCCGAACGCCATCGGAACACCCGTTTCGGCGGAGGCGGCCGTCAAGCCGTGCGCAACAGCCGACGCGATGTACTCGAAGTGGGGTGTCGCGCCACGGACGAGGCATCCCAGGCACACGATGGCGTCGAACGCTCCGCTGCCGGCTGCGCGACGCGCCGCAAGCGGCAGCTCGAACGCACCGGGAACCCGCACGACGGTGATGTCGTCGGTCCGCACACCGGCCGCCGCCAGGGCGGCCAACGCGCCGACCTGCAGCCGATCGGTCACGAAGTCGTGGTACTTCGAGACAACGACGGCAAACCTAAAGCCGCTTGCGGACTGCGAGCCTTCGACGGTGCGCATCTGGTATCCGTTCCCGACGTACACATCAACGATACGCTCCACTAGTCTGTCGCCGCAGGGGGCCGGAACGCTAGTGACCCTTGAATTGCGGCTGGCGCTTCTCGAGAAAGGCGCGTGTCCCTTCACGCATGTCGTCGGTCGAGGCCACCAGGCCGAACAAGGTCGCCTCGTACCGACAGGCCTCGCCAAAGGGCATCGCCAGGCCGCTGTTGATGGCGTCGATGATGTAGCGCATGGCAATGGGCGCCTGCGCCGCGAGCCGTCCCGCTAGCAGCCGAGCTTCCTGCATCAGATCGGCTGCCGGCACGACGCGGTTGACGAGCCCGATGCGCTCAGCCTCGTCGGCCGTGACGGGCGCGCCGGTCAGAATCATCTCCATCGCCTTGCCCTTGCCCACGAGCCGGGAGAGGCGCTGAGTGCCGGCATAGCCGGGCAGGATGCCGAGGTTGATCTCCGGCTGGCCCAGTCTGGCCGTGTCCGCCGCGAGACGGAGTGTGCAGGCCATCGCCAGCTCGCATCCGCCGCCGAGCGCATATCCATTGATGGCGGCGATGACCGGCTTGCCGAGGTTCTCGATCAGATTGAACACATGCTGTCCGGCGAGCGCATGATCGCGGCCGGAGGTCGGCGATTGGACGGCAAGCTCGTTGATATCGGCCCCCGCGATGAACGCCCTGTCGCCCGCACCGGTGACGACCAGGACGCGAACGCTGTCGTCGGACCCGACATCGAGCACGACGCGTCGCAGCTCGTCGAGCGTCGGCGCGTTCAGCGCGTTGAGAACCTTCGGCCTGTTGACCGTGACGACGACGACCGCGCCGTCACGCTCGACCAGAAGGTTTTCAAAGGCCATAACGGTCCCGAATTATACCCCACGCATGGAGCGCAAACGCCGCGATTGCCGCGCCAGCGGTGTCGGCCACGACGTCGAGCGTCTCGACTTGGCGGGGCGGCACGAAGTACTGATGGAACTCGTCGCTGACGCCGTACAGGCCCGCCAGCAGCGTCGCCGCAAACGCGACCGACAGCGTCACCCTGCGACGGAGCCCGCCGGCCAGCGCCCGCGCGAGCAGCACGCCGAGCCCAGAATAGAGCAGCGCGTGCAGCTGTTTGTCGGACCCCGCCGGCAGCTCCGGTGGATGAGAGACCGATGACAACGCGAAGATGAACGCCAGGTACAGCGCCACGGGCGTCCACAAAGACACGCGGGTAGGGGCGGACGTCACCTACAGAGGGAAGGGATACATCAGCCAGCCGAGCACGACGGCAGCCACAAGGAAGCCAGCCAGTAGCTTGCCAAGGAATCGCACCTGTTCGCCCAGGTCGTCTTTGGTGAGAAATGCGAAGACGAGGGACACGAAGAACGCGAACAGCGCGAGCAGCAGGAAATGGCTCTGCATCACTTCCGGCCGAGCGCAACGTCGTAGGCGTCGATGACCACGAGCAGGTTCAATAGCCCGGCCACGATCGCGAACGCGTTCCCGTACTCGTAGGTGACCGCGCGCACGTCGCCCGCACCCAGGCCAAGCCCACTCGCCACGACATACGGGATGCCGATGCCGACGTCGGCCAGCGCCGCCAGTCCGACGAGGGGTTCCGACAGGTCGAACGGGAACAGACGGCCGCTCGTCGCGAGCCCGATCGCAAACATGAGGGGCAGGGCGATGAGAAAAACGAGGCCCTTCGTGCGCTGCCCCTGCCAGAGATGCCCTGCGCCGGGAATCGCCCACGCGGCAAGGCACAACAGCACGAGCCCGCCAGATTGTGTGCCTTGCGCTCCGCCAGCACGCACAACCGGTAAGTCTACATCACGTCTCTTGTCGAAGGGGAACGCGTCCCGCTCCTTCGCGGCGTCCGCCGCCCGACATGCCGCCCACCACGGCGACCACCAGAGCAACCGCCGCGCCCATCGGAACGCCGGAGGCCGCACGAATCCAGTGGGCCGGCATGTGCCCCGTCGTCCATTCGTAGGCCAGCGTAAGCGCGGTCGGCGCCAGCGCCGCGACCAACAACCACCGCATGCGCCCCGACACGTCGTCGAGGGTTCGCGCGCGACGCTGCGCCGCTGGACCCCAAGCCCGACCCAACGCCGCCGACAGCGCGGCGACAGCCGCCCCTGCATAAATTCCCGCGCACCGCGCGCACACGGGCACTTGAGCGCCCCACCAGTGGAACGACCGCTCGGGCCGCTGGTGACAGACCACCGATCCGGCCAGATACACGGCAACCGAAAAGAGGTAGGAAATCGATCCGGGGTGCGCGAGGCTCGCGTCGTAGGTCGCCATCAACAGGGCTCCGGTCCACGCCGCGGTCGCCGCGACGAGTACCCACGTGAACGCGGGCCCGCTCATCCGCATCATCTGCGAATGGTACACTCCCCGGAAGCATGAACGAGGAAGTGTCGGCGGCGACGGTGCGGCGCCAACTGCTCGCGGTCGCCTGCATCTCGGCAACGCTCCTGATGACCGAATTGGCGCTGACACGCATTTTTTCGGTCGTGATGTACTATCACTTCGCCTTTCTCGCGATCTCGATAGCGCTCTTCGGCCTGAGCGCGAGCGGCGTCTTCGCTTACATTTTTCGCGCCCGGCTCGAGCGCCATCCAACCGATCGGCTCCTGGCCCGCCAGGCGGTCCTGTACGCCGTCTGCACCATCCTGGCGCTGTTCGTCCTGGTCCGGCTGCGCGTCGGGCTCAACTATTCCCCTCGCAACCTCGGGCTGATGCTTGCCATCTACGGCCTGGCGGCTTTGCCGTTCTTTACCGGCGGGCTGGTCATCACGCTCGCGATCTCGCGTTTCCCGTCGCGGATCAATGCTGTGTACGCCGCAGATCTGGTGGGCGCCGCCTCCGGCTGCGTGATCCTCATTCCGCTGCTGGATCGCGTGGGCGCCCCCGGCGTCGTCCTCGGCGCAGCCGCGCTCGCGCTTGGCGCGGCAACCCTCCTCGCCCCCCGTCCTGAACGCTCGCGCATCGCAGCCCTCGCTGCCGGCGTCCTGCTCCTGGCCCTGACCGGCCAGGTTTCCGGCGTCGCAACTTTCGACGTGACCGACACCAAAGGCCATGAGGGCGACACCATCCTGTTTGCGAAATGGAACTCGTTTTCGCGAATCGGCGTGTACGAGCGGCAGCATGGCGATTGGTCGCTCAGCTCAACCTACACGGGACCAGTACCCGAAACGCGCTTTATGGATATTGATTCGGCGGCGTCGACACCAATCCTGCATGTCGCGCCGGATCTCTCGAACGCTCAGTATCTGCGATACGAGCTGACGGCCCTGGCCTACCAGCTCAAAGAACCTCAGGCTGACAGACCGGGGCCACCCATCCCCCTCGGCCAGCCGCCGACCGCGCGGCCGTCAGCGGCGGGGTTCACCGCCCTCGTCATCGGCCCCGGCGGCGGGCGCGATCTCGTCTCCGCTCTGGTCTTCGGGGCGGACCGCGTCGACGGCGTCGAGATCAACCCAATCATCGCCAACGACGTCATGCGCGTGAACTTCCGCGAGTTTTCCGGCGCCATCTACACGCACCCTCGCGTGCGGGTGTTCGTGGACGATGGGCGAAGCTATGTCCGACGGACGAAAGAGCGGTACGACGTCATTCAGGCTTCGCTGGTCGACACGTGGGCGGCTACGGCAGCCGGTGCCTACACCCTGACCGAGAACACGCTGTATACGGTCGAAGCCTTCGACGATTACCTCGACCACCTGACCGACGACGGGGTGCTGACGATCACGCGCTGGGTCCACGACGGGCTGCGGCTGGTGTCGCTCGCGCAGGAAGCCTGTGCGCGCCGCGGCTGGGACGCGAAGTCTCGATTAGCCATCGTGCAGCACGGGCGCGTGGCGACCTTTCTCCTGAAGCGATCGCCGTTCACCGCCGAGGAGCTCTTTCGGCTTCACAGCGCCGCCGCGCGCCTGGCCTTTGACGTGCTCTACGCGCCTGACGCCGCCGGAGGCCAGAGCGACTACGCCCGCCTCATTGGCGCACCCGATCGCCACCGGTTCTACGACGCCTACGCGCAGGACATTCGACCGACCACCGACGACCGGCCCTTTTTCTTTCACACGACAAAACTGGGCGATCAGTTTCAGGTCGCGTTCGGTCGATCAATGTTGTTCGGCAACGGCCTGAGCGCCTTGCTCACCCTGATGGCTATTTCCGGCGTGCTCGTCGTGCTGTTTGTGGTAGGCCCCCTTGCGGTCGCCGGCGGAGGTCGCCCGAACGGTTGGCTGGCGTGGCTCCTGTACTTCGGGGCGCTCGGTGCGGGGTTCATGTTGCTCGAGGTTGCGATCCTCCAGCGCTTCGTTCTGCTCCTGGGCCACCCTGTGTACTCGCTGACCGTCACGCTCTTCTCGCTGCTGCTGGGAACCGGACTGGGCGCCGCCTTCAGCCGCCGTCTTAGCCCCGCGACGCTGCAGCGCACAACGGCGCTGACCCTCGGCGTGATCGCGGTTGTGGCAGCCGGCTGCCTCGCGTTGATCACGCCGCTCGTAGCCTGGGCCATTCCGTTCTCACGTGCGGCCCGAATCGCCGTGGCGGTGGCGACCATTGCTCCACTCGGAATGATGCTGGGCGTACCGATGCCGGCGGGCATCCGTCTGCTTCATCTGCGAGCGCCGGACATGGTCGCCTGGGCGTGGGGGATGAACGGCGCGTTCTCGGTTGTGGGCGCCACGGCGGCAATCTTCATCGCGATGAACTGGGGATTCCAGGCGACGCTGCTCGCATCTGCGGCCAGCTACGTCGTTGGCCTGGCTGCCCTTCTTCGGACCGCGAGGTGGCCGCAGCCGGGACACTAGCCTTCAGCCACGCACAGGCACTCAAGCTCTCAGCTTTCTGGTAGGGCTCGACGAGCGGGACGAGACTCTAAGATCATTTATTTTCAATACGTTACACGATCAACGAACCTCAAAGTCTGCTTGATCGTCTAACAACGTTAGACTAGTGAACGCTGTTTAGATTCTCGGCATTTCGCCAAAATACCCCTGGAGCTCCACTTTTTCACCACAAGCACATGGGCACCAAGGAACGACACGAACGCGACCGCGAAACGGTTCGCCGGGCCATTCTCGACGCGGCCCGCGAACTGTTCGTCCACGAGGGCTATCAAAACGCCTCGATCCGGAAGATCGCCGAGCGCGTCGAATACAGTCCCGCCGCGATCTACGGGTACTTCCCGTCGAAAGACGATATTTTCTTCGCGCTGGCGGAGGAAGGCTTCCGCCTGCTGTGCGGCGAGACGCCCGACTCGCGCCATCTGGAGGCGCTGGCGCCGCTCGACCGGCTGCGGGCGACGTTCTGGCGGTTCTACAAGTTCAGTCTGGAACAGCCCCAGTACTTCGCGCTGATGTTTGTCGATCGCTCGGTTCCCCGCATCAGCCGTGAGTACGAGCTTTTCTCGTTCGCGCGCGACCTCAAAGAGCGCCTGGTCGAACACGTGCGCCTGTGCGCCGAGCAGGGCTTGCTGCGTGCCGACGTACCGCCGGTCGTGATGGTCCGCCTGTTGACGATGGGGCTCCTTGGCGTCGCCGTCTTTCGTCTCTCCGATCGGCTTGGATCGGACGAGAACGCCGACGATCTCGCGAGGGACGTGCTCGACGTCACGATTGCCGGGCTGCAGCCCGGCCTCCCGCTGCGGTGTCAAACCACCCCGTGTCTCGATGAAGCGTGCCCGGACACGCAGGTCTCATAACAGGAGTCGTTTCATGAATCCCCGTGTCATTCGTCGTGTTCTGGCTGCCGGCCTGCTCAGCGGCGCGCTGGTCTGGCCCGCGTGCAGCGCGGCCGATGGCAAAACCGCCGACAAAAGCCCCTCGGCGAGTCCGCCGATTCCGGTCGCCGGCACAGTGGCGATCGAGCAGCCCATCGCGCGCTTCGTCCGCGCGACCGGGAGCCTGACCGCCGAAGAGCAGGCAGACGTCGCGGCGGAAATCGCCGGACGGATCGTGGCCACGCCGGTCGAGCGCGGAACAGCGGTCTCGCCTGGCAGCGTGCTGATTCAGATCTCGTCGACTGAAAGCGAAGCGCAGGTCGCGGAGGCAGAAGCCAACGCCGCGCAGATCGAGGCGCGGCTGGGGCTGACGTCGGGCTCGGCCTTCGACGTCAGCCGCGTACCCGAGGTGCAGAACGCCTTGGCGACGCACGAACTGGCCGAGAGCGAGTTCGCGCGGATCCAGTCGCTGCTCGATCAGCGCGTCGTGTCGAGGTCGGAGTTCGATCAGCGGCGGGCGCAGATGGAGGCGGCCCGACAGCAGTACGAAGTGGCGAAGAACATGGCCGCTCAGCAATATCAAGCGTTGCAGGCTGCGCGCGCCCGGGTCGTTCTCGCGCGCAAAGCCCTGGCCGATGCGGTTGTGCGCGCACCCTTCGCCGGTCTGGTCGCCGAACGCAAGGTGTCAATCGGCGACTACGTCACCAAGGGCACGAAGGTGGCGGTGGTCGTGCGGGTCAACCCGCTGCGGGTCCTGTTGACGGTACCCGAGCGCTTCGTGTCGGCGGTGACCGCCGGCGCTCCGGTGTCGTTCGAGGTCGATGCGTTCCCGGACCGCCAGTTCGACGGAACAATCCGCTACGTGTCCCCGGCTCTCGAGGCGAACCAGCGGGCGCTGACCGTCGAGGCGGTCGTGTCCAACCCGGGCAACGAGCTCAAGCCCGGCCTCTTCGCGACTGCGCGCATCGAGCAGCAGGAACGCACGCCAGGTGTGCTCGTCCCCAGTTCGGCTGTCCAGACCACCGCCGGAACGAGCCGCGTCTACGTCGTCATCGGCGATCACGTCGAGGAACGCATCGTGACGCTCGGGCAGACGCTCGATGCACTGGTTGAAGTGACAAGCGGGGTGAAAGCAGGCGAGCGGGTCGCGACGAAAAACGTGGCGCAGCTCTCCGACAACCGAAGGGTGTCCTGATCATGCAGTGGCTAGCCGCTCTGTGCGTGCGCCGTCCCATTCTTGCGACGGTGCTCATCGTCTCCCTCACCGTGGTCGGCGCGTTCTCGTTTACGCGGCTCGGCGTCGACCGTTTTCCGAAAGTCGACTTTCCCATGGTCGTCGTGACGACCATGCAGCCCGGTGCGGCGCCGGAGCAGATCGAGACCGAGATCACCGACAAGATCGAGGAGGCTGTCAACACGATCAGCGGCATCGACGAGCTGCGGTCCACCTCGTCGGAGGGCATCTCGATCGTGATGGTGTCGTTCCTCCTGGACAAGGACACCGATGTCGCAGCACAGGAGGTGCGCGACAAGGTGAACAGCGTCCTCCCGCGGCTTCCCAAGACCGTCCAGCAACCTCGCGTCGAGCGGATGGACCCGGATGCGGCACCGGTGCTGAGCATCGCGCTGACGGCGAACAAGCCCGTGCGCGACGTCACCGAATACGCCGACAAGGTGCTGCGCCGCCAGCTCGAGAGCGTCACCGGCGTCGGTCAGGTCCTGGTGCTCGGAGGCCGCCGGCGCCAGGTGAACATCTGGCTCGACGCCGACCGGCTGCGCTCGTACAACCTGACGGTCACCGACGTCTCCCGCGCGCTCCAGGCGCAGAACATCGAGATTCCCGGCGGACGGGTCGATCAGGGCGAAAAATCGCTGACGCTCCGCACGGCCGGCCGCGTGCAAACCGTGGCGGAGTTCGGCGACATCGTGATTCGCGAGAAAGAAGGGCACCCCGTGCGGCTGAGCGATGTGGCGAGCGCCGAGGACGGCGAGGCCGAACCGCAGACGATCGCCAACGTGAATGGCACGCCCGCGGTTCTCCTGGACATCCGCCGGCAATCGGGCACGAACCCGGTCGAGGTGGTCAAAGCCGTGCGGGAGCGGTTCGAGCAGGTCAAAGCCGGCCTGCCGCCCGGTTACACGGCCCAGACGGTCCGCGACACCTCGACATTCATCGAAGCGTCGATCCGAGGCCTCGAAGAGCACCTGCTCCTCGGATCGCTCTTGGCCGCCCTCGTGGTGCTGCTGTTTCTGGCGAACCTCCGCTCGACGATCATCGCGGCCATCGCGATTCCGACGTCCATCATCGCGACCTTCGGCCTGGTGTGGTACATGGGCTTCACGTTGAATTCGATGACCATGCTCGCGCTGACGCTGTCGGTCGGCATCGTCATCGACGATGCGATCGTGGTGCTCGAGAACATCTACCGGTTCATCGAGGAGAAACAGCAGGACCAGCTCAAGGCGGCCGTCAACGCGACCCAGGAAATCGGCCTCGCTGTTCTGGCGACAACCCTCTCGCTCGTGGCGATCTTCGTGCCCGTCGGCTTCATGGGCGGGATTGTCGGGCGCTTCATGAAGAGCTTCGGCCTGACGATGGCGTTTGCCATCATGGTGTCGCTGCTCGTCAGCTTCACCCTCACGCCGATGTTGTCGGCGCGATGGCTGAAGGTCGACCGGCACGGCAAGGACAAACACGGCTCGAAGGACTCGAAGGTGTTCCACGCCATCGACTGGTTCTACACGCGGCTGCTCGAATGGTCGATGGCCCACCGTGGGATCGTTGCCAGCGTGGCCGTTCTCGTGTTGCTGTCGAGCGTTCCGCTCTTCATGATCGTGCAGAAGAACTTCATGCCGCAGGACGACCAGGCCGAGTTCGAGGTCCATTTGCGCGCGCCGGAGGGCACGAGCTTGCAGGCCACCGAAGTTCTCACCAATCGCCTCGCCAGCGCCGTGCGCGCACAGGTGCCGGAAGTGGAGTACACGCTGGTCACCGTCGGCGGCGACCAGTCGCAGACGCGCAATTCCGGGTCGATCTACGTCAGGCTGCTGCCGATCGAGCGGCGCACGCGAGATCAGTTCGCGGTCATGGGGGTCGTGCGGACCCAGGTTCTGCCCCCGCTCACGGCGAACCTGCGAACGTCGGTGGCGCCGATCGCGATGATGGGCGGCGGGGGCTCGGCGATGAACGCCGACGTCCCCTTCCTCATCGGCGGCCCCGATCTCCAGGTGCTCGAACGAATCGGGCGCCAGTTGCTGGAGAAGGTAAAGACGCTCGACGGCGTCGTCGACGCCGACACATCGCTCAATGTCGGCAAACCCGAGCTGTCGGTGCAGATCGATCGGTCGAAGGCCGCCGACATGGGCGTGCAGATCGGCGACGCGGCCGAGGCGTTGCGGTTGCTCGTCGGTGGCGATCAGGTCACGACCTACAACGAGGCCAGCGAGCAGTACGAAGTCCATCTGCGCGCGCTGGCCGAGAACCGGTCGACCGTACAGGCGATTGGCGCCCTCACCGTGCCCTCGTCGAAGCTCGGCAGCGTGGCCCTGGACAACGTCGCGAGGTTCGCGCCGGGCTCGGCACCCTCGGATGTCAATCGGCTCGGACGCCAGCGCCAGGTCACCATCATGGCCAACCTGCTGCCGAGGGCGTCCGAGTCAGGCGTGCAGAACGCGGTACAGGCGGAATTCGCCAAGTTGAGCCCCGGCCCCGACTACAAGGGCGGCTTTACGGGACGCTCGAAGGAGCTCGGCCGCGCAGCGCAGAATTTCGTGCTCGCGTTCCTGCTGTCGCTGGTGTTCATGTATCTGATCCTGGCGGCGCA
>JBGPJH010000042.1:0-15705 GCA_041485305.1 Vicinamibacteria bacterium | reverse complement strand
TTCGATCTGCCCACGTTGATGGGGCGCGACCCGGATCACGCGCTGTCGCTCGGGGAGGTCGGAAAGTGCGGCGTCAGCATCGCGTCGCTCGCCGACATGGAGACGCTGTTCGACGGCATCCCGCTCGGCGAAATCACGACCTCGATGACCATCAATTCGCCGGCGGCCATGATCTTCGCGATGTACCTCGTGGTGGCGGAACAGCAGGGGGCAAGCTGGGGGACGCTCTCGGGGACCATCCAGAACGACATCCTCAAGGAGTTCATCGCGCAGAAGGAGTACATTTTTCCGCCGCGGCCGTCGATGCGAATCATCACCGACATCTTCGGGTTCTGCGTGAAGAACGTGCCTCGGTGGAACACGATCTCGGTCAGCGGGTATCACATTCGCGAGGCCGGCGCGACCGCGCTGCAGGAGCTCGCGTTCACGCTACGCGACGGCATCGAGTACGTGCAGTGGGGCGTCGACGCAGGGCTTTCGGTCGACGCGTTCGTGCCGCGCCTGTCGTTCTTCTTCAATGCCCACAGCGACTTCTTCGAGGAAATCGCCAAGTACCGTGCCGCCCGGCAGCTGTGGGCCGTGGCCATGCGCGACCGGTTCGGCGCCAAGGACGAGCGCTCGTGGAAGCTCCGGTTCCACAGCCAGACCGCCGGCGTGTCGCTCACCGCCCAGCAGCCGTACAACAACGTCGTCCGGACGGCGTTGCAGGCGCTGTCGGCGGTGCTCGGCGGCACGAACTCGCTTCACACGAACTCGCTCGATGAGGCGCTCGCGCTGCCCACGACCGAGGCCGCCACGCTGGCGCTTCGCACGCAGCAGATCATCGCCCACGAGAGCGGCGTGGCGAATGTCGTCGATCCCCTCGGCGGGTCGTATTGCGTCGAGGCGTTGACCAAGGAGATGGCGGAGGGATCCATCGCCTACTTCGATCGGATCGACAAGATGGGTGGCATGGTCGAGGCCATCGAGCGCGGGTTCCCACAACAAGAGATCGCGGAGAGCGCCTATCGCTTCCAGCAGGCCGTCGAGCGCAGAGAGCAGATCATCGTCGGGGTGAACGATTTCGTCCAGGAGGATGGGCCCCGTGTGCCGATCCTGCACATCGACGAGCGGGCCGCCCAGACGCAGCTGGCCAGACTGGAGGCGCTCAGGCGCCGCCGCGACAACGACCGCGTGGCGCGCACACTCGACCGCCTTCACGCCGCGGCACGTTCGCCCCAGAACCTGATGCCGCCTATGATCGACGCCGTGCGAGCCTATGCCACGCTCGGCGAAATGTGCGACGCGCTGCGAGAGGTGTGGGGCGAGTACGAAGAGGTCCCCGTCATTTGAAGAGAAACCTTCGGGTGGTCATCGCCAAGCCCGGACTCGACGGCCACGACCGCGGGGCGAAGGTCATCGCGCGTGCGCTGCGCGACGCGGGCATGGAGGTTATCTACACTGGCCTGCGGCAGACACCAGAGCAGATCGTCTCCGCCGCATTGCAGGAGGACGCCGACGTCATCGGGCTCTCGATTCTGTCAGGGGCCCACAATCACATCGCCCCGCGGCTCATGGAGCTCGTCCGCCAAAAGGGGCTCGACGACGTCTTGGTGCTGATTGGGGGTATCATCCCGGATGTCGATGTGCCGAAGCTGAAGGCGCTCGGGATCAAAGGTGTGTTCCTTCCAGGTACCTCGATGCAGGACATCATCGATTTCGTTCACGCCAACGCCAGGGCGCGCGTATGAGCCTGTCCGGCTCCGCCTCAGCCAGCGCCGATGCGCGGTGGCTCGGGTATCTGGGCTGACTGAGTCCAACAAGAGAGACAGATGAGCACACTGCTTCGAACCGATGGCCCGACCACGCAACCAACCCTCTTGCTGGCCGACGACAGCGTCACGATCCAGCACGTCATCGCCCTGACGTTTGTCGACGAGGGCATTCGCGTTGTCGCCGTCGGCGACGGTGAACAGGCCATCAAGGTGCTCGATCAGAATCCCCCGGACATCGTGCTGGCCGATGTCGGCATACAGGGACCGAGCGGCTACGACCTTGCCCGGTACATCAGAGACACCCCGCGGCTGGCCCACATCCCGGTGCTGTTGTCGGCAGGTGCGTTCGAGCCGGTTGATCAAGTCAAGGCGGCCGAGGTGGGATGCGCTGGCGTGCTCGCGAAACCCTTCGAGCCCCAGATCGTGATCGCGCGCGTCAGAGAGCTGTTGTCGAAAGGGAAGGGGCCCCCTGCCTCGAAGGACGTTTTGCTGTCGACGCCGTCTTCGTCGGCACCGTGGAACACGTTCGCTGAATTGCCGCTCGGGACTCAGTCGAAGGAGGAAACATCCGGCGACATCGACGACTACTTCGATCGACTGGATAAGGCGTTCGCGTTGCTGTCCGATGTGTCGAGCGCGGCCGAGCCTGCAGCGCCGTCCGCGAAAGGCTCGGTTCTCTGGCACGACAAGCCCCAGTCCGCCGCCTCTGCGGAAGGCGAGCGAGGCAGTCCACGCCCGGTGCCGGGCCTCTCACCCTCGGAGCGAGGGCCCCAGAGCGAGCCCGCCAGCATCTTTCGGCCGGAAGCCGAGCCGAAGGCCACTCCAACGCCCGTACCGGAGCCCGATGCGGTACCCCCACCGCCCGAATGGACCTTCGTGCCCGCGCGCATTGTCGGCTCGACCCCGACCGTTCGGCCGTCGTTGCCGTCCCTTGCCGACGCGTTTGCGGCGCTGCTCGCCGCTGAGCAGTCAGAGGGCGGCCGTACGGCGGTGTCGGTGTGGCCGTCTTCGCCAGCTTCGGCGCCGGTCGTGGCGGCCGACGAGCTCGTCGAACAGGTCACGCTGCGCGTCCTCGAACGGGTCTCCGACCGTGTCGTGCGCGAGACGGTCGAGGGCACGGTGTCGGCTACCGCCGAGCGTCTGGTTCGCGATGAGATCGAGCGAATCAAAGCCCATATCACATAAGATCAGCGGATGTCCCGTCCGTCGACATCCCTGACGCGACTCCGTCCCGCACGTCTGCAACTACCGGAGAAACCGGCCCTCGAAGGCCTCGAAGCACGATGGATTCCTCGTTGGGACGACAGTGGGATCTATCGATTTGATCGCACGCGCCTCCGGCACGACGTGTTCTCGATCGACACGCCCCCGCCGACCGTCAGCGGCTCGTTGCATCTGGGTCACGTGTTCTCCTACACACACACGGACGTCATTGCGCGCTACCACCGGATGCGTGGGAAAGCCGTGTTCTACCCGATGGGCTGGGACGACAACGGACTGCCGACGGAGCGCCGGGTGCAGAACTACTATGGCGTCCGCTGCGATCCGTCGCTGCCCTACGATGCGGCCTTCGCGCCGCCATCGGCTCCAGGGAAGTCGCCCGTCGCGATCTCGAGGCCGAACTTCATCGAGCTCTGCAATCGGCTGACGATCGAGGACGAAAAGGTCTTCGAACAACTCTGGAAGCATCTGGGGCTGTCGGTCGACTGGTCGATGACCTACGCCACGATCAGCCCGCGGGCCCAGCGCGTATCGCAGGTCGCGTTTCTCCGTCTGCTCAAGCGGGGGCTCGCATACCAGGCGGAGGCGCCGACGCTGTGGGACGTGGATTTCAAGACCGCCGTCGCGCAGGCAGAGCTCGAAGATCGGGAGGTGCCTGGCGCGTACCATCGCATTCGATTCGCCACTTCTGACGGGAACCCCGTCGAGATCGAGACGACGAGGCCGGAGCTCGTCCCCGCCTGCGTGGCGCTCGTGGCCCATCCCGACGACAGCCGGTATCAGTCGCTGTTCGGACAACAGGTCGTGACCCCTTTGTTCGGCGTGCGCGTGCCGGTGAAAGCTCACGAGCTGGCCGATCCGCAGAAGGGCAGCGGCATCGCGATGATCTGCACCTTCGGAGACATGACCGACGTCACGTGGTGGCGGGAGCTGAAGCTGCCGGTTCGCGCGGTCATTCGGGCCGACGGCACGCTGCGCCCGATCACGTGGGGTGTTCCCGGATGGCCGTCTGTCGACCCCTCTCGCGCGCAGCAGGCCTACGGCGAGATCGAGCGCCTCTCGGCGGCCAAGGCGCGGGCGAAGATTGTCGACCAGTTGCGCGCCTCCGGTGATCTGGTCGGCGAGTCACGGCCGATCACCCACGCCGTCAAGTTTTACGAAAAGGGTGATCGCCCACTCGAAATCGTGACGAGCCGCCAGTGGTTCATTAAGACGATCGAGCTCCGCGAGGCGCTGCTCGATCGCGGACGCCAGTTGAACTGGCACCCGCCGCACATGCAGGCCCGGTACGAGAACTGGACCAAGGGTCTGAACGGGGATTGGTGCGTCAGCCGGCAGCGGTTCTTCGGGGTGCCGTTCCCCGTCTGGTATCCCCTCACCGCCGACGGGCGGGTCGAGTACGACCAGGCGATCCTGCCACGTGAAGACCGACTGCCGATCGATCCTTCAACGGATGTCCCTGACGGCTATCGAGGGGAGCAGCGCGGCCAGCCGAGTGGCTTCGTGGGGGATCCCGACGTCATGGATACCTGGGCCACCTCGTCGCTCACGCCCCAGATCGTGTGCGGGTGGCCCGACGACATGCCGCTGTTCGAGCGGACGTTCCCGATGGACCTGCGCCCGCAGGGGCAGGACATCATCCGGACATGGCTGTTCGATTCGGTGCTCCGTGCGCACCTCGAGCACGACTCGCTCCCGTGGACTGATGCTGCCATCTCGGGCTGGGTGCTCGACCCGGACCGCAAGAAGATGTCCAAATCCAAGGGCAACGTCGTTACCCCGATGCCGCTCCTCGAGGAGCACGGTTCGGACGGCGTACGGTACTGGGCGGCGAGCGGCCGCCCGGGAACCGACACCGCAGTCGACCCCAAGCAGATGCGCGTCGGGCGACGACTCGCCATCAAGCTGCTCAACGCGTCGAGGTTCGCCCTCACGTCTCCGGAGCCGCAGGGCGACATCGCCGCGGCGGTCGACTGCGCGATGCTGCGCACGCTCGCGGGGCTCGTCGACGACGCGACCCAGGACATGGAGAACTACGACTACGCCCGCGTGCTGCAGAGGACCGAGGAGTTCTTCTGGCGCTTCTGCGACGATTACCTCGAGCTCGTGAAAGGCCGCCGCTACGGCGAGCAGGGAGCGGCCGCCGCCGCGTCGGCGAATTCGGCGTTGGCCGCTGCCTTGTCGGTGCTGCTTCGACTCTTTGCGCCGTTTCTGCCGTTCGTGACCGAGGAAGTCTGGTCGTGGTGGCAGGACGGTTCCGTGCACACCTCGGCGTGGCCGTCGCGTGACGAGCTCGAGGGCATGCTGGCGGACAACTCCGACGCGCGCCGTCAGGCCGATCAACAGACCTATGACTGGGCAACCCAGGTACTGTTCGAGATCCGCCGGCAGCGGTCGGAGGCCAAACAGCCGCTCCGAGTACCGATCACGAGGGTAACGATCAAGGCCGAGGCCGCGGCGGCGGCCCTCATGGCCGAGGTTGAGGCCGATCTGAAGTCCGCGCTGCGAGTCCAGCGGTTCGAATGCACGACAGGCGAGCCGCGCGAAGTGCTCGTCGGCGGGTACGACTCGGTGGTTGAAGGCGCGAGCTGAGCTCTCAGCACTGAAGCTTTCAGCGTGCAGCTCGACCCCTCCCACTATCGCGACATCGTGCAGCGCGCTCTGGCCGAAGACCTGGGCGCAGGCGACATCACCACTGAAGCGACCGTGCCGCCGACCGCACGGGCGCGCGGAACGTTTCTCGTGAAGTCCGAGTGCGTGCTGGCTGGCATCGACGTTGCCATCGAGGTCTTCCGCCAGCTCGACCCGGAGGTTGAGGCCACGTTCCGGAAGCACGACGGAGAACGGTGTGGGCCCGGTGACACGATCGGCGAGCTCGTCGGGCGGGCCCGGGCGCTTCTCGCTGGCGAGCGCACGGCCCTCAATTTTCTCCAGCGCCTGTCCGGAATTGCGACTCGTGCCCGGCAGTTTGTCGATGCGGCGGCCGAACGCACCATCGTGCTCGACACACGCAAGACCACCCCGACGCTGCGGGCTCTGGAGAAGTACGCCGTTCGAACGGGCGGGGCTACGAACCATCGGGTCGGCCTGTTCGACGCGATTCTCATCAAAGACAATCACGTGCGCCTCGCGGGCGGTGTAGCGGTTGCGGTGGCCCGAGCGCGCCAGTGCCGTCCCGGCTCGTGCATCGAAGTCGAAGTGGAAGGTCTGGCCGAGGTCGACGAGGCGCTCGACGCGGGCGCCGACGTCATCCTTCTCGACAACATGCTTCTGCCAGACATTCGGGAAGCCGTCCGGCGTGCGCGCGGACGAGCGAGGGTCGAGATCTCGGGCGGCGTCACCCTCGAACGCATGGGCGAACTGGCGGCGACCGGCGCGGACTGTGTGTCGGTTGGAGCGCTGACGCATTCGGCGCCCGCCGTCGACATCAGCTTCGAGATCGAGCCGTGCTGACCGGGGTCGTGCCGCTTCAACCCGACGCCCTGCCTGCGGAGTTCGCCGAGGCGCTCGCCCGCGTGCGTTCGCGGCTGGGCGGGCTTGGCGCGCCGGTCCTATTCTTCTCCACGATTGGATCCACCAACGACGTGGCGGCCGCGCTGGCAGCCGGCGGCCACCAACGTGCGGTTGTCATCGCCGACGCGCAGACGGCCGGCCGCGGCCGGCGCGGGCGCACGTGGTTCTCCCCGCCCGGCGCCGGTCTGTACGTGTCGGTCGTTCTTACTCCCTCTCAGGCGCAGCACGACACCGATCGGGCCACCGCGCTAGTGACGCTCGCCGCCGGCCTGGCCCTCGCTGAGGGCGTGGAGCGAGTGACCGGCCTCCGATCCGATATCAAGTGGCCCAACGATCTGCTTGTCGGGCACCGGAAGCTGGCCGGTGTTCTGGCGGAGGGTGTCGCCGCGGCGTCCTCCGAACGGGTGCAGGCGGTCGTGCTCGGCTACGGGATCAACGTTGGCGAGGCTTCCTATCCCGGCGAGCTGCACGACCGTGTTACCTGTCTGGCGACCGAGTTGGGGAGACCGATCGATCGCGCGTGGCTGTGTGCTGAGACACTCGCCGCGGTGGCCGAGCGGCACCAGGACCTGATCGAGGGCCGGTTCGGTGTTATCCTCGACGCGTGGCGTGAGCGCGCGCGGGGCCATCTCGGCGCGCGGGTCTCCTGGGATACGCCCGCCGGTCCGCAGGCGGGCGTGACAGCCGGCATCGACGACATGGGCGCGTTGCTCGTACGGGTGGGCGAACGCGTCGAACGCCTCGTGGCTGGCGAGGTTCACTGGCACCGCTGATGCTCCTGGCCATCGACGTCGGCAATACGAACATCGTCCTTGGGATCTTCGACGGCAAGACGCTCGTTCACGCGTGGCGACTCCAGACGCTGCGCGAGCGCACGGCCGACGAGCTTGGCTTGCTCGTCAACGGCCTCTTCTCTCACAGCGCGATCCGGTGCTCGCAGGTCAGCGGTATCGTTCTTGGTTCCGTCGTGCCCCCGGTGACCGGTACGACCCAGGCCATGGTCGAGCAGTATTTCAACCGCCCACCTCTCATCGTCGATCCCGCTCGGAACACCGGCATGCCGATCTTGTACGAGAATCCATCTGAGGTCGGCGCGGACCGTATCGTCAATGCGATTGCCGCGTACGAGCAATTTGGCACGATGCGCCGTCGACCCTTGATCGTCTGCGATTTCGGAACCGCAACGACGCTCGACGCGGTGAGCGCCGAAGGCGAGTATCTGGGCGGCGCGATCTGTCCGGGCGTCACGATTTCGGCCGACGCGCTCTTTCAGCGGGCTGCAAGGTTGCCGCGCATCGACGTGCGCAAGCCCTCACAGGTCGTCGGGCGGACGACGGTGGGTGCGATGGAAGCAGGGCTGTTCTACGGGCACGTCGGCATGGTCGAAGGGCTCGTTCGGCGGATGAGCGACGAGCTCGGCGGCGGTGCGCTCTGCGTGGCGACGGGGGGTTTGGCGCCCATGATCGCGCCGGAGACCAGGCTGATCGAGCACGTCGATGTTGATTTGACCTTGCAGGGTCTGCGAATTGTGTGGGAGCGGAACCAGGCGGCTCGCTGAGCGGTGCTGGCGGAGTTGCAGACTGAAGTGCAGGTGACCGACTACTGCCGCGAGATAGAGAGCTACCTCTGTCAAAAGAACGACGGCCATCTGATTCGCGTGGTCGGCCCGTCCTTCGATCTCGTTTCGACGTGGGCGACCGACGGCGTCCCGCTCAAGGTCGCGTTCGCGGGCATCGACCGCTACTTCGAGCGCTACTACCGTCACGGACCCCGTCGTCGGCCGGTGCGAATCGATTTTTGCGCGGCCGACGTGCTGGAGGTCTTCGACCAGTGGCGCCGCGCGACCGGCATCACAGCTACATCCTTACGAACCAGCGACGGCGCGGACCGCCAGGAAGCGCGCCGCGGTCCATCGCTTCCTGCCCACCTCGAACGCGTCCTGCTGAAGCTCACGACGGCGCGGACGACCGGCGCGCTCGGATCCGACACCGACCCTCTGCTCGACCGCATCTCGCGCGAGCTCGACACCGCCCGATCGTCCGCACGGGGGCTGCGTGGCGATGCCCGCCGCGAGATCGTCGAGCGGTTGGCCAGCGTCGACCAGGAGTTGATGCGGGCGGCGCACGCGGCGCTCGACGAGGTGACTCGGCGAGCCATCGAGAGCGAAGCCGATCGAGAGATCGAGCCTTTTCGCGATCGAATGGCGGCGGATCAGTTCGAACGGGCCCACCGGGCGATCGCCGACCGTCTGGTGCGGGAGCGCCTCGGACTCCCCATTGTTGCTTTCTCGTAGTGCCCAGACGCCCTTCTCATGCTGACGCCCGGTCAGACGCTCGCGCTGCACGTTGAGAAGCCCGCGGCGGGCGGTCGGATGATTGCGCGGGTGGACGGACAGGTCGTCCTTGTTAGCGGCGCGATTCCAGGCGAACGCGTCACTGCTCGTGTCGAGCGCGTCGGCCGCGGCGTCGTGTACGCGCAGGCCACCTCGATCGACGAGCCAGTCGCGGATCGCCGCGAGCCGTTCACCGATCCGATGTGCGGCGGCTGCCTGTACGCGCACATCGCGTACTCACGGCAGCTCGACATCAAGGAGCAGGTGATAACCGACGCCTTCGCACGGATTGGCAGAATCACGTTGCCAGGCCGCGTCACCGTTGCCCCGTCCCCAGGCGAAAGCTACCGGATGCGTGCGCGCGTGCACCGGCGGGGCCCGCACATCGGGTTCTTCCGGGAGGGCACCCACGAGCTCTGCGACGCCCGGCAAACGCGCCAGCTGCTTCCGGCAACCTGCGATGCGCTCGATCGCGTCAACCGAGCGCTGCGGCTCCTCGATCTGAGCACGGTAGGCGAGCTAGAAGTCGCCGAGAACGTCGAGGCGTCGCAGCGCGTCGTGCACCTCGATTCGGTGTTGGCGGCCGATGTGCCGCGGCTGGCGGCAGTGGCCCGCACCGACGGGCTATCAGGTGTGACAGCGGGCCCCGTGACCCTCGCAGGAGACCCGCACGTGACCGACCTTTTGTCGATCGATCAGCACGTGATCGCGCTCCGTCGCCACGTGCGCACGTTTTTTCAGGGCAACCGATACCTGCTGACCGCGCTCGTGACGCACGTCGCCGCTCAGGTGATGCCGGGCGACGACGTCATCGACCTGTACGCAGGAGCCGGCTTGTTCTCGGTCAGCGTGGCCGTCGCGCGCGGCTCGCGGGTGACAGCCGTCGAAGGCGATAGTGTCGCTGCATGCGACCTCGTCGAGAACGCAAGGGTCTCGGGTGGTGAAGTCGAAGCCCTTCGCCTGCCGGTCGAAGAGTTCGTGGGCACCAGCCGACGACCGCCATCCGTGCTTATTGTCGATCCGCCGCGGACTGGGATGTCCAGAGACGCGCTGCAGGGTGCAATTGGACTCCGCGCGCGCGAGGTGGTCTACGTTTCGTGTGACGTGGCGACGCTCGCCCGCGACGCACGGCGCCTTCTCGACGGGGGATACCAGATGCGGCGCATCGACGCGTTCGACCTGTTCCCGAATACTCCTCACGTCGAAACGGTGGTGGTGTTCGGGCGCGTGGGAACGGCACGCCCGTGAACGACGGCGGGTTCCTCCGGGTGGCGACGGGACCGGAGCGTTACGCCAGGCGTGCCACGCGCTGATGGGGAGGGCGACGTCGTCGCGACCACTGGGGCTTCGCTTTGCCTACGACGGCCGAGGGCGGCCTGCCTCGTCGACGAAGCTTTCAAACAGCGGGCGGAACTCGCCAGTGCGCCAGAAGTTTTCCGGATGCCACTGGACGCCGAGGCAGAATCGAGACGAGGGATCCTCTATCGCCTCGATGACGCCATCTGGAGCCGTGGCGGAGACCACAAAGCCCGCCGCGAGTTGCCTGACCGCCTGGTGGTGGCGACTGTTGACCTCGCACGAGTCGCTGCCGCTGAGCCGGTCGCGCATGAGCGTGCCGAGCAGGGAGTCCTTCTCGACCCACACCTCGTGAGCGAGGGTGAACGCCTCGCGGGGCGGCACCGGCAGTGTGTGCTCGAGCGCCCCCTGGACCTGCGAAGGGATGTCCTGTACGAGGGATCCGCCGCACGCCACGTTCAGCACCTGCACGCCGCGACAGATCGCGAGGATCGGCAGTTGGCGCCGTCGCGCCTCCCGGACCAGGGCCATCTCGAACTCGTCGCGTTCCGGCTCGACGGTGACGACGCTCTCGTGGGCCGGCTCGCCGTAGCGGGAGGGCGCGACGTCGTCGCCGCCGGTGAGCAGCAGACCGTGGGTCCGATCGAGCGCCTCGGAGACGCTCATCGAATGATCGACGACCCGGACCTCGCCACCGGTGTGCAGAACCGACTGGCGGTAGTCTTCGAGCTTGCGACACGCGACGATGGCAATAAGCGGCATAGGCTACATCCGGGCTGGCACTTCGATGCCCATTAAGTCGAGAACGCGCGTGAGCTGCGCCCGGAAATAGGCGACGCCCGCCGCGCGCCAGCGCTTCCTTACAAGGTCCTCCTCGTTGAGGATTGGATAACGGTGGTAGAACGCATTGAATAACTGTGCGAGACCGAATGCATACTTCGCCAGGACCGAAAACTCGAGCGCGCGCACCGTCTGCTCGACCATGTCGTCCAACCGAGACGCTTCGAAAACCAGAGCCCAGAGATCGCTGGCGTCGGAGTCTGTGAGCTCGGCAGCGCCGGTGCCGTCGAGCTGGCTCAGCACTTCGTCTTCCGACAAGCCGTCCCGCTCCCTGAGCTTGTTGAAGATGTTGTTGGCGCGCACGACCGCGTACTGGAGGTACGGGCCGGTTTCTCCTTCGAAGCTGAGCGCTTCCTCCATATCGAAGACGATCAGCTTCCCGCGCGAGAACTTCAGCATGAAATAGCGGATCGCTGCAACGGCGATCTGGGCCGCAATCCGATCGCGCTGGTCGGCCGAACACTCGGGATTTCGCTGCACGACCTCCGCGGAGGCCTTGGCCGTGAGCAGATCGAGCAGGTCATCGATCTTGACGCCGAGCCCCTTGCGGCCCGAGACCTCGACGAAGGGCTTCTTCGCCTGGTCCGGGTCGGAAGGATATCCAAGTTCGCGCGCCGTCGCGTGCGACAGGGCGACCATCTCGTAAGAAAAGTGAATGGAGTTCTCCGCTTCGTTCGCGTGACCGAGCGTGCGAAGGGCCTGGCTGAGGAGCGCCTGCAGGTACATCTGGCGTGAGTCGATCACGTTGTAGATGCGGTGCGCCCTTCCAAAAGGGGGAGCCCCCGCATCGCCCCCCGTCGAGGTCGTGGACCAGAGCGTCCGGCCGTTTCGCTGTTCGGCGAAGCGCTGGTAACGAAAGTCCAGCTCGAGCAGGCCGAATTTCCAGAACTGGTTGGCGAGGTCCTTGCCAACATACGTCACGACGCCGTTCGACCGGACGATCACTTTCTCCTGGGACTGCTCCTCCTCATCCGATTTCGCCGCAGCCGGCTCAGCGTCATCGCCGATCTTCATCACCCAGCAGCCCTTCAGGCGACCGTCCGTTTGCAGGAAGACCGCACCGTGAGCTTTCAGGATCTCAAACGCCCGCGCCCAGAACTTCAGGCGGAGGATATCGCCTTCGTAGGTCAGCAGGTCGTACGCGACGTTCAGGCGCGCCATGGTCCCCAGGTGAGCGCGAACGATCCGGTCTGCGATGAACGCGCCAAGCTCCGCCGTCTGGTTGCCCCCTTGCTCGAGCTCGTGCAGAGCTTGCGCGCGGACCTCGAGACGGCTGCGGTCTTCCTCGTACCAAGCCGTGACTCGTGAATAGAGATCCCAACAGTAGTAGTCGAATCGTGTGCTGTCGGCCACCCGTCTGACACCCTCGAGCGTCTGCCGTTCTAGCTCGCGAAAGCCGACGACGACGTCGGCGACCTGCACGCCCGTGTCGTCGATATAGTTCTGGACCTCCACGGGCGTGCCGCGGAACTTGAGCACGCGCACGAGCGTGTCGCCGAGAGCAGCGTTTCGGAGGTGGCCGACGTGCGCCGCCTTGTTTGGATTGATCGCCGTGTGCTCGACGATCGTCTTGTCCGTCGTATCGACCCCGGCCGGCCGCGGCGCGACCTGGCCCCGCACGCGTTCGACGAGGAACGCGGGTCGATCCAGATAGAGATTCAGATAGCCGTTCGGCGCTGCCAGGATTCGGGACACACCAGGCACGTTGACCAGGGCCGTTGCCAGTTCCTGGGCGATGGCCCGAGGGGGCTTGCGCAGCGTCCGCGCGAGCTGGAACGCGACGGTCACTGACAGGTCGCCCAGCGCACGGCTCGGCGGGGTTTCGACCGCGAAGGCGGGCACGTCGGCGACGCCGAGGTGACGGCGAATGGCGTCTGCCACGGCTTCGTGCACGTTGTGTTGCACACGTAGGATCATGAGTCTGGTCAGCGGGCGGCCCGCGAGGGCTCTGTCCGACGAGAATGACGGTAAGCTCGTGATACGCTTATAGTTTGTGACCCAGGTGCGTCTCGATCGCGTCGAACTGTGCCGGCGTGTTCACGTTTGCGAGCAGCCGGTCGGCCGCGCCAAATCTCTCGATCTCGCGCGGTCCGACGATCCGCACGCGCACCTCCTCGAGCAGGCCGACCATCGACAGCTGGTGCGCCTCGAGGCGACGCGTCACTGCTTCCCGGCAGGTGCGGGAATAGGCGGCGCACAGAGGATGATATCCGCGCTCGGTGCGAGGCACGACCGCCTGCGCCTCGGCCGCCAACCCCAGCAGGTGGCCGAGCAGCGGGGCGGTCACAAATGGCATATCGCACGCGACCAGCACGAGCACGTCGTCGCGGGCCTCTGCGAGCGCCGCATCCAGTCCGCCAAGCGGGCCGCAATCGTGGTACCTGTCGGCGACGATGCGGACCCCTGTGCCCGCCACAGTCGTGCTTCGAGGGCCGACCAGCAGGATGTCGTCCGCGATCTTTGCGAGCTCGCGAATCTGATGCTCGAGAATCGAGCTGTCGCCGATCGCGAGCGTACTCTTGTCGAGACCGCCGAACCGTCTCGCCCGGCCGCCCGCCAGAATGGCCGCGCTCGCCATGGACGCCCCATCTTACCTCTAGTAACGCGGCAGCGCCCCGAACGGGCGGAAACTCGCTCGGCGCGCGATCAGAGCAGCTTCGGGAGACGTCCGGTCTGAGCATGCGCGACGCCGCCATTGGTCGCGTGCTCGTGGCGAGCCTCCACCAGGGGATCGCAGACATCCTGCCGACGCGGCTCGGCTTCTATGAAAACTGGTTGAAAGCGGAAGGCCTGCGCGAAGGCACGATCGGCCTCGCACCCCTCTATGCGGTCCTCAGCTTTCTCCGGCAGGAAGGTCACGCGTACGAGCTGATCACGATGCGGGCGGGAGAATACGCCGCGGAGTGGACCGTGGAGTCGATGCCGTCTTTCGAGCGCCGGGCGATCATGGCGGCGCCCGCGTGGTTGCGCCGGCGCCTCTTGTTGCGACTGGCACGGCGGCTGGTCCGCGACACCTACGGGGGCAGCAGGGCGGTCACGAAAGTGCGCCAGGGAACGGCGCAAGTCGACCTCCGAGCGTCTGTGTTCTGCACGGTGCGCGATCCTGTGAGTCACCCGCTGTGCGGCTTCTACGCGGCTGCGTTCACGCGTGTCCTGGCGCTCTTCAACCTGCCAGCCACAGCCGCCGTCGTAGCGTGCCGCGGCACCGGCGAGCCGGCCTGTGTGCTGGCGATTCCGCTCGCGAATGGCCATCCCTTGGGTGGTGGTGCGACGAGGGTTTCATGATGCGCCGAGCTACAGCAGCCCTGGCCTTCACGTCGGTGTTGAGCCTGGCACCTTGCGTCCACGCCCAATCGTCGGAGCGCATTCTCGTGATGCCGTTCGAGAACGTCACCCGCGAGGGCCGCATCTTCTGGCTCGGGGAAGCTTCGGCGGTGCTCCTGGCCGACAATCTCAATGGGCTCGGCCTGGACGCGATCACCAGGGAAGAGCGGCGCCACGCGTTCGAACGGCTGCAAGTACCGCCGGTGGCGTCGCTGACCGACGCGACGGTGATCCGGATCGGGCAGCTCGTGGGAGCCGGTCAAGTCGTCATCGGTACGCTGCACATGGAGGGCGACGACCTTGTGGTCCGCGCGCGCAGCATCGCGCTCGAGGCGGGGCGCGTCCGGGTCAGTGCAACCGAGCGTGGGCCGGTCCCCGACCTCTTCGCGACCTTTGAGCGCCTAACTCGTCGGCTGGCGCCACCGACCGCGCGGACAACTGACGACGGGAGAGCCGAACACCCACCCGTCGGCGCGTTCGAGAACTACATCAAGGGGCTGCTCGCCGAGACGCCGGCCACCGCGGTTGGTTACCTGACGGCCTGCCTCAAGGCCGACTCGACGTTCGAGCGCGCCCGTCTGGCGCTGTGGGATGTGTACGAGGAGCAAGGTGAGTACGAGAGCGCGCTGGCCGCGGTGTCGGCCGTGGCCGAGAGCTCCGCATGGGCGCGGCGCGCACGGTTCCTGGCCGGGCTTGCGCAGTTGCAGTTGAGGCGCAGCGACGACGCGTTTGCCACGTTCAAAGCGTTGTCGGACGCGCGGCCGAGCGCGACGGCGTTGAACAACCTCGGGGTCGTCCAGATACGACGAGGCGGTACACCCCAGACCGGCGCGCCGGCCTACTACTTCAACAAGGCGGCAGAGGCCGATCCGGCGGAACCGGATTACTTTTTCAACCTCGGTTACGCCTACTGGCTGGATCGCGACACGTCTGCGGCGATCTACTGGCTGCGCGAAGCCGTGCGCCGGGACCCAGCCGACGGCGACGCGCACTACGTGCTCGGCGCGGCGCTGCAGGCAGCGGGGAGCTCGACCGAGGCCAACCGGGAGAAGGAGCTGGCGCGGCGCCTGTCATCGACCTACGCCGAGTGGGACAAGCGGCCCGGCGCGGACGCCGTGCCCCGGGGGCTCGAACGTGTGAAAGATGACGTCGAGCTGCCCCATGCGCGGCGGCTCGAGGGGATTCTTGCCACCGCCGGCCAACGCGATCAACAGGAGCTCGCGCGTTTCTATCTCGAGCGGGCGCGCCGGCTCTACGAGCAGGAGAGCGATCGTGACGCGCTGGCCGAGCTGAACCGCACGCTGTTTCTGGCCCCCTATGAGGCGGAAGCCCATCTGCTCGTCGGCCGCATTCACTTGCGCGGCGGCCGGATCCGCGAAGCGATTGATGCGCTCAAGATCTCGCTGTGGAGCCAGGAAAGCGTTC
>JBGPJH010000041.1:0-16502 GCA_041485305.1 Vicinamibacteria bacterium | reverse complement strand
TTCGTGTAGTGCATGTCGCGGGGCTGCGCGGTGCCGAAGAAGCCCAGCAGCGCGCCGTCCGGCCGCAGGACGCGGCTCAGCTCGTTGGCGAGCTCCTGCGCCGCGGGACGGTTGAGGTAATCGATCAGGTCCCAGCACAGGATCCCGTCGACGGATCCGCCGGGCTGGGGAAAACGCTTGCGCAGGAACTCCGGCAGCGCCCCGAGCCGGCCTTCGCGGACATGCTTGTTGAGGTCGGCGAAGACATCCTCGACGAAGATCTTGCAGCCGAAATGCTCGCCGAAGAAGCTGACGTTGGTGCCCACCACCGGTCCCAGGTCGAGCAGGACTGGGGATTCCCGCGACGTGAGGCACGTCAGGAACTTGCGGAGCGCCTTGGTGGCGAACACCGCATCGTCGACCGCGACCGACGCTCCCGGAAAAGCGCCGGGGTCGCTTCGGCGTGGCGCGATGCGATCGAGGAGACCCAACGCGCCTTACGCGCCGACGCGCTGCGGCGCGCCCGGCGCCTGGACGGCCGCCGGCTGCGCCTGGGGTTGCGGCACGACGGCGGCGGGCGCCTGGGCCTGCGCCGGGACCGGCTTGGCGGCCTGCGCCTGCGGCGCGACGCCCTTGCGCTGCATGTCCACGCTGCCGCGGAAATGCGCGCCCTCGGCGATCGCCACGCGCGGCGCGATGATGTCGCCGTCGACCGATCCGTTGTCGCGGATGTCGACCTTCTCGCTCGCCGTCACGTTGCCCGTCACTTCGCCGAGCACGATCACCGCTTTCGCGAACACCTGTGCCTTGATGCGTCCGTTGGCGCCAATCGTCAGCACATGATCGCGCAGCTGAATCGTCCCCTCGACCTGTCCCTCGATCGTGAGATCTTCGCTGCCGTTCAGTTCGCCTTTGATGACGACCGATTTGCCGATGTTCACGATGTCACTCTCCCTTTTCTGGATCGTCTCCGCGCGAGGACCAGATGCCCCCGTCGTTGCGGCCGCCTGTGGCGCTGCCGGTTGTCCGCTCGCGGGGCGGACTGCTTCATCCCGTTTCCACATGTAAACCTCCGCGTGTCCTTCTCGCTGGGGGCGTTAGGGTATCTGCCTGCATGAGCTGGAGCCCGTGAGGCGTAGTCAGTATAGGACCCGCCAGGAGGCTTGTCTAGTCCTTTTGTTACCTAGACTTAGCGGGAATGCTAGAATGAACAGTTCACTGTGCGTGTCTACTTTGACTACAACGCGACGACGCCGCTCGCGGCCGACGTCATCGAGGCCGTTGCCGTCACGTCGCGCGATCTGTACGGGAACGCATCGAGCGTCCATCATTTCGGCCAGCAGGCGAAGGCCGCCATCGACGACGCGCGCTCCCTTGTCGCGCGACTTCTCAACGGAGATCCGTCGGAGATCGTCTTCACGAGCGGGGGCACAGAGTCCGATAACTTCGCAATCCGGGGCGTGGCCGAAGCGCTCGAGCCGACCGGTCGACGTCATCTCGTGGCGAGCGCCATCGAACATGAAGCCGTCCTGAACACATTCAAGGCGCTTGCGCGCCGTGGGTGGCGGACAACGCTCGTGCCGGTTGGTCCATCGGGGATTCTCGAACCGGAACGGGTGCGCGACGCGATGGCCGATGACACGGCGCTCGTCTCCGTCATGCATGCGAACAACGAGATAGGCACGATCCAACCGATCGCCCACGTGGCAGCGATCGCCCACGAGCGGGGCGCGCTCATGCACACCGACGCTGTCCAGTCCGCGGGGAAGATCCCGATCGACGTGCGGGCGCTCGGAGTCGATCTACTCGCGCTGTCGGGTCACAAGTTGAACGGCCCAAAGGGCGCGGGGGCTCTCTGGGTGAAGCGCGGGACCCGTCTGCAGCCCCTCCTGACGGGTGGAAAGCACGAGCGGAACCGCAGGGCCGGGACCGAAAACGTGCCCGCGATCGTCGGGCTTGGGATTGCGGCGGGCCTGGCGGCCCAGAAGATGACCACCGAGACCGCCCGCGTTGGCGCGCTTCGCGATCGGTTGGAGGGAGACATCCTCGCCCGCGTATCGGGCACCGCCGTCAACGGCTCGAGAGAGTTCCGCGTCCCGAATACCACGAACATCAGCTTCGATCGGGTGGAAGCCGAAAGCTTGCTGATCGCCCTCGACCTCGAAGGCGTCGCGGTTTCGACGGGATCGGCCTGTTCCTCGGGCACGCTGGAGCCGTCGCACGTGCTGCGGGCCATGGGCTTCTCCGCCCATCGCGCGCAGAACTCCCTTCGGTTCAGCCTCGGGCTCTTCTCGACCGAAGAGGAAGTCGACCGAGTGCTCGCCGCCTTGCCAGGGCTGGTGGACAAGTTGCGCAGGCTGACCCTCAGCGGGAGGTCGCCGCAACAACGGCCCCTCGCCAAAGAGGGCTAATCCCTTCACACATGCGTATCGTTGTCGCGATGTCGGGCGGCGTCGATTCGTCGGTCGCCGCGGCGCTCTTGGCCGAACAGGGCCACGACGTCGTGGGTGTCTCGATGCAGCTCTACGATCAGAGGGAGGGCCAGACCTCGTTCGGGAGCTGCTGCACCCTGGACGACCTGCACGACGCCCGGCGCGTGGCTGCCGCCATCAACATTCCTCACTACATCCTGAACTTCGAGCGTCAGTTCGACGAACATGTGGTGTCGAACTTCGTGAGCGAGTACGCACGGGGCCGCACCCCGCTCCCCTGCGCGCGCTGCAACAGTGATCTGAAGTTCGCCACGCTTGTCGAGCGCGCACGCGGTTTCGGCGCGGACGCGGTCGCGACCGGCCACTACGCGCGCGTCGAGCGCGAGCCCGCCACGGGGCGCTATCTCTTGAAGCGCGGCACGGACGCCTCGAAGGATCAGGCATACTTCCTGTTCTCGCTGACGCAGGCCCAGCTCGCCCAGGCGATCTTTCCCGTCGGTGATCGCGCCAAGGACGGTGTTCGGGAGTACGCCCGGCACCGCCGGCTTCCCGTCGCGGACAAGCCGGACAGCCAGGACATCTGCTTCGTACCTGACGACGATTACGCGTCGTTTGTCCAGAAGCGGGCTCCAGCAACCGCGCAGCCTGGCGTCATCGTCGACCAGAGCGGCCGCGTGCTTGGCCGCCACGACGGCATTCACCGCTTCACCGTCGGTCAGCGCAAAGGTTTGGGCCTCTCGTCCTCATCGACTGGGGATCCGGTCTACGTTCTGGCGCTCCATCCTGGCGACCGCCAGGTCGTCGTCGGACCTAGGCCAGCGCTCGCACGGACCGCGCTCACGGCATCCGGGGTCAACTGGATTGTCGGCGAGCCGACGGGCCCGCAGCGCGCCACGGCCCAGATCCGGCACCGGCATCCCGCTGCGCCGGCGAGGGTCGGTCCCCTGGCGGGGCAGCGCGCAGAAGTCGTGTTCGACGAGCCGCAAATGGCGATCACGCCGGGACAGGCGGTCGTGTTCTATGACGGGGACGCGGTGGTGGGCGGCGGGTGGATTGACTAACCAGGGCTCAGGTGCTCGATGGTGCTAATTCAGGTGCTGGGGTGTTGGGGTGCTGACTGCTGAATGCCCACCGCTGACTACGTGTGTAAGTGCACCGGCATGTCGTCCAGATAGTGCTCCGCGTCCAACGCCGCCATGCAGCCAGACCCCGCGGCGGTGACCGCCTGCCGGTAGACGTGGTCCTGAACGTCGCCACACGCAAAGACTCCGGGCACGCTTGTCTTCGCGCCGTCGTGTGTCACGATGTAGCCGTTCGCATCGAGAACGAGTTGCCCGCTGAACAACGACGTGTTCGGCGTGTGGCCAATCGCCACGAACACGCCACTGACCTTCATTTCCTGCTTCGCGCCCGTCTTCGAGTCGCGCAGCACCATGGCGGTCACCTCGCCTGCCCCCGTGTCCCTGATCTCGTCGACCTCACTGTGTAGGCGCCATTCGATCTTCGAGTTCGCCCGGGCCTTGTCCTGCATGATCTTTGACGCCCGTAACGTGTCGCGGCGGTGCACGAGGGTGACCTTGCTGGCAAACCGCGTCAGGTAGATCGCTTCTTCCATCGCCGAGTCGCCGCCGCCGACCACCGCAATCTCCTGGCCCCGAAAGAAATACCCATCGCAGGTGGCACACGTCGAGACGCCGTGCCCCATCAGCGCGCGTTCGGACGGCAGACCGAGAAGACGAGCGGATGCCCCGGTGGCTACGATCAGTGCACGGGCCTGGTATTCCGCCTCGCTCGTGCGCACGGCGAACGGCGACAGAGAGGCGTCCACGTGTGTCACGTGGCTCTGGATGATCTCAGCACCGAACTTCTCGGACTGCGCCCGCATTTCGGCCATCAGATCGGGCCCCATGATGCCGTCACGGTGTCCCGGCCAGTTCTCCACCAGCGTGGTCAGCATCAGCTGGCCGCCAGCTTCGAGCCCCTCGATAACGAGCGGCTGCATGTTGGCGCGCGCCGTGTACAGCGCGGCAGTGAGGCCGGCCGGGCCAGACCCGATGATGATGACGTTGCGAGGCGATGTCATGGATGAGCTGAGTGTCGCGAGATCACGACCACAGAAATCGACCAGGGGGGCGTCGATTCGACACTCCGCCGCCCGATTCGTGTCAGACCCGACTTGGCGTGTTCACCGGTGACAGGTGTTTCTCGATAGCTCTTTTATAGTCTTCCTTCGGCGCCAAGCCAATCATCGACTCGACCACCTTGCCGTCCTTGAAGAGCAGCACCGCAGGAATACCCCGAATCTGGAACTTGAACGCGATATCGGGATTGTCGTCGACATTGAGCTTGCCGACAATCATGCGGCCCTGGAAGTCTGTCGCGAGAGCATCGATGGTCGGCCCCAAGCGCTTGCAGGGTCCGCACCACTCCGCCCAAAAGTCCACCAAAACCGGCTCGTCGGCCTTCAGAACTGACTTTTCGAAGTTCCCGTCCGTAAAGGTTTGCACGTTTTCCGCTGCCATGTGTACCTATCCCTGGTGAATGGTCCAGCCAGCCCTACGCCCGTACTGGCGTCGACCTGGCTATCGCCCTTTTATATATTCTGACGTACTCGCGGGCCGAACGGTCCCAGGAATGATTCTGCCTCATGCCCGCGGCCTGGATCGCCCGCCATTTTCGCCTATTTGTGAAGGTGGACAACGCCCGATTGATGGCCTCAAGAAGCGCGGAAGGCGTGTACTCGTCGAAGACGAAGCCGGTGGACCTGGCCCTCGCTGCCCTGCCGGCCTGACCAGGCCCCGGGGGAGCAGCTTCCCGCACAGTGTCCGCCAGCCCGCCAACCCGCCGCACGATCGGCACGGTCCCGTACCGCAGGCTGTACATCTGATTCAGACCGCAAGGCTCGAACTGCGACGGCATCAAAAAGATGTCCGCCCCGGCCTCGATCAGATGCGCCAGGCCCTCGTCGAACCCGATACGCGTGCCGATCCGATCCGGGTGCCGGCCGGCCAGCTCGCGCCAGAGGTCCTGATAGCGTGCCTCTCCGGTTCCAAGCACCACGAACGTGGCATCGAGCTGCGGCAACACGGCGGCAAGTGCGGCCAACAGGTCGAACCCCTTCTGATCGACCATTCGCGAAACCATGCCAACGAGCGGCCGGGCGAGCGTCTCGGCATCGAGCGGCAACCCGTAGCGCGCCAGCACCGATTCCTTCGACGCACGCTTGCCCGATACATCGTCAGCGCTGAACGGCTGCGGCAGATACGGATCGCGAGACGGATCCCAGCGGTCGGCGTCGATCCCGTTCCGGATGCCGACGAGATCAGCCGAACGGCGGCGAAGGATCCCGTCGAAACCGAAGCCAAGCTCGGGCGTCTGAATCTCCCTGGCGTACGTCGGGCTGACTGTCGTGATGACATCGGCATCGTTGATGCCGCCTTTCAGGAAGCTGATTTGTCCCCAGAACTCCATTCGATCGACCGAAAACACCTCCGAGGGTAAATCGAGACGAGGCCCCCACTCGGCGTCGAACAGGCCCTGATAGGCCAGGTTGTGGATCGTGAACACCGTCGCCGTGCCGCTCAGCACCGGATGCGATGAGTACAGCGTTCTCAGATAGACCGGTGCGAGGCCCGCCTGCCAGTCGTGGGCGTGGACCACCGATGGGGCAGCGCCGACGCGACCGGCAAATTCGAGCGCCGCCCGCGCGAGCATTGCAAACCGGAGCGGATTGTCCGGGTAGCCAACGTGATCCACCGCGTACAGCTCCTCGCGTTGAAACAGCGCCGGCTCGTCGATCAAGAGCGCCCGCGCGCCGCGCGCGAGCGGCACCTCGAAAAAACCGACCTCCGCCGCATAGCCCCCGACAGAGACCACGAAGCGCTCGACCAGGTCGCCGGCCGTCACCCCGCGATAACGGGGCAGCGCAACCGTTGCGTCCCAGCCCAAGCGCGCCAAGGACAGTGGCAGGGCGCCGAGCACATCGGCAAGGCCGCCGGTTTTCGAGAAGGGCACCGCTTCAGAGCCAATGAGGAGGACCGATCGCATCTCGCTTTCTTGCATTCTACCAACCGAGGTATGCCTGCAGGACGGCGCACGGTACAATTCCGCCGTGTCCGAACGACCGCCCAGGACCTCCCGCCCGGAGCCGCGCGAAATCGCGGAGCTGAAACAGCTCAAGACATTGCAGCCCGCGCTTGCGACGGCGGTCGACATGCAGCTCGAGCTCCTGGCCCTGCAACGCCGAGTGCAGGCGCGCGTGCCGCTTCCGTGGATTCAGACCGATCTGCAGCGTCTGGCGGCCCAGCAGCTGGCAGGATCGCCCGCCGCGCGCTTTAGCGACATCCCGCTGGAGTGGACCGACTTCCGTCTCGCGTTACGGCAGACCGCCGACATCCTCCACCGCCACGACGCTATGGACCGGCCGGATCATGAGCAGATCCTCGCACTCGGTCGCGACGGCAACGTGCTCGAGCCGCTGGTGACGGGCTGGTACGCTCGGACGTCCGGCGTCGAGGAGCACGGCCCCCTTGGGCGCATCTCGGAAGGCGCGCCGCCGATGCTCGAACAGGTGCTGGTGCTGTCGCTCCGGCCGTTTCTCGCGCGATGCGCCGAGGTTCTGCTTCAGCGCGCGGACTTTTCGGGATGGCTCCGCGGACACTGTCCGATTTGCGGTTGGGAGCCGGACTTTGCGGTGATCACCCCAAATGCCCAGCGGCAGCTCATCTGCGGTCGATGTCTCGCGCAGTGGGTATTCGAGCCCCTGTCGTGCCCGTTCTGCGCCAACGGCGACCGCACGCGCATCACGTCGTTCGCGACGCGCGACGGGCAGTATCGGGTGTACGGGTGTGACGTGTGCCACCGCTACTTGAAAGCGTTCGACGCACGGCACGCCGCCCGGCCGGTGCTCGTCGCTGTCGACTCCATCGCCACACTGCCGCTTGATGCGCTGGCGATTCAGCGAGGGTATACAGAATGAAGGGGGACCAGGCTGAGGAGGCTTGCGGCGTGCTCGACTGAGGGACGCTTATTCTTGCTGCCCCGCGGTCGGCGTCCTCGTCGCGAAGATCGCGGGTGTCTTGGACGCGAACCAGCTGAAGAGGTTCTGTGTTTCGAGAAAGCGTCCTGCATTGGAGCGGGCGCCGAGCACGACGACGGCAACCCGCTGTTCGCTCTGGGGCAGCCGCAGCAGCGTTACCAGGCAATAGCCTGCGCTGGAGATGAACCCGGTCTTCCCCGCCCGCACATCGACATCGTCGCGGCCCAGCAGATGGTTTGTGCTGTGGAAGGTGATTGGACGCCGAGCTGTGTACGCCGTGTACTCCTGCGTCCGCATGATCGACCCGATCCGGTCATCGGCTGATGCGTGCGCGATCAGCCGGGCCATATCGTAGGCCGACGAGACGTTGTCGGACAGCAGGCCGGACGGGTCGGCATAGTGCGTGCTTTGAAGGCCCAGCTCGATCGCCTTCTCGTTCATGCGCTGGACAAAGCCGACCGAACCCTGTGGCGACACGCGGGCGAGCACGCGAGCCGCGGCATTGTCTGACGCGATGAGCAGCAGGTGAAGCAGATCGTCGACCTGGACACGATCGTTCGAACGCAACCGCGTCGTCGAGGCTTGAAACATGTCGCCGCGGGTGACGGTGATCAGCTCCGACAGGTCGGAATCGTTTTCGAGGAAGACAATGGCCGTCATGACCTTCGTGATGCTCGCAATCGACCGCTGATCCTGTGAGTGCTCCTCCCACAGTACCTGATTGGTGTCGGGATCGTAGATGATCGCAGCAGCGGCTCGCAGATCCGGAACGAGGTCGCCGCCGGCATCGACTTTGTACCGGGGCACCAGGGTTTCGGCTATCTCTCGCGCGGTCGCGATGGCCCGTGCGCGTGCGAGCACCGCCCTGCGGGACAGCGAACGCTCGGCCGAGTACAGCGGCTTTCGCGCCGCTGCCGGCGCCGTCGTTCCGCTGCTCGACGAAGCGCTGGCGGAATGCTTCTTCGCCTTTGCCTTCGGTGCGGCGTCGACTGAGGTGACCGAGATCCCGGCTACCCCGACGACGACCAGGATGCAACGCGTGATCGAGAACAGAGGTTGTTTGCGCACGATAAAGGATCCGGCTCAGTAGAAGTCTTCCGCCTCTGCGGGAGAGCGCGAATGGGTCATTCTAGCAAGGAATTCATGGACCGCAAGCATTTAATGGCTCCGAGCCGCGATCTTTACGCCGTCTTGTCGCCGATCCGGCGCCGTGCAGCCCTGTGCAACAATGACGAGACCGTACGTCATTCGAGGCTCGTCCCATGACTCGGCGTGAACTCGAAGAGTACCGCGCACTCCGGGCTACCATCCGGGAGCGGGGAACCGCGCGGGTGTGGGTGTTCGTAACCGGGCTTGGAGCCTGGGCGGCGCTGGTCGTTGCGATCGCAGCCCTGGCATCGCTCCCGGTGGCCACCCTGCTTCCCCTCTTGTTTTTGGCGGCGGTGTTCGAAGCGGTGTTTGCCCTCCACACCGGAGTGGAACGCATCGGCCGCTATATCCAGGTTTTCTACGAAGAGGCCTCAGAACGTGGCTGGGAGCAAACGGCCATGGCCTTTGGTCGAGCGTTTCCGGCCCGCGGGAGCGATCCGGTGTTCGCGCCGTACTTCTGGATCGCAATCGTGTTCAACTTTGTGCCGGCTCTTCTGGCGGGCGCCGTGCGAATCGAATGGACGGTCGTCGGCATCGCGCATGTCATCCTCGCCGCACGGATTGCGCTGGCTCGGTGGCAGTCGGCACGCCAGCGCGTGGTCGAGCTCCAGCACTTCCTGCAGCTCAAGCAGCAGTCAGGTATCAGCTCTCAGCTGAGGGCTGACGGCTGACGGCTGACGGCTTCTAAGGCTGCGCCAAGGCAATCGTCAGCATCAGCGCGTTCTGCGTCCCCTTCCACGAGTCGGTCGTGTCGAACGCTTCGGTCGGTGCGTGCGCGTCAATGGATAGCCCCCCGCCACCGATCGCGATGGCGGGAATCTTCAAACTGATGGGCAGGTTCGCGTCGCTCGACGACTCGGCGATTGCGGCAGCAAGACCAAGGGCCCGCGCAACCGCCTGCGCTGTGACGACGATGGGGGCGTCGGGAGGCAGGGCGCCGGCCGGCCGGTCGCCAACCAATTCTTTGCTTACCGTGACAATGCGCGGCACGCCCCATCGGGCATTCTCCTCCGCGGCCGCCGCATCGACCGTCTGCTGCAACCTGGCGTCGAGTGTCGCGAGGGCCGCCGAATCGGCGGAGCGCAAGTCGACCTCCATCCACGCCTCGGCCGCAATCGCGTTGACGGACGTGCCTCCACCGATACGGCCGACATTGAACGTGGCGCGCGGGCGACTGGGTACCTGCCAGTCGGCGATCTTCGCGACGGCGCGGCCGACGGCATCGATCGGATTGGCCAAGCCGAACTGCGCGAAGCTGTGGCCACCGGGGCCTCGAAACGTCACGCGATAGCGACGGCTGCCGATGCCAATCGAGCTCACGTGGATGCCCGCGTTGTCGATGGACACGAACCGATCAATCTGATCCTTCATGGTCTCGCCGAAGAGCGTCTTCATCCCGCGGAGATCGCCGAGTCCTTCTTCGCCCACGTTGGCCACGAAGGTGACGGTGCCTGGCGTCTGGACGTTCGCTTGCCGCATGGATCGGACGATCGCGACAAGCACGGCAAGCCCGCGGCAGTTGTCGCCGATCCCCGGACCCCGGAGCAGGTTTCCTTGCCGCGTCACGCGCACGTCGGTTCCCTCGGGGAATACGGTGTCGAGGTGGGCAGCGACGACCACGTGCGGACGTCCCCCCTCGCCGTGGCGGTCGCCAAGCACGTTACCGGCGCGGTCCGCGCGCACGTTTTCCAGACCGAGCCGGGCGAATTCTCCCCGGAGCAGCTCGCCCCGCTGAGCCTCCTTGAAGGGAGGCGCGGGAACCTCGCAGAAACGGACCTGATCGGCGATCGTCTGCGACTCGCTGGCTTTCGCCGCGTCGAGCGCGGCCTTGACTACTGGGTGCTGCAGCAGGGACGCCACCGCCCCGGGCTGTTGCGCGCCGGCCGGCCAGGCGGCCAGCAACCCGCCCAGCATCACCGCCATCGCAGCGCTACGAAGATCGTCGACGGTGACCACGCGCACGGCGATCGCATTATCCCTCGGTCCCGGATCCAAACTTGTGAAGCGATTATCCAAAGACCGGGAGAAATTACTGTACGGGAACGCTGCGCGGACAAGCCGCTGCCGCCGATAATCTAGGTAACTGCATCACACACGAAGCACGCTCCGCCGGCATGGCGCTTGCACGCCCGGCAAGGCGGTGTGGTCCCAGGCACGGGTAGTGCCCCGCTAGCCTCATGAGGGCAGTATGAGTCTCGTTCGGCTTCTCGGTTTCACCACGCTCGCGTGCGGATGCGTCCTCGGACGCTACCGCGAGGTGGCGACCAACCGCGAGCTTGCCTACGTCGAAGAAAAGGGCCACCACTGCACCAGCTCCGGCCATCGTCGCAATCACACCGTGCCAAGCGATCGCCACACCTCCGGCCACTCTGCCTCCTGGGTCAGCAAGGCGTCCTAGGCCAGCCCCCGGGTTCCAGCCCGAGACACGCCTGCTCCAAACTGAGCCCGGCCGGGTTGGAGCGCCGCCCCACTACCGACTTGACGGCCGCACTAATGTACTGTCCCGTCTGAGCCGAAAAGAGGGGACGCATGGTGGTCGTTCTAAAGCCTTACAGGGTCCTAAAGGGCAAGGACCGCGCCGAAAGCGTCTTCTACCTCGCGGACTGCCTCGACGTGTTCGAGAGGTTGTCGGCTCAAAGCGTCGACGTCATCGTGACGTCTCCGCCCTACAACCTAGGGATTCGGTACCGCACCTATCAAGACACCCTCACGCCGGAGCAGTACCTCACATGGACGGGCGAATGGATCGCCGCGGCGGCACGGGTCCTGAAGCCCGAAGGGTCCCTGTTCCTGAACGTCGGTGCGCGCCCGTCAGATCCCTGGACGGCGCTCGACGTCGCGCAGGCGGCACGCCCACATCTCCGGCTGCAGAACATCATTCACTGGGTCAAATCCATCACAATTGAACGAGACGCAGCGGGCGCCGGAGCCGAACTGACCCGAGACCTTTCGGTTGGGCACTACAAGCCAATCAACAGCGACCGCTACGTCAACGACTGCCACGAATTCGTGTTCCACCTGACGCCGAAGGGCAACACCCCCGTCGACCGCCTCGCGCTCGGCGTCCCCTATCAGGATCAATCGAACATCGGCCGCTGGCTTGCGGCCGCCAACGGCGTCCGATGTCGGGGGAACACCTGGTTTGTTCCCTACGAGACCATTCAGCGCAGGGACCGCGACCGGCCGCACCCGGCGACGTTCCCGTCGCGACTCCCCGAACAGTGCCTGCGTCTGCATGGCACGTCGCGGATCGACCTGGCTATGGATCCGTTCACGGGACTTGGAAGCACAGGCGTCGCATGTGCCCGGCTGGGTCTCAATTTCATCGGCGCCGAGATCGACGAGACCTACCTTGTCCGAGCCATCGAACGGGTGGAAGGAGCCGTCGGCCAGGTGCTTCCCGGCCGAGGCGATGCGAGAATGAGGAAAGCGGAGCTCCGCTCTAGGGCTTCTGCTTCGGTGGCGGGGCAGGCTTCGGCGGCGCGGAAGACTTCAAGGGCTTGAGGACGTATTCCTTTCGCGAATAGCTGCTCACGCCCTTCCGGGTCACCTTCACTTCGATCTGCCGCCGTCGCTTCGTCGGGTCCGGGTTGCTCGAGTAGTAACCGAGCACGTAGTAATCGCTGCTGGCGGCGTCGATGTTCTTCAGCGCCTTGTCAAAGTCGTTCTGATTCACGACCGCAATACCGCCGGTCAGCTCGGCGAGCACTCGTACGCTGTCCTGCGTTTTGCGGAGAAACGTGTTCCACTCGCGGGGATCGACCTGCTCCCCGATGTCCCCGCCGGCCACGAGACCTCGCGGGTCGATTGTGTAGATCGTAGTGTTCGCGCGGTTCGCCGCCCGGGTAATTTCGGCCAGCTCGCCGGTCAATTCCGCGTCGCTGAACTGCTCGTTCTGTTCCTGGTTGTTCTGCCCCTGGCTTGTCGTTCCGTCGTCGTTGATCCTGGTGTTGGCGGTCAAGGCCGCGTCATTCTGTAGAAACGGCGAGTTCGCTCCACCCTGAAGCCGCCCCATGCGGGAATCCAGGAACGGGCTGAAGTCGTAGCCCTCGCTGACCCAGACCAACGCCTTGCGCCGGTTGCGTACCTTCTCCAGATTATCGAGAGCCTCTCGCATTGTCGAGAACGCGACATGGGCGTTGTAGCGGACCTCGGCGGGCCCCTGCGAGCCCGATCCGCCGGACATTTGGATAATCTCGCTCGGTTTCAAGCCGCTGCCGGTCATCCGGTTGACCGCCTCGTCGAACCGCTTGCGATCGTACGTCATGTCGATCGACAGCGACGAGGGACCGCTCGAGACGATGCCAAACAGATCCCCTTCGTGAAGAAGGTTCTTGGCAATCCGCTTGAACAGATCGCGCACCCGGGCTGTGTTCTGAAACTGCAGGTGAAGATCGTCGACGAAAAACAGGAAGATCCGGCCGGACGTATCCTGGACGCGTCGCATGGGCGGCAGGATGATCCCTTCGGGCGGCGGCGGAGCGGCCGCTTCGAGAACGTTCGTGACGCGGCCTCCGTGACTCATCGTCATCGACGTGATCTCCTGCTTGACGCCGTCTTCGTAGATCTCGAACTCGTCCTTCCGAAGGTCGGGAACGAACCGTCCCTGGTCGTCTTTCGTGACGACGTCCATTGTCACCGCGTCGATCTGGACCTTAAACGTCGGGGATTGCTGGTCCGCTGACGGCTTGGCCGGCGCCGGCGTTTGGGCACAAAGACCGGCTGCCAGGATCACCCACGCGACGCTGGAACAGAACCCGTTCAGTTTCAGAGTCATAGCAAGAGAGATTATGCCACGTTCCCGGCCTAATCTTCATCCTCGGACGAGGAACCCTCAAGCGGAGCCGGAGCTCCCGCCCTGCCGCCCCCGACCCCCACGCCGCCGCCGCCTGCGCGAACCGACCGGCTGGTTGGTGGCCTCGGTGACGGCCCGGTCGGACTCGCGCCCAGCGGCTGCACGACTCTCGGCTGGCACGGCGACCGGCGGCGCTGGGCTTTCGGCGAGGTCTGCTTTCACCTGAGCTTCCGAGTCGACGCCTGCCAGCTCCTCCGGTTTCCCTTCATCCGTTTCCGAAGAAGCCTCGACTGCGGGCGCGACGCGCGTCCCTGCCTTGGCCGCGCGGTCGGCGCGCCGACGCGATCGCCAATCGACAATTGGAGCCGGAATTGGCGTCGACACGATGGTTTCCCAGTCGAACGTCATGCCGGGGTTCTGGGCCTCCAGTGCTCGACGGGTCGCCTCGTCGAATGGCTGCCTTCCGACCTTCACCCCGGGAGGGGTTCGAAACCAGTACAGCAGGCGCGGCCCCGGCATGCCGCCGTGCGTCGGTGTGTCGACGAGGTAAGTGTGCTCGTATCCCCGCCTGTCGCGGGAGAACCTGACAGCAGGCAACGCCTACTTCCGCTTTTGCGGCCGCGAGGGCTTCCTGGCCGTGGCTGCTTTCCGCCTGGGGGTGGCCTTCGCCCGGACGGGCCTCTTGGGCGCTCGGACCTTTTGGTGGCCGGTGGCCGGGCGCGCCGCCGCGCGACGGGGCTCCGGCGTCTCGCGGGCACGCTGGACCAGCGTGAATCTGACATCTTCGCCGAGCGCGTGATAGCTCCAGATTTCGGTCACAGCGATCTGGTTGTCCTCGCACAGCCGGCGCGCGACATCGACCATCGTCGACGGAACGTACAGGTGGAAGCCGCCGCGAAGTTTTGCGAAGCGAGCCCACTGGGCCAACGCTTCCAGGTGATTCACCGACTCGCCGGTTTCGACTTCGACGACGGCCTCCAGCCGTCGGCCCCGCTGCGGGGACAGGAGGACCAGGTCCGGGTACATGGCGACGGTCCCGCTGCGAACCGCGACATTTTGTTCGGTCCCTGGGTTCATCCCGGCATCGTAGCGACGACGGCATTTCACCCCTAACAGGCGAATAATGCGGTCGTGCTCGAGCTGCTCACGGACCGGCCGCACCAGGATCGGGCTCACCTAGGCCTCCAGACGATTGGATACACCCGGCATAAAAACCCCTAAGTGTAACACGGGTATGTCTTGGCCCTGGGACTGGCCAGCCGGTCAGGTACAATAACGCGGATGACGCTGCTTCTTTCTGATCGCAAAGCGGCCACCATTCTGATCGTCGACGACGATGAAGGTGTGGCTCAGACTTTCGCTCGGATGCTTCGGCAGCAAGGCTACGACGTGAGGATCGCGGCGAGCGCAGAAAGCGGCCTTCGCGAGGCTGAGGAACACCATCCGGACGCGATCATACTGGACCTCAGGATGCCACTGATGGACGGGCTGGAATTCCTGCGCCGCCTTCGGGCGAGCGTCAACCAGCAGGACACGCCGGTCGCTATCGTCACCGGCGACTACTTTCTCGGCGACGCCATGTCGGCCGAGCTTCGGCAACTGGGCGCCGAACTCAGATTCAAACCCCTGTGGCTGGACGACCTGGCCGGACTCGCACGCGATCTCCTCAAGGTGACGCTCTGACGGGCGCCAGGTCTCGGTTTCTTCGAGCCTGCCGCTTGCAACCGGTTGACGCGACTCCTGTCTGGTTCATGCGCCAGGCTGGTCGGTACATGAGGGAATATCGCGCCCTGCGCGAACGGTATTCCCTCCTCGAGATGTGCCGGACGCCGGACTTGGCGACTGAGGTAACAATGCAGCCGGTCCGGCGAATCGAAGTGGACGCGGCCATCCTCTTCTCAGATCTCCTCCTACCCCTCGAGCCGATGGGAATCAGGTTCGACTTCGTCCAGGGCGAAGGCCCGGCCATTGAGAATCCCATTCAGGACGAAGCCGATGTCGATCGGCTCCATCGTTTCGAGCCGCGCGAGTCGCTGTCGCACGTGCTCACGGCCATCCGGCAAGTCACCCGCGAGCTGGCCGGCCGAGTCCCGCTCATCGGCTTCGCCGGAGCCCCCTTTACGCTCGCGTCGTACGCAATCGAGGGAGGACACTCGAACACGTTCGCGCGCACGAAGGCAATGATGTACGGCGCGCCCGCCGCCTGGCATCGTCTCTGTTCGCTGCTGGCCGACATCGTCGCGGACTATCTCGTCGCCCAGGTCGACGCGGGCGTTAATGCGGTTCAGATCTTCGACTCGTGGGTCGGTGCGCTCGACGCACGGGACTACCGTGAGTTCATCCTGCCCCACACCCGCCGCATTTTCGAGGCGCTTTCCCCGTTCGACGTGCCGACGATTCATTTCGGCGTCGGCACCGGGGCGATCCTGCACGAACTGCGCGAGGCTGGGGGGCACGTTATCGGCGTCGACTGGCGAACGCCGCTCGACGAGGCCTGGCAACGAATCGGCCACGACCGGGCCGTGCAGGGCAACCTCGACCCGACGCTGCTTCTGGGCCCCATCGACCGCGTGCTGGCCGGCGCCGACGACGTGCTGGAGCGCGCCGGTGGACGGCCGGGGCACATCTTCAATCTCGGCCACGGCATTCTCCCATCGACGCCGCTCGAACGCGTCCAGGCGCTCGCACAGCACGTTCACCAGACAACGCGGCGATGAGCACCGGCGTGCTGCTGATGGCTCACGGCACTCCGTCGTCGCTCGACGAGATGCCCGAATACCTGCGCCTCGTCCGCGGGGGGCGGCCGCCCTCTCCCGAGCTCGTCACGGAGATGCGGCACAACTACGAGGCCATCGGCGGATGCTCGCCCCTGACGAGGCTCACGTTCGCGCAGGCCGAGGCGCTTCGACACCGGCTCGGCCCCGAGGTGCCCGTGGCCGTCGGCATGCGGAACTGGAAGCCGTTCATCAAAGATGCGATCGGTCAGCTCGCTTCTGTCGGCGTTTCGCGCCTCGTCGGTATTCCCCTGGCGCCGCAGTTTTCGACACTGAGCGTGATGAAGTATTTCGACGCCGCGCGCGCCGCTCTGCCGGCGGACATGTCGTTCGAC
>JBGPJH010000040.1:0-16828 GCA_041485305.1 Vicinamibacteria bacterium | reverse complement strand
GGTCTCTGAAGCCGAGGGCGCACGCTTACCGCTTCTCAAGACCGCAATCGCGACCCCGACGGCGATCGCCAAGCTCAGTTCGATTCTCGAAGACAGCCTGGCCGAGCGGACGGTGATCCATGCCGTGCTCCTCGACGTCCTGGGCCTTGGCGTCCTGATCGCCGGCGAAAGCGGCATCGGGAAGAGCGAGTGCGCGCTCGATCTGATTGTCCGCGGCCACCGCCTGGTCGCCGACGACACGGTCGAGGTCCGACGCCGGGCCGAAACGATCTTGATCGGCACTTGCCCCGAGCTGACGCGGCATCACATGGAACTCCGGGGAATCGGCGTGATCAACATCAAGGAGCTGTTCGGCATTGCCTCGACGCGCTTTTCGAAGCGTGTGGAACTTGTCGTGCAGCTCGAACGCTGGGATCCCGCCCGCGAGTACGAGCGCGTCGGACTCGACGATGAGTTCTACGACATCCTCGGGCTGCGGGTACCGCTCATTCGGATGCCCGTCGCGCCTGGCCGGAACACCGCGATTCTGGTGGAGGTCGCCGCACGCAATCAACTCTTGCGCGCTCGCGGCCACCACGCGGCGCGACTCCTGGCCGACCGTTTGGACGAGTCGCTGCGCCGGGCGTCCGATCGCCCCCCCGAGGCGGGTAACGACGAGGACGAGGACCTCGATCCGGGAGGGGCACAGTGAGCCCGCCACAGCCGAAGAAGCGACGGGCGCAGGGCAAGCGAGCAGGGGGTGACGGAAAGGCCGGCAGGCCGTTCATCGTGCTGACCGGCCTGTCCGGCGCCGGCAAGTCCCACGCCATTCGCGCGCTGGAGGATTTGGGTTACTTCTGCGTCGACAACCTGCCGACGACCCTCATTCCGACGCTCGCCAGAATCGCCCTTCGTGATGGAGCCATCGAGAAGGTGGCGATCGTGGTGGACGTGAGGGAAGGGAACTTCCTGTCGTCGTTTCCGAAGGTCTTCCGCAGACTCCGGACGATGCGCGGGCTCAATCCGCTGCTCATCTTCCTCGAAGCGAGCAACGCCGCGCTCGTACGTCGTTTCAGCGAGACGCGCCGGCCGCACCCGCTCGCGCCGGGCCGATCGGCAAGCGAGGGCATTCGCGACGAGCGCAGCCGCCTCGTCTCGATTCGCAAGATGGCCGACGCCATCGTCGACACCTCCGACATGACGACCCATGAACTGCGGCATTTCTTCATGCGCCTGCCTCGCGGTCGCCCGCGGGGACGACTGGTCGTGACGATGCTCAGCTTCGGTTACAAGCACGGGCTCCCGGTCGATGCCGATCTGGTGTTCGACGTCCGGTGCCTGCCGAATCCTCACTTCGTGCCGGCGCTCCGGCAGCGTAGCGGACGAGACCGGGCAGTCGCCGTGTTCATGGAGCGAGACGCCTCGACCCGAGAATTCATCGAGCGTCTCGAAGGCTACTTAAGTTACGTGATGCCGTACTACGTCGCCGAAGGCAAGAGCTATCTCACCGTTGCCATCGGCTGCACCGGAGGGCGGCATCGCTCTGTCATGATCGCCGAACGACTTCGGCGCGCGCTCAGTACCGCCACCGGCGTGCGGGTCCGGATCCGCCATCGGGACATCGGTCGTGGGTAGGGCCACCGCCGGACGAGATCAGGCGGCCAGACCGGATGAGCCGGCCGCGACCGTCCTCCCTCTGGCGACGATTTCATCGTACGATCGACGGCTATGATTGGCATCGTCGTCGTCACGCATGGACAGCTCGCCACCGAGCTGGTCAACGCCGCGGAAATGATCGTGGGCGACCTACCCCAGTTCGCCGCGGTGTCGATCGGCTGGCACGACGATGTCAACGACGCGCGCGAGGACATCGCGCAGGCGATCGAACGCGTGCGGGGCGATGCAGGCGTGCTGCTGCTGACGGACATGTTCGGCGGCACCCCGTCGAACCTGGGCATGACCTTCCTCGAGACCAATTGCATCGAGGTCATTACCGGCGTCAACTTGCCGATGGTCATCAAGCTGGCTTCCCTCAGGAGCTCGCAAGACCTGCTCGCCGTGGCCCGAGAGATGCGGGACCATGGGCGGAACGCGATCTGGGTGGCGTCCGATCTCTTGAGGTCAGAGAACAGCCATGTGTAGCGTCCCCGCGGCCGCTTACGCCATCCGGGCGCCTCGGCTCCGGCGGGTCATGACCGTCAGGCGATTCCGGGACACCGGAGCGCGTGCACGACGGGTAGGTGACGACCTGCGCGGGCTCACGAACTCGGGCCGGCTGCCGGATAGCCCGACGGCTCTGAACCTACGTTCGGGCGGCCGGCGATGACGTCGCGTTCGGTGATGATTGTGAACCAGCTCGGCGTGCATGCGCGCGCCGCCGCCAAGTTCGTGCATCTCGCCACGCGCTTCGAAGCGCGGGTGCGGGTGGCCCGGCACGACCGCGAGATGGATGGCAAGAGCATCATGGGCATTCTCCTGCTCGCGGCGGCTCGCGGCTCGACGATTACCATTTCTGCAGACGGATCCGACGAGCAGGCGGCAGTCGACGCGCTTGCGATACTGGTTGAGACCGGGTTCGGCGAGGACGCATGCAACGATTGAAGGGCATCGGGGTCTCGCCTGGCGCGGTGTGCGGCCGAGCCGTCATTCTCATTCAACGCGCACAGGTGCTGCGCTACCAAATTGCGCCCGAACGCATCGACCACGAGCTCGCGAGGCTCGATCGCAGCCGCCAGCGGTCGCGACAGCAGCTCGGCGACATCCGCGCCCGCGTCGGCCGCCGCCGGGGCCCTGAGCTCGCCTCGCTGTTCGATGCCCAGCTGCTGATGGTGGAGGATCCCATGCTCGTGCCTCGCGCCGAGACGATCGTGCGCGAGCAACGCGTCAATGCCGAGTGGGCCCTGCAGCAGGCGTTCGATGAGGTCAGTGCGGTGTTCGACGACGTCTCCGATGCGTACCTGCGCGAGCGCAAGGGTGACGTGGCGGACCTCGTGGGTCGGCTCAAGATGAATCTGCGGCACGGTCTGGCTACGACGCGCGACCTGCTGCGCGAGGTCGAGGAGTCGTCGGTGCTCATTGCCGACGAACTGACGCCGTCGCTGGCCGCTCAGGTGGATTGGACGAAGGTACGGGGTTTCGCGACCGATGCTGGCAGCCGCACCTACCACACGGCCATTCTTGCGCGGTCGCTCGAGGTCCCGGCCGTTGTGGGGCTGCACGAGGCAAGTCACCTCGTGCAGGCCGGTCAGCTCGTGGTGATCGACGCCACCAGGAACGAGCTCGTCATCGATCCGGACGAAGAAACGCTCGCGCGGGTCGCGCGGAGCGCGGACGACGGCCGACCGGGGGCGATGGCCGACACCGACCGACGTCAGAGGGCGCGGACCGCCGACGGCGTCAACATTCGGTTGGAAGCCAACATCGAATTTCCCGACGACGTGGCGGCTGCACGATATGCCGGCGCCGAAGGCATTGGACTGTACCGATCGGAGTTCTTGCTGACGGGCGGCCACCCCATCCCGACCGAAGAGCAGCAATACGACGTGTATCGGCGCATGCTCGAAGGGATGGCGCCCGGCCCTGTTACCGTCCGCACGTTCGATGTGGACGAAGATCAGCTCGCCTCGCGCGCGGCGGATCGGGCGCTCGGCGGCAGCTGGGTTGCGGAGCAGGACCGGAGCACCCGGCAGGGGCTCCGGGGCCTGCGTCTGAGCCTCGCGCAACCCGATCTGTTCCGGACGCAGATTCGCGCCCTGTTACGGGCCTCACGTCACGGGACGCTGCGGATCATGTTTCCATTCGTTTCCAGCGTGGAGCAGCTGCGGGAGGCGCGGCGCCTCGTGGCGGACACGACGGCCGAGCTGGCCGCGGTCGGCGAGCCCACGCCGCGCGTTCCAGTGGGCGTCATGATCGAGATTCCCGCGGCCGCGTACACGGCGGACCTCCTGGCCCGGGAAGTCGACTTCTTCACGATCGGCACCAACGACCTGATTCAGTACTGCCTGGCGGTCGACCGCGCCGACGAACGGGTGTCGCGGTTGTACGAACCGCTCCACCCGGCGATCCTGCGGGTGATTGTGGCGGTGCGACGTGCCGCCGCGCGCCGGCGAATTCCTGTGTCGCTCTGCGGCGAGATGGCCTCGGACCCGGCGCTGCTGACGCTGCTCGTCGGACTCGGATTGACAGACTTCAGTATGACCCCGGGCGCGATCGGCGTGGCGAAACAGGTGCTGTCCGAGGTGAGAAGAGACCAGCTGGCAGCGCTCGCACGGCGGATCCTGCGGCTGTCGACGGTCGACGAGATCGAGCAGGAGCTGTTGGCCGCCCTAGGCCGCTATTCGATCGGATGAGGCGCGGGCGCCAGTTCTTGGGGCAGGCGCGGGCAGCGATTGCGAGACCCGCCTGACGCGCTTTCGCGCGCAACGTGCGCTCAGCGCCAACAAGGAGACCGGTGTGGCCGCTAGTGTGACCCGTGTTGAGAAACCCTGGGGCTACGAACTGCACTGGGCAAAGACCGAGCGCTACGTGGGGAAGCTCATTCACGTGAACGCCGGCCACGCGCTGAGCCTGCAATACCACAACGTGAAGGACGAGACGATCTATCTCCACTCCGGCCGTCTGCTGTTCGAGATTCAGGAGGGTCAGGAGCTGGTCGGCCGGGAGATGCTGCCGGGCGAGCGGGTGCACATCGCGCCCGGGACCGTCCACCGCATGACGGCACTGGAAGACAGCGACATCTTCGAAGTCTCGACCCCGGAGCTGCACGATGTGGTGCGCCTGGAAGATCGCTACGGGCGAGCCAATCCGACGCCCTAGAACGGAATGTCGTCGTCGGTGAGAGGCCCCGAGATCTCCGGAGCTGGGGCCGGCGCACTCGCGTCGGTGCTGCGCTCCACCGAGGCGCTACGCGCGCCACCGCCTCCGAGCAGCACCACTCGATCGCCACGAATCTCGGTGGTGTAGCGCTTGTTGCCGTCTTTGTCGTCCCACTGCCTGGTCTGCAGACGACCTTCGACGTAGATCTGCTTACCTTTCGTGAGGTACTCGGTGAGCGACTCGGCTGACTTCCCCCAGAGCACGACACGATGCCACTCGGTCTTTTCCTGCCGTTGGCCGGCCTTGTCGTTCCACACCTCGGTCGTTGCCATGTTGAGGGTCGCGACCGCCGCGCCCCCTGGGGTGTAACGCAATTCGGCGTCCCGTCCGAGATTGCCCACCAGAATCACCTTGTTGACGCTGCCCATAGGTTCCTTCGGGAGGTCGATGGCCTCACGGTTTCTGCGCTGGCAGCTGTTGCACCTGTTGCTGCGCCAACGTTGCCGCCTGGGTGTCAGGATAGTTCTTGATCACGAAACTGAACGCATCGCGGGCTTTCTCGGCCTGCTTCAGCGATTTGAGGGCCGTGCCCAGCTTGTAGTAGACGTCCGGAATCACATTGCCCTTGGGGTAGTTTCGAATCGTGAGGTTGTAGGCCTCGACGGCCCGCTCGTACTTGCCCTGGTTCAAGTACGAATTGCCGACGTAGTACTGCGCGTCATCGGCGTCCTGCGACTGGGGGAAGGTCTTGATGTAGGACTCGAAACCGATGACCGCGAGATCGTACTGTCCCGCGTAGTAATCGGCCATCGCGCTGTCCAGAAGCCTCTTGGGAGATGCGCCGACCGCCGCCGCGCCCGTTGGGACCGGAGGAAGCGGGTCCGCGGGTGGCGCGACCACCGCGCCGGCGTCAAGTTCGACGGCGGTCGGTCGTGCTGCGCTGGCGGCTGCCGCTGCCGCCGCCGCGACTGTCTGGCGCAGAGCGTCGAGCTCTTGCGACAGAGAACCGACGCGCACGTTGTTGTCGTCGACTTTCTCGCGCACGACCCGCAGGTCGCCAGTGAGCGTGTCGATGGCGAGTTTTTCGTCTGCAAACGCCTTGCGGTTCGTGCCCGCCTGCTCGTCCAGCCGGGCGTTGACCGCCTTCAAGGCCTCGGTCAACGCGGCCAACAGATTCTGGAGTTGCTGAGACTGCTCCTGCAGAATCCTGAGGTCGGCCATCATCTGCCGCTGCTCTTTGTCGGCGGCGTACGTCGGGCCGCTGGCTGCCACGATGAACGCCGCAAGCAGCACACATGAGATGCTGATCTTCATAAGGTCACTGTGTGAGTTCACTTCGCGGTCACGACGAAATGGGCCCGCCGGTTCTTCGCGTAGGCTGCCTCGTCGTGCCCAGGTTCGAAGGGAAACTCCTTTCCGTAGCTGACCGTGCGCAGCCTATCCGCGGAAATGCCAAGAGAGATGAGATACGCCCGCGTCGCCCCCGCGCGGCGCTCCCCCAAGGCTAGATTGTACTCAGCCGTCCCGCGCTCGTCACAATGTCCTTCGATCGTCACCGTCCAACCCGGGTACCGCCTGAGCACCCCGGCGTTGGCGTTCAGCGCCTGCTGCGTCTCGGCCGACAGCTCGCTGCTATCGTAGTCGAAGAAGGCCGGCCTCAACGGAGAACTGCGGTTCAGCTCGTCGAGCGAGGCAGACGCAATCGCGTCGTCCCGCACGGGTTCCGGCGGCACGACGGTCGGTTCGGAGACCGGTTGGGGAGGCGTCGGCGGGCGGGAGGCGGAGGTGGCCGCCGAGGGCGGGGGGGGAGGGGGCTGGGGTCTGGCGACCGGCGGCTTCTTCTCGCCGCACGCTATCGCCATCGCCGCCGACAGCATCACCAACGCGATACCCGCACCGCTCATGACCGTTCGTCGCATCGGCTCTCTCCTGGCTCCCGACCCCGCCACGGGGTACGACCGGGTCTCTTTGTGAGCCCGGTCCTACTTGGACCAATCCGGCTGGTAATTGTTGCCGCTCTTCGTCACTTGCCGAAGATCTCGACCGTCCCGTGCCACGGTGAAGATCTGGGCCTTCCCGGCGCGGGTCGACATGAACGCGAGGTGCCGCCCGTTTGGAGCGAACGTGGGGCTTTCGTTCGACCCCTCTCCGAAGGTCAGTTGCCTCACCTGCCCCGTTCCCAGCTCGAGGATCTTGAGGTCGTTCCCCGGCCCTGTTCGAGCCGTATAGGCCACCTCGTTGAAGGGCGCCGCGGACCAGGTTGGACGGTCCGCGTACGGTTCGTGGGTGAGCTGCCGCTGCTGGAGACCGTCCGCCCCCATGACCCAAATCTGCGGCGTGCCTGTTCGGTCCGAGTTGAACGCGATCTGCGTACCCGAGGGAGACCAGGTCGGCGAGACATCGATCGCCGGATTGGTGGTCAGCCGGCGAAGGTTCGAGCCGTCGCGGTTCATGACGTAGATTTCCGAATTCCCGTCCCTCGTCGTGGCAAACGCCAGACGCGTCCCGTCGGGAGACCATGCCGGCAGCCAGTTCTGCCCGGTGCTGCCTTGGGTCGGCTCCTCGAGCGTGCCTTGGTAAATGTTGGACACGAAAATCTGCGGGGCGCCGCGTCGGTACGAGGTGTACGCAATCGACCGGGCGTCGGGCGACCACGTCGACGTGATGTTGAGGGACCGCTGCGTGGTCACTCGGCGCTGGTTTTCGCCGTCGTAGTCTGAGATGTAGATCTCCTTGGCGCCGCGGGTTTCCACCGTGCCGCTCAGCCGCTCGCCGTCGCGGTCGGAGTTGAACGTCAGCTTCGTCCGCGCGACGCCGCGCAACGCCCGCTGCTGCTGATGAAGTTCGTCCGCAATCGTGTGCGCGTAGAGCCGTGCGTTCGCGATCGAGCCGCTGTATTCTCGCGCGAAGGCTGACTGGCGCGTCCGGACGTTGAACAGGCGCGCTTCGACGCGCACCCCGGTCGCCGTCTTCTGCACGGTGCCGACCATGACACCGTCGGCGTTCAACTCGCGCCATCGGTCGAACGGCACGTCGAGCATCGACGTGGCCGCGGGAACCGTGCTGTGGATGTCGCGCGGCAGGAGGGCGAACTCCCGCTCGAACGTCAGATCGTCCCACAGCACACGCCCGATCGTTCGGGCAGCGTCGGCGACTTCGGCGTCGGGTCGAGCGTTGGGGGCCGCTCCCTCGCTCGGCAGCGCAATGAATTCGGGCACGGCAAAGCGCGGCGGCGCGCCCGCCTGGTCGCTCGCGATTGTGGTGCTGACCTCACTCGGCTGTTGCTGCGGCGGCGGCGAGGGTGTCTTGGCCGGCGGTTGTTGGGCGGCTAGGCTCGCGAGAACGAGCAACGCCGCGGCCGTGACGAGGAGTGTCCGCTTCATCGTGTGTATTGAAAATTGAGGTGGACGGTCAGTGTGGGATTCGGAAACGCGGTCGGCAGCGGTGTCAGCTGATGCGCCGCGACGACCGCTCGGAGCGCGCTGATATCGAGCGCCGTGTAGCCGCTCTGCTTCTCCACTTCGGCGCCCGCAATCGTGCCGTCGCGCTGGACTGCGAACTTCACGATGGTCTCGCCGGCCACTTCCGCTCGGGAGTTCCAGTTGGCCCGAATCTTCTCGACCATCAGCACCAAGTAGTCGGGGCAGCAGAAATCGGCGACGTCGAGTCGCGAATTCCCTCCGGTGCCGCCGCTCGTCGAAAGGCCAAACCCCTGCCCGCGGGCGCCCGTCTCGGCGAGGGCCGACCCGGAACGCGTTTCCACTCCGCGCGTCGGCGTGCGGCCACGGGCATCACTCGGGGCCTCCTTCACCGGCGGGGGAGGGGCAGTCTTGGTCGGGGCCTTGCTGGGAACCGGCACGGTCATCGCCGGAGTCTTCGCCGCCGGCGGTCGGATGGCTTCGGGTATCTTCGCCGCCTCGGGCGGCGTCTGAGCCTGGACCGCACGGCCGCCAATCGCCGTCATGCCGCCGTTTGCAGGCCCGCCGTTCCCGCCGCCAAGCGTCACCGTCATCACCGTCTTCGGCTGGACAGTGCGCCGCGGCAGCCAGCCGCCCGGTGCCAGGATGATCGCGGCAAGGGCGAAGCCATGGACGAGTGCCGACACGGCCACCATCCGGTCGAGCCCGCCGGACTCCTGCATGCGATCGCGCAGAACGTCGGCGACATCCACCTACAGCTCTCCCGGTGCCTTGGTGACGATGGCGACCTTTTCCACGCCGGCGTCCGTCAGCCGATCAAAAATGGTCATCAGTTCCTGCAGCTGCACCGCCCCATCACCGCGAAGATACACCTGCTTGTCGGCCAGCGTCGCCAACCTCTGGCGAACGCGTTCCTGCAACGCCTCCACCCGCACGCGCTCGTCGCCAAGGTACAGCAGACCGTCCTTTCGGTATGACGCCGGCACCGTGACGAAGAGGCGTTCGCCCTCGACCGCGCTCGCGCGTCGAGCCACGGGTAGATTCACATCCACGCCACGTTGAATCATCGGCGCCGTCACCATGAAAATGATGAGCAACACCAGCATGACGTCGACGAGAGGGACGACGTTGATCTCGGCCAGAGAGGTCGCCACCCGACGGCCCCTACCGACCCTTCCGCTCCCGGTTGAATGAACCTTCGGCATACCGATCTCACGTCGAAGCGGTCGCCAGTCTCCGGCGATCGCCGACTACGTAAAGTTCCTTTCGGCGATGTTCAGAAATTCCATCGCGAAATCGTCCATCTCGGCCGCAAACAGCCGGACGCGGTTCGAGAGGTGGTTGTAAGCGACGACAGCCGGAATCGCGGCCGCCAGGCCTGCGGCTGTCGCCACCAGCGCGTCCGCAATCCCGGGCGCCACGACGCCCAGACTCGTGGAACCTGTCTGACCGATGCCCTGGAATGCCATCATGATGCCAACGACCGTGCCAAACAGACCGACGAACGGCGCGACGCTCGCAGTCGTCGCCAAAAAGGGAATCCGGTGCTCCAGCTTGTTCACCTCGATCGCCGACGCGCGCAACAGTGCCCGGTCGAGAGCGGCCAGGCTCTTGAGTGTAGGACGAGCGCCAGCGGTGCGGGGACTGGTGCTGTCGGTGAGCTCCGCTGGCGCGGTCTGACGAAGCTGGGCCGTGAGCTCGGCGTAGCCCGCTTGGAACAGGCCGACCAGCGGGCTCGCCTCCAGCGAGCGACAGACCGCTTGGACTTCGGAGAACTTGCTGCTGCGCCGGAAGACATCAAGAAAGGCCGACGATTGCCGTTCGGACCGACGAAAGACCCAAACCTTGTAGAGGATGATGCCCCAGGACGCGATGGAGAGCAGACCCAGGATTACGAGAACGCCTTTGGAGACGGGGCTGGAGCGGACGACCAAGTCGAGAAATGTCGATCCGGAGCTATCGGCCGCGGCCCCGCCTTGCGCCTGCTGAAGCAAGGCGATACTCGGGTATCCAAGCGTGCGCAAACGGTCCTCCCGGACATCAGTTGTGCGCCGCTGGGACAGCGCCACCGGGGCAGGCTCCCCGGCCTGTGAACATGCAGAACTGTAACACGACGTGAAAACCCTGTCAAACCTATGTTACGATTGGAGTTCTCTTCCTTAGAGATGCTCCGTTTCCTCAGCGTTAGGCGCCTGGCGGTCATCGACTCGGTCGAAATCGAATTCGACGCCGGGCTGAACGTGCTGACGGGCGAAACTGGAGCCGGCAAGTCGATTCTCGTCGAGGCGGTCGGACTTCTCCTGGGAGGGCGCGCGTCAGGAGACTTGGTGCGGACCGGCGAGGAGACGGCGACCGTCGAGGCCATCTTCGAGCGAGAAGGGCAGGAGCTCGTGGTCCGGCGCGAGGTCACCGCGCAGGGCCGAAGCCGGGCCTTCGTGAATGGCGACCTGACGACGGCCGGCGCGCTCAAGGACCTCTCCTCCAAACTGATCGAGCTGCACGGCCAGCACGAGCACCAGACCCTCATGGATCCGTCCACCCACTTGGCCGTCCTCGATACCTACGCCAGGCTGGACGGACTCCGCGGCCCTGTGGCGTCGACCTTCGACGCCCTTCGACGTGCGGGTGAAGAGGAGGAGCGGCACAAGCGGGCGGCGGCAGACCGGGGCGCCCGGCAGGACGTGGTCACATTCCAGCTGGCCGAGCTCGATCGCGCTGCTTTGCGCCTGTTGGAGGATGATGAGCTGACGACGACCCGCCACGTGCTCGCGAGTGCCGAACGTGTCGAGCGTCTTTGTGCCGAGAGCTACGCCCTCTTGTACGAACGAGACGATGCGGTGCTGGCGACGCTGGGAGGCGTCTGGCGGAGAGTGGCCGAACTGGCGACAATCGATCCGCAGTTCCACGCGTACGTGGACTCACGCGAGGAGATAAAGGCGCGCCTCGAGGATCTGGCGCTCTTTCTGCGACAGTACGCGAGCGCAAGAGAGGCCTCTCCTGCGCGGCTGCAGCAGGTGGAGGAGCGCCTGGCGCTCATCGAGCGGCTGAAACGCAAGTATGGGCCAAGTCTGCCCGAGGCCATCGGCCGCCGCGAGGCGCTGCGCCGGGAGTTGGTCGATCTCGAGCGGTGCGACGAGCGGCTGGTCGAGCTCGACAAGCAGCGCCAGACCGCGCGGCGTGCCTATCTTGCCGCTGCCGAAAGACTGAGCACCGCTCGCCGCGAAGCTGCCGCTCGGTTCGTACCGCAAGTGGAACATTTACTCGGCGAGCTGGCCATGGAGCGAACGCAGTTCGACGTGCGCTTTGTCCCATCGCTCGCCGAGGACGCGTGGACCGCAGACGGCCTGGATCGCGTGGAGCTGTTCGTGTCCCCGAATCCCGGCGAGGAGCTCCGACCGCTGGCCCGCATCGTGTCCGGGGGGGAACTGTCGCGCATCATGATGGCGATCAAGACGCTGACGGCCACGTCGCGCCACGAGTTCAGCGACGCGTTCGAACGCCAGCCGAGCTCCGCCGCTCCGGGCCTGATCTTCGACGAGGTGGATGCTGGAATCGGGGGACGCATTGCCGACGTCGTCGGCCGGAAACTACGCGCGCTCGGCTCCGCCTTCCAGGTGCTGTGCATCACGCACTTGCCACAGATCGCGGCATACGCCGATACTCATTTCGCGATTACGAAGCGCGTAGACCGGGGACGCACGAAGACGACCGTGGCCCGCCTGGACGACGCGGGGCGCGTCAGTGAGATCAGCCGCATGCTCGGCGGCGAGGGGATCACCGAGGCGATCCAGGCGTCGGCCCGAGAGATGCTAGATGGCCGGCGCTCCTCCGGGACCGGGAGCCAGGCGAAAGACGAAGAGACATCGAAGGGCGAAAGCGAAACCCTCCGGGCCAAGGGCCCCGGGCACAGGGATCTGTTGGGAGTACGCAGGACGGAAAAGGCGACCCGGCGGCCGGCGCCGCGTGCTCGGGGTGACAAGAACTGAGACACTATGGCGAGAAAGTATCTGATCGAGACGTTCGGTTGCCAGATGAACGTTCACGACTCCGAACGCATGGCTGGCCTGCTCGAACAGGCTGGCTACGAGCCCGCCGAGGAGGCGCGTGACGCCGATCTGGTCGTGATCAACACCTGCAGCGTGCGCGAGCGGGCGGAGGAGAAGCTGTACACCCGGCTGGGGGAATTGCGCCAACTCGGAGCCCAGACCGGGGTCCCCCCGCTCGTGGCGGTCGCCGGGTGTGTGGCCCAGCAGGAAGGCGAGGCCATCCTGAAGCGCTCGGGCGGGATCGCCTCCCTCGTCCTGGGGACACAAGCCATCCGGCGATTGCCGATGCTCGCGGATCGCGCGTCGGCGGAGCGGCGGCCGGTGGTGGATCTGGATCCGCACGAGGACGTCACGTTCCCCCTGGGTGTGGCCCGGCGAAGCGACCCGGTCAAGGCCTACGTGACCATCATCGAGGGCTGCAATGAATTCTGCAGCTTCTGCGTCGTGCCGTACACGCGTGGCCACGAGCGGATGCGCCCCAAAGCCGACATCCTGCGCGAAATCCGCGAGGCGGCCGACACCGGGCACCGCGAAGTCCAGCTCCTTGGCCAGATCGTGAATCACTATTCGGCGCCCGACGAGCTGGACTGTGATTTCACGGGACTACTCGAGGCCATCCATGAGATCCCCGGGATCGAGCGAATCCGGTTTGCGAGTCCGCACCCGCGCCACTTCTCGCCTCGCTTTCTGGAAGGGATGCGCAGGCTGCCGAAGGTCTGCCGTCACGTGCACGTGCCGGTGCAGTCGGGATCGACGCGCGTGCTGGACGCGATGCGACGGCGTTATACGCGCGACAGCTACCTGACGCTGGTGGACCGCATACGGGAGACCCTGCCGGAGGTGGCGCTATCAACCGATATGATCGTCGGATTCCCGGGCGAAACGGACGCGGATTTCGACGACACACTGTCGCTGACGTCGCGCGTGCGCTTCCACAGCATGTTTTCGTTCAAGTACTCCCCACGTCCGCAGACGCTCGCCGAGAAACGGCTGCCCGACGACGTCCCGGAGGCAGAGAAGACGAGACGCATCGTGGCGCTGCAGAGCGTGCAGCGCGCGATCCAGCTCGACTTGCACGAAGCCCTGGTCGGTCGCGACGTCGAGGTTCTCATCGACGCCGCCAGCCGCCGGCGGGAGACGGAGCTGTCGGGCCGCACCTCCCAGAACGTCGTGGTCAATGTGCCTGGGCCCGCGGCCTGGACCGGGCGAACGGTGACGGTGCGCATCGAGCGGGCGGGTGCGCACAGCGTGTGGGGGCAGGCGTCGGGCAGGCCGCGCGAAGGTCTGGCGAGTGAGGCGCCGCCAGCCGACACCGCAAGCCTGTCGCCGGCCCGATCGCGGGGGTCGGTGGTCGAGTCGGCGACCTCCGGAGGGTGGAGCGCTTGACAGGCCGCGCGGTCGCGCCTACTGTGCAGGACGCGGGAAGGTAGCAGCCATGCAGATCGAAATGACCATCAAGGGGCTGATGGTCGATCCTGTCACGAACATGCCGATTGTCATCCTGCGCGACAAGGACGGGCAGCGTGTGCTCCCCATCTGGGTCGGCATCTTCGAGGCCAACGCGATCGCGCTTCAAATCGAAAACGTCGCGACCCCTCGCCCGATGACGCACGACCTGCTGCGGAACGTGATTCAGGACCTGAAGGCGACGGTCCAGAAGGTCGTGGTCTGCGATCTGCAGGACAACACGTTCTTTGCGCTCATTTACCTCCATCTGAACGGCGATACGCTCGCGATCGACGCGCGGCCGAGCGACGCGCTCGCGCTCGCGCTGCGCACCCGGGCGCCGATCTTCGTCGAGGACTCGGTCATCGACCACGCCAAGCCGATCGACTTCTCCTCGGAGCAGGCGGACGCCGACCGGTTGCACAAGTGGCTCGAGAGCCTGGATCCCGAGGACCTCGGCAAGTACAAGATGTAGTCGAGCGCACCCCGCGCTTCTCGCTTGGGCCCGACCGGCCGTTCGGCGTACAATCCCTGCACCCCGTGATCGTCGCAATCGCCAACCAGAAAGGCGGCGTCGGCAAGACCACGACGGCCATCAACCTCGCAGCGGCCCTGGCGCTTCGTGGCCGCCGGACGCTCCTCATCGATCTCGACCCGCAGGCCAACAGCACGATGTCGTTCCTCGACATGCCGGCGGTGACGCGGAGCGTGTACGACGCGATTGCCGATCCGCTGGTGGCGCTCGCCGACGTGATTCTGCCGTCGCCGCTCGCGAACCTGTCGATTGCGCCATCCCGCATCGCGCTGGCCAAGCTCGAGGCGAAGCTGGTCGGCGAGATGGACGCGCACTTCCGCCTGAAAGACAAGCTCGATCCGCTCCGGTCGACATATCCCCAGGTGGTCATCGATTGCCCCCCCACGCTCGGGCTGCTGACGGTCAACGCGCTGGTGGCGGCGACGCACCTCCTCATTCCCATCCAGTCGTCGTACTTCGCCCTCGAGGGCACCGACGACCTGCTGGAGACCATCGAGAAGGTCCGGGCACGACCCAACCCCGCCCTCCGGATTCTCGGGGTGGTCGTGACCATGCACGACAAGCGGACCGCGCTGGCGCGGGATATCCGGGCCCAGATCGAAAAGGTCTTTGGGGGAAAAGTGTTTCGCACGGTCATCACCAAGAGCGTGCGGCTCGAGGAGAGTCCCGCGTACAAGGAATCCATTTTCACGTTCGCGCCGCAATCGACCGGAGCATCCGAGTACTATCGGCTCTGCGAGGAGGTCATCGACCGTGCCTAGACGCGGGTTGCCAGAGTCGATCACGATGCGTCACGACGAGCATTATGTGGAGGCGCTGGCCGCGTCGGCCGGGACGCCGGTCGGCCGCCTGGTGCAGATCGACCAGATCGACCCCAACCCGAACCAGCCGCGGCAGGTGATGGGGGACCTGTCGGAGCTCATCGCCTCGATTGGGGAGAAAGGGGTGATCGAACCGCTCATCGTGCGGCAGGCCGGCGAGCGCTTCCAGATCATCGCCGGGGAGCGCCGCTATCAGGCGTCGGTCCAAGCCGGGCTCCGGGAGCTCCCGGTCGTGATTCGGGAGGTGGACGACGCGGAAGTGATCGAGCTCGCCCTGATCGAGAACCTGCAGCGGAAAGACCTGACCCCGTTCGAAGAGGCGGAGGCGCTCCACGGCCTGGCCGAACGGTGCAGGTACACGCACGAAGATCTGGCGCGGCGGCTCGGGAAGTCGCGCACGGCGGTCACCGAATCCCTCGCGCTGACGGCCATGCCCGAGGAGGTCCGCAACCTGTGTCGGCTGGCCGACATTTCGTCTAAGTCGTTGCTGCTGCAGGTTGTTCGGCAGGACACGACTGAAAAAATGACCGCGCTCATCGAGAAATTCGCCAGTCAGGGAGGAGCCACGCGGCAGCAGCTGCGCGACGCGGCGGCCAAGCCCAGGGTCGGTCGCCCCAAGCATTACGTGTTTGCCTACCGGCCCACGACCAAGCAGTTCAAGCTGAAACTGAGCTTCGCCAAAGCGCGGGTCGACCGCGACGAGGTCATCCACGCGCTCGAGTCGATCCTCCGCGAGCTCCGCAAGGGAAAGTAGGGGCGTTCCACCGTTGGAAGCGGCAACGTTCAAGAAGCGGCGGGAGGCGAGGCCCCAGCGGAGGGAACGGCTACCGGGGGGTCAGGTATTGCCTGGATCGAGTGAGTCTGATAATGGATGTTATGTTAACCTGACACCCTGCCTTAGGCCGTCCAGTTCCGCGCCTCGAACTGTGGGCCGGACACCAGCACCGTGATGGGCCGATGCGTCGGATGGCGTTCAATCTCGGTCCCCTCCGGGTCGCACACCGCCACGAGAAACGCCACGGTCGAGCGACCGGACCAGCCAAGCGCGGCCAGCGGCACCGCAAGCTCTAGCACCGATCCGGCCGCGGCCACGCCGCCGGCCTCTCCGCGGTCGATCCACGCGCCGGACCCGCCGGTCCGCGCCGACAGCGTCAGCCGCGGCCCCCTGGGCCCCTGTATCACCGCCACACGTCGTCCCTCGGGTTCCAGAAAGGTCAGCGAAAACTCGTATCCTTCGGCCAGCAGCTCGGCAGCCTTTCTCGAGGCGTCGATTCGAACGAACAACCGCTCCCGGTCGGCGCCGAACCTGACCAGCGTCAGCAGCCACGGACGGCGATCGGATCGGTGCATGGCCCCGGCCACGTCGCGGACTTCAAGGCTCCCCGCACCGAGCCATTCGAAATAGCTCGAATCCTCGCCATCGAGGGTCGGAGCCAGAAGACTCGTGGGGTCCGTCTGGGTGTGCGCCGGGGCCGTGGTCGAGATGTTGCTGACAAACAACTCGTCCGGGATCGGATGCTGGAGCATACGGTAGGCATTCCGGAGGTGGCGGCGAAACAGGTCGTCGAACTCGAGGTCGTGCTCTGAGGAATGGTCGTCGCCGTACCACCAGAACCAGTCGCTGCCTTCGGCGATGAGAATTTCTTCATGGGCCCGCTCGATGGCGGCCACGTCAGAAGTCTGCGGCGTCTCGAGGGCCTGCCGGGCCTCCGCCAACTGGCTCCATCCCCGCTGATCGTCGGGGTGCCCAATCCAGATGTAGAAGTT
>JBGPJH010000039.1:0-17040 GCA_041485305.1 Vicinamibacteria bacterium | reverse complement strand
GGTCAGGGTGCCGGTGCCGCTGATGGCGTTGGCGACCGTCAGCGCATTGCTGCGGTTGAAGGTCAGGGCCGTGTCGTTGACCACGGCGCCCGTGCCGAGCGCGCCGGTGGTGCCCCCGTTCCCGACTTGCAGCGTGCCGGCGCTGATCGTGGTGGTGCCGGTGTACGTGTTGGTGCCGGTGAGCGTGGTTGTGCCGGCGCCCGCCTGGGTCAGGGTCCCCGTGCCGCTGATGGCGTTGGCCACCGTCACCGCATCGCTGCGGTTGAACGCCAGGGCGGCGTTGTCGACCACCGCGCCCGTGCCGAGCGTGCCGGTGGTGCCCCCGGTGCCGACCTGGAGGGTGCCCGCGCTGATCGTGGTCGTGCCGGTGTAGGTGTTGGTCCCGGTGAGGTTCAACGTTCCTGTCCCGGCCTTGGTCAGGGTGCCCGAACCGACGATCGACGAGCTGATGGTACTGGTGACGCCGGCGGCCGTGGTGATCGTCGGCGTCGTACCTCCCAACGTCAGCGTGCTGCCGGCGACCGTGTAAGCGGTGACATTGAAGGTCAGGTTGTGGACGTTGATGCCGGTGCTCACGGTCACCGTCCCGGCGGTGCCGCCGAAGACTGCGTTGTTGAGCGGGGAAGCGCCGTTGTTCCACACCTGGCAGCAGACAGCGCCGTTGGCCCAAACCACACCGGCCGTGTCCCAGGTACCTGTCCCACCAGCGCCGGCGACACCGGTGGGACTCCAGCTGAGATTCTGCTGTGCGTGAACTGGGCCAGCGAGCGAGAGAAGCGCCAGCATCATCGCGCCGGCGCGCAGGAGGTGCTTTCGGCTGAGGTTCAGCTCGTCCCTAGTCCAGGCAACCAGCATTAGAGGGTGTGGATGTTTCCGCGCTTCGCCGCCCAGGCCAGGGACCGCTCGCGACAGCGACTACACCCAGGGAGCCGAGGGCCGTATGTTCTAAAAGGGGTTATCGGTCACACCATTGCCCGACTTGAGCACCCTTGGGAAGGCGGCGGTCCAATCGCCAGCGACATGCCACTGAACCGCTGATTCTTCGCGCGTAGGTGCGTGCAATTGTGTGACGCGAAGAATTGTGCTGCTAGCTCTGCCGTTCTATTGCGGCGGATCCGGCAACATTTCGATAACCTCGCGGATCAATGAGGCGTGTACGACCTGCGCGAGATTCAAGAAAATTCTCCGCTCCGTTGTACCTGATCTTTCCACGATTGTTTCCGGGACGTAGATTTCCTGAATCACGATGCCCAGGATCGCTTGAACTACCCCGAGGCTCAGCGCAGCAGCGCCAAATGCGCGGGTGTTGTTCACGAGATAGACGGGACCACCGCTGTTTCCTGGAAAAACAGTGAAGTCCATCATGAACGCCTTGGTCTTTCGGGTCGGCAGGAGCGGATAGGAAGCAACCCTTCCGCTTCGAAGCACCGGAAATCCCGCATCGCTACTTTGAGCTCCGAGCGGAAAGCCCAAGCAGCTCACTTCATCGCCCGGATGGATTTCCCACCGGGTGAGCATCTGATCGTCGGCGAGAAGAGTCGTTGGCAGCAGCGGAATGGCCGATGATAGGGGTATCTGCACGTACATGGCGACCACGTCGCTTTCGGGATGGGCTTTCCAGAGTGGCTCCGCCCCCGATCGAATCCGGAGCGAGATTGCCGTCCGATGCCAGTCGCCGTCTGGACCTTGGGTTCGCAAGTTGAGGATTGCGGTCTCGCCGGCGAGAGATTCAAGAACATGTTTCGCCGTGATCAGAACGTAAGCGCCGTGACCGGAATCGTTTTTCAGCGGCCGTCCCAGCACAAATGCGGTGCCGTAACTGATTTGCCCGGTCGCAGTCTTTCCCTCAATTTTGAACGTCGAACGCATCAGTGCGGTGTTCAGTTCAAGACCCGGAGGTGCAGGCTGGGCAAGCAGAGTAGGAGTGAGCGCTACCGCGAGGCCGGCTCTGAAGGCGAGCGTTCTGAGTAGCAATGAACCCCCGGGCCACTATATATCGGAGGTCTCCACGGTCAGCCACATTGATCTGTTCCGCCAACTGACTGGCCGATCCAGCCAATCGATTGACCTCACTCAAATGCGCACGAGGTTGTGATCGAATTGCGGTGCGTCTCACTGAGACGGAGTGCTCGCAGGCGCCGCCTTGGCCTGGAGACAGGCGAAGAAGCGATCCAGCATCATCTTGGACACGCTGCCGAGCAGGCGTTGTCCCACCCGCGCGATGGTGCCCCCAACGTCGACGGCGGCCGACACATCGACGAGGGTCAGCTTCCCGTCGTCCCGAAGGTCGATGTGCGAGTCGCCCTTCACGAACCCCAGGCGCCCCTGACCTTCCACAATCAGTCGGAACGACGACGTTGGCACCTTGTCGGCCATCGTCACGGTGCCTTCGTAGCTCCCGGTGATCGCTGCAACGGACACCGTCAGGGTTGCTGCGTACCGGTCGTCGCCAAGCGGTTCGAAGCGATCGCAGCCGGGCACGCACGACGACACGACAGCGGGGTCCATCAGCAGATCCCACACGCGGTCGCGCGGAGCGTTGAAGTGATAGGAACCGCGGAGATCCATGGGCTAGCCCGCGGGACTGGCTGCCACACTCCGCAGGCCACTCACGAACTGGCGTCTCGGTTGGCGTCGAGGCTGCAAAGTGCTCAGATGCCGCGCGAGATCCTCGAGGTTACCGAGCGTTCGGGCCGGCAGAAAATCGTCCACGAACGGCAAGGCCGCCACGAGCCCTCTGGTGAGCGGCGCGTAGTCCGCCGTGCCAACGAGCGGACTCAGCCAGATCAGGCGGTAACAGCTTCGTTGCAGTCGGGCCACCTGATCGCGTAGCTCCGCCGGGTCGCCGCGGTCCCACCCGTCGGACACGAGAAGGACGACCGTTTCGCCGCGGAGAATCGAGCGGGCCCAGCGTTGATGGAGCGTCTTCAGCGCATCGCCGATCCGCGTACCGCCCGACCAATCGGGCACGCTGCGAGCCACGGCTGCCACGGCATCGTCGATTCGGTTGGCTCGTAGCTGCGTGGTGACACGCGTCAGCCGAGTGGAGAACAGAAAGGCCTCGACCCGATCGCGCGCCCGGGTCAGCGTGTAGGCGAAGTGCAGCAGCATGCGGGAATACCGCTCCATCGAGCCGCTGACGTCGCACAGAAGCACGAGTGGACGCGGCCGGGTCAGCCGCGCGCGCTGCGGCAGGTGAACGATCTCTCCAGTGCGCACTGTCTGTCGCCATGCCCGTCGCAGATCGATCCGCGCGCCGTGTCCAGCCACCCAGCGACGGGTCCGGCGTTGGCCAGGATCCCAGTCGAGCCGGGCAAGCGCGGCTCGTGCCTGCGCGAGCTCGTCCGGTGTGAAGTCCGCGAAGTCCTGATTACGGATCGCCTCGATTGGGCTCGAGGTCTGAATGGGGGCCTCGGGCAGCTCGAGGCTCTGGTCGGCATCTGCTTCGGCCTCGGAAGGCCGGTCGTCGGCTTCCGGCGTGACCACGTCGATCTGCACCTTGACCGATCCCCGCGGTTCACCGATCGAGCGCAGGTCCCGGCGCCCCCACCGTTCACCATGGTCCTGCCAGAAGGCGTCGAACGCGGCGTCGAAGAGCGTCAGATGCTCGCGACGCCGGACGAGCAGCGTGCGCATCGTGTGGTAGACGTCGCTGCGACGGCCGATGTCCACTCGCCCGAGTGCCTGCACAACGTCGAGCATCTGTCCGATCGTGACATCGAGGCCAAGCGATCGGAGCAGGCGGCCGAACACAAGGAGGTTGGCGAGCATTACAGATGGCTGCCGTCAACGAGCAGACTACTAGCCACTCTTTCTCACTCCCCTGAGCATGGCGCGCGACAGCAGGCCTCCCAGGCGTTCCCCGCGGATCGCTTCGACGTCCTCGCGCGCCTTGAGAATCACGCCGAGCGTCTCTTCGACCGTCTCCGCGTTCAGGCTCTCCCGCCCGAGCGCGACGAGGGCAGCCGCCCAATCGAGCGTCTCGGACACGCCGGGCACCTTGTACAGCTCGACGGTGCGGAGCTCCTGGATCACAGCGGTCACCTGCTCGACAAGTCTGGCCGATGCATCAGGAACTCTCTGCTCGACGATGGCCAGCTCCTTGTCGAACGTCGGATAGTCGATCCATTGGTACAGGCACCGGCGTTTGAGAGCGTCGTGCACCTCTCGGGTCCGATTCGATGTGAGAATGACGACGGGCGCCTCGACCGCGCGAATCGTGCCCAGTTCGGGGATCGTCACCTGGAACTCGGACAGCAACTCCAGCAGGAATCCTTCGAACTCCTCGTCGGCCCGATCGATTTCGTCGATGAGGAGCACGGGCGGCCGCCCTTTTGCGCCCTCGAGCGCCTTCAGCAACGGTCGTTTGATCAGAAAGTTCTCGCTGAAAATCTCCCGCCGCGCCTCCGGACGGTCGATGGCTCGGGTGGCCTCGAGCAGGCGCAGCTCGAGCAACTGACGCGCATAGTCCCACTCGTACAAGGCGTGGTGGATATCGAGTCCCTCATAGCACTGCAGGCGGATGAGTTCCGTGTCGAGGGCGGCGGCGAGCGCCTTGGCCACGGCGGTCTTTCCCACTCCCGCTTCGCCTTCGAGGAACAGCGGGCGGCGGAGGCTCAGGGCGAGAAAGATCGACACCGCGAGACCGCGCTCGGCAATGTAGGAATGGCGAGCGAGACGCTGTTGCAGGTCGTCGATCGATTGGAAGGCGCCGGCTGCGGTCTCGTGCACGTCCTGGTCGCTTCGGAACTGCCGCGTCAGCCTGCGCGTTCGACGGCAGCGGCCACCGCTCGCTGAACGTACGTGGCCACCATCGCGCGCCGGTAGTCGGCGGAGGCGAAAATGTCGCCGATGATATCGCCGCCCAGATCGCCGGCCGCACCGGCGACGGCCTTCGCAACCGTGTCGGCTGTGAGCGGTTTTCCCTCCAGGGCGGATTCAACCGATCTCAGCCGCGTAGGCTTCGGCACCAGCCCTCCGACGGCGACGCGGGCACGCACACAGGACCCGCCGCGCGCTTCGACCATAGCGGCGGCGCCGATGACTGCGTAGCGCGACGCGGGATGCGCGAACTTCTCGTACGCCGCCCCGCGACCACTACCGAGCGCCGGGACCCATACGGCCGTCAGCAGATCGGACGCGCCGAGCGCGGTCGTCATCAAGCCTTGGAAAAATGCATCGACCGCGATCGTCCGGGCTCCAGCCGCGCCCTCGACGACCACACGTGCATCGAGCGCGGTCAGGACGGTCGGCAGATCGGCGCCGGGATCCGCGTGCGCCAGGCTGCCGCCGATCGTGCCCCTGTTGCGAACCGCCGCATCGCCGATCCGCGCGGCGGCCTCGGCCAGCACGCGACACGTGCTCCGCACCAGAGAGGACGCGGCGATGTCCGCGTGGGTCGTCAACGCGCCGATGCGCACGCCACCCTCGTCTGCCTTCACCTGCTTGAGATCGCGGATGCGGCCGATGTCGATGAGCGCGCTCGGAGCGGCCAGCCGCAGCTTCAAGAGCGGAATCAGGCTGTGGCCGCCCGCAATCAGCTTCGCGCCAGGATGGGCGGCGAGCAACCGCTGGGCGTCGGCGACAGACGACGCCCGATAGTAGTCGAAGGCCGGCGAGTACATCTTAGGCTCCCTTTCTGGCGGCCTGCACTGCGTGCCACACGTTCTCGGGCTTCATGGGCATCGGCAACGCGTCCACACCGAGCGGCCGTAAGGCGTCGATGACCGCGTTGTAGACCGTGCACGTCGAGGCAATCGTGCCGGCTTCGCCGATACCTTTGACGCCGAGCGGGTGGTGGGGCGACGGCGTCACGGTCGACAGCACCTCGATGTCGGGAAGAACGTCGGCCCGCGGGATGGCGTAGTCCATCAGCGATCCTGTCAGCAGTTGCCCGCTGTCGTCGTAGACCGCTTCTTCCCAGAGCGCCTGACCGATGCCCTGCACGACGCCGCCGTGCACCTGGCCTTCGACGATCATCGGGTTGATCTGCGGTCCACAGTCGTCCACCGCCACGTACCGCTTGAGCTGAATTTGCCCGGTCGAGGGCTCGACCTCGACAACCGCCACGTGGGCGCCGAAGGGATAGACGAAGTTCGGCGGATCGTAGAAGCTCGAAGCTTCAAGACCAGCCTCCATGCCGGCGGGCATGTTCCACGCCACGTTGGCCATGAGCGCTATGTCCTGAATCGTTTTCACTTTGGCGGGCGCCCCCTTCACGAAGAACTTGCCGTCGGCGTAGTCCATATCTTCGACCGACGCTTCGAGCAGGTGAGCAGCGAGGGCCGTGGCTTTGTCCTTGATCTTCCGTACGGCCATGGCAAGCGCTGCGCCACCCACCGCCGTCGTACGACTGCCGTACGTGCCCCAGCCCATCGGCGTTTTGTCGGTGTCGCCGTGTATCACCTTGACGTCGTTGACATCGACGCCCAGTTCCGAGGCGACGATCTGCGCGAACGTCGTTTCCTCGCCCTGTCCGTGAGGCTTCGTGCCAATGAAAACGTTGACCTTGCCGGAGGGGTGGAAGCGGACGATCGCGCTCTCCCACAGACCACCCTGGAAGCCGACCGCGCCAGCCACCTGTGAGGGACCCAGGCCGCAGATCTCGACATAGGTGGAAACGCCGATGCCCATGTAGCGACCCTGCTTGCGAAGGGCCGCCTGCTCTTGACGCAGCGCCGAGTAGCCGACCTGCGCGAGCGCTTTGTCGAGGGCTCCCGCATAGTTGCCGCTATCGTAGGAGAGCCCTGTGGCCACCGTGTGGCCGCTGGTAAATGGCGGAATCAGGTTCGCCCGCCTCACCTCGACCGGATCTTTGCCGATCGCATGGGCGAACCGGTCGATAAGCCGTTCGAGCAGATACGTCGCCTCCGGGCGTCCCGCGCCGCGGTACGCCTCGACCGGCGTCGTGTTTGTATACATCCCGTACACATCTTCGTGAACGGCCGGAATCTGGTACGGACCGCAGAGCATGAGCCCGTGCAGAATGGTCGGGATGCCCGGCGCGGCGGCCGAGAGGTATGCGCCCATTCCGGCCCACACCTGGGCCCGGACGCCCGTAATGCGCCCGTCGCGCGTGCCCGCCATCTCCACTTCCTGCACGTGATCGCGGCCATGCGTCGTCGCGATGAAGTTCTCGCTGCGTGTTTCGGTCCACTTCACCGGTCGGTTCAGCTTCATCGCGGCGAACACCGCGATGAACTCGCCCGGGTACTGCGCGATCTTGCTCCCGAAGCCGCCCCCGACTTCCGGCGCGATGACGCGCAACTGGTCCTCTGGTACGCCGGTCACGATCGAACCGATGAACCGAACGATGTGCGGGTTCTGAGTGGTGTTCCACAGCGTGAGCTCGCCAGTTGCCGCGGTCCATTGTGCGACGGCGGCGCGGGGCTCCATGGCAGTGGGGATCAGTCGTTGCTGGACGATGCGGTCCTTGACGACGACCTCGGCTGACTTGAAGGCGGCATCCACATCGCCGCCCGACACCGTCCAATGGAAGGCCTGATTGCCGGGCGCGCTGTCGTGCACCTGCGGCGCACCCGCGGCGGCGGCTTTTTGCGGGTTGACAACGGCCGCCAGCGGGGCGTAGACGACGTCGATGTACTCCAGCGCGTCGTACGCCTGATACGCCGATTGCGCCACCACGACGGCGACCACATCGCCGACGTAGCGAACAACGTCTCGCGCGATGACGGGATACTCGGCGACCTTGAGGTTCGAGTTGGGGATCAGCCAGGCGCACGGCAGAGGCTTCAGGACACCAGCGGTGTCCGCGCCGGTAAACACCGCGACCACGCCGGGAGCCGACTTCGCGCGCGTCGTGTCGATGCGCGTGATGCGGGCGTGCGCGTGCGGGCTGCGCAGCATGGCCGCGTAGACCATGCCCGGCAGCGAGATGTCGTCGGTGAAGGTTCCGGTGCCTGTGAGAAGTCGCGGGTCCTCCCGACGACGGATCGCCGAGCCGAAGATTCTCGCGCTCATCAGCGGCCTCCCATCGCGGCGGCGGCCGTCTGCACGGCTCGCACGATATTCTGGTATCCGGTGCACCGGCACAGGTTGCCTTCGAGCCCGTGACGGATGTCTTCGGGGCTTGGGTTGGGGTTCTGGCGCAGAAGTTCGTGGGTGGCGAACACCATGCCTGGTGTGCAGAACCCGCACTGCAGACCGTGCTTGTCCCAGAAGGCTTCCTGGATCGGGTGCAGCGTGCCTGGGGCCGCCAGCCCTTCAATGGTTGTCACGGACGTGCCGTCGGCCTGGACGGCCAGACACGTGCACGACTTCGCGGCGACACCATCGACGAGCACCGTACAGGACCCGCATTGGCTCGTGTCGCAGGCGATCTTGGTTCCCGTCAGACCCAGCCGGTCTCGAAGGTAGTGGACCAGCAGGAGCCTCGGTTCGATCTCGTCCTGATACCGCTGACCATTGACGGTCACGGAGACGGAGACGGTCATGTATTCCTCCGGGAAAGCACCAGTGTTGGAATGGGGCGGATAATACTTGACCCGCACCGTGCCGGCAAGTCACCGCGCGCAGCGCCCACCTTGCGCCGCGATCCGGATGGGTGCGGCAGGGCGGGACGAGTGCTAGGATCAAACCGGGAGCAGCATTGATCGGAGCTCGTTTTCTGGCGCGGTTTACCGACGTGGCCTATGCCCTCATGCGGGTCGCGCTCGCGTTGCTCTACCTGTCGTTCGGCCTTCAGAAGTTCGCCGGGTTCTTTGGCGGTAGCGTGGTCCCGACGTGGTCGCTGCTCGGCGTGGCCGCCTGGCTGGAATTGATCCTCGGCAGCCTCATCGCGGTCGGGTTCTTGACGCCTTGGGCCGCATTCATCGCCAGCGGCGAGATGGCGTTTGCCTATTTCATCGGCCATGGTTCCCGCGGCGGCTTGCCGGTTCAAAACGGTGGCACACCAGCCCTGGCGTTCTGCTTTGCTTTCCTGTACCTCGCTGCGCGCGGGGGAGAGCGATATAGCGTCGATGCGCTGTTAAAAAGGGGATGACGTGCGGCCTGGTCCGCGTCATCGGCTTGTGCCCCTTTGCCAAAAGCGAGGGCTGGCGACGCGCTCGTGGACCCTGACGGCATGCGAGGGTCGCTACGTAACTGCTGATCAAGGGAGGGCGACATGAGCACCATCGCTCTGAAGGTCAACGGTCGCTCCCATACCGTTGACGTCGATCCAAGGACGCCCCTCCTTTACGTCCTCAGCGACGATCTCGAGCTGCGGGGGCCGAAGTTCGGCTGCGGCCTCGGCCAGTGCGGCGCGTGCACCGTCATCGTGCGTGGCCGGGCGGTTCGCTCGTGCCAGACGACGGTCGGCGGGTTAAACGGCGCGGAGGTGACCACGCTCGAGGGGCTGGGAACCATCGGGAAGCCTCACCCGATCCAGAGAGCGTTCATCGACGAGCAGGCCGCACAGTGCGGGTTCTGTCTGAACGGCGTCATCCTGACGGCAAAAGCTTTCCTGGACGAACATCCCAAAGCCAGTGATCCCGAGATCCAGCAGGCGATGTCTTCGGTCCTCTGCCGCTGCTTCGCGCACACCCGGATGCTTCGTGCCATCGCGCGCTACGCCCGAGAGAACCGGGCATGAGCCGCGAACAATCCCGCCGGGACTTTCTCCAAGGCTCTGGTGCGCTCATCGTCAGCTTCAGCTCGGCGGCGCTGTTCGAGCGGCTGGGGTTTGCGCAAGGGCCGTTCGGGACTCGCGCCTCGCACGTGGATCCGCGGCGGCTCGATTCCTGGATTGCGGTTGCCGCCGACGGCAGCGTCACTGCCTACACGGGAAAGTGCGAGCTCGGTCAGGGGATGTATACGGCGCAGCTTCAGCTTATCGCCGAGGAGCTCTCCGTGCCCCTGGCACGTGTGAAGCTGATTGAGTGCGACACGGAAGTGACACCAGATCAAGGCACCACATCGGGCAGCCAGTCGACGCCGACCAATTTCAACGAGCGCAATCTCGCCCTGGCCGGCGCGGCGGCTCGCGAAGCGCTTGTTCGTCTCGCCGCTGAACGCTTGGGCGTGCCGGTGGGGCAGCTCGCGGTTGCCGATGGCGTGGTGAGTGTCCGAGGCGACGCTTCGAGGCGAGTCAGCTACGGTGAGCTTGTCGCCGGCAAGAAGTTCGACATCCCGCTCAGCACCACCGCGCGCCGAAAGCCCGTCGGCGAATGGACCGTGCTCGGCAAACCGGTAGCTCGCGTGGACCTGCCGGCCTTGGCCACCGGGCAGTTCGAATTCGTGCACAACGTGCGCGTGCCCGGGATGCTGCACGGTCGGGTGGTCAGGCCACCGGCCGTGGGTGCCCAGGTTGTGCGCGTCGACGAGGGCTCCGTCCGAGCCGTGCCGGGTGTCGTGAAGGTTGTCGTTCGCAAGAGCTTCGTCGGCGTTGTCGCCGAGAAGCCTTGGCAGGCCGTTCAGGCGGCCAATCAGTTGAAGGTGACGTGGACTCCAGGCGTCGGTCTGCCGCCGCAGCATGATTTCTACGATCATCTCCGGAAGGTGCCGTCACGTGATGCGCTGCTCGTGAACTCGCGCGATGTAGACGAGACGCTCGCGCGCGCATCAGATGTCGTCAAGGCGACCTATCTCCATCCCTATCAGATGCACGGGTCGGTTGGAACCTCGTGTGCCGTGGCCGACGTACAAGGCAACAAGGCGACGATCTGGTCGGCCACACAGTCGGCGTATCCGACACGGAGCGGCGCGGCGATGTTGCTTGGCCTTCCCGCCGACAGCGTGCGCGTCGTCTTTGTTCGAGGCTCTGGCTGCTACGGGATCAACGGCGCCGATACGGTGTCCTACGACGCGGCGCTTCTGTCGCAGGCCGTCGGAAAGCCCGTGCGCGTGCAGCTTGCGCGCCAGGACGAAATGGCGTGGGAAAACTTCGGGTCCGCGTACGTGGTCGATCAGCGCGTCGGTCTGGACGGGGAGGGCCGAATCGTCTCGTGGGATTACGAAGCATGGTCGCCGACGCTTGGCGGCCGGCCAGGGTACGATCGGCCGGGGAACGTCGTGACCGGCTGGGCGGCGGGCTACGAGCCGTTGACGGTAACACCAGGAACCGCGACGAACCCGGGGCGGGCGTTCAGCAATGGGAGCAATGCAGCCCCGTCCTACATCGCGGGCTGTGTTGGTGGTGCGTGCGGCGGCGCTGGAACGGTCAGGAGCGAACGCGTCCTCACGCACACTGTCCCGTCGCCGTTCTTCACCGGACCTTTGCGCTCGCCCTCCCGGTTGCAGAATACGTTCGCTCACGAATGTCTCATGGACGAGGTGGCGGCGCGCGTGAAGGCGGACCCTGTTGCGTACCGACTGCGACATCTGCGATGCGCGGCTGAGCGAGGTTGTCAGGGCGGCGGCGAAAGCGGCGGGCTGGGACGCGCGGCCGTCCCCGAAAGCCGACACTCGACGAACCGGCATTGCACGCGGTCGCGGTTTCGCCTGCGTGATCTACGAGGGCGACAACGGATATGTCGCCATGGTTGCCGAGGTGGCCGTGGACCAGGCCACCGGCGCGGTTGCAGCGAAGCGCCTGGTGGTGGCGCAGGATTGCGGTCCGATCTCGAACCCTGACGGGATGCGCAACCAGATCGAAGGCGGTGCCCTTCAAGGCCTGAGCCGCGCGCTCGGGGAAGAAGTCAGCTGGGACGATCGGAAGGTCACGTCGATCGATTGGCAGACCTATCACAGCCTGCCGCTCGGATTCGATGTGCCGGCGATTGAGAGCGTGTTGATCGACCGGACGGACGGCGAAGCCATGGGCGCCGGCGAAACCGCGATCACGGTCGTCGCCGCCGCGATCGGCAACGCGATTTTCGATGCGACCGGCGCGCGCATCCGTCAGGTGCCGTTTACGCCTGCACGAGTCAAGGCGGCGCTCGGTGCCCGCTGATGGCCGCGTGAACAAGGCAAAGAAACCGTCGTTTCGACAAGGAGGCGGCGATGGGCAGGAAACGATGGCGAGGTTCAACAGCGGCGGGAATGACCGTCCTGTTTCTGATGGCAGGGTCCGTTTCTGCGCAGTGGCTGAAGATCCCGCTACCAGCCACGCCACGAACACCCGATGGCACACCCGACCTGACGGCGCCTGCACCGCGAACGCCAGAGGGAAGGCCGGACCTCTCTGGGATCTGGCAACGGCCCCGTGAGGAGCTTGCACGAGACAGAGCCGCCGAAGCTTCCCGCCGTCGTCAGGCCACGGCGGCGAACCCTCCCAGTGGTGGTATCGCCAGCGGAGTGGAGGTTCTGTTCCAGCCATGGGCGGAAGCGCTTTTCAAGGCACGCGTAGAAAATAACGGTAAGGGGGCGCCAAGCGAGCGTTGTCTGCCGCACGGCATGATGAGAGCCGTGTCCGTGCCCGAGCCGTTCAAGATCGTCCAGACGCCGGAACTTGTGGTGATCCTTCAAGAGGAATTCAATCACTATCGCCAAGTATTCACCGATGGCCGCAGGGTTCCTGAGAATCGCCATCCCACCTGGCTCGGGTACTCGCTTGGCAAATGGGACGGCGATACGCTGGTCGTCGATACGGTGGGGTTCGTGGACGAGACGTGGCTCGATTTGTTCGGTCGTCCGGCCACTGACGCCTTACACATCGTCGAGCGGTTTCGGCGACGCGACTTCGGACATCTGGAGACTCAATTCACGATTGACGATTCCAAGGCGTATGTAAAGCCGTGGACGATTTCGATGACGTTCGATCTGCTTCCCGACACGGAAATGATCGAACATATTTGTGAGAACGAAAAGGACGCTACACACATGGTGGGCAAGTAGCCGTGGGATCTTCGCGGGCCGCTTTTGTTGCTGTTATCGGATTGCTCCTGGCTCCGGTGCTGGCGTCTGCACATCACGCGTTTGCTGCGGAATTCGACGCCAACAACCCCATCAATGTGACGGGTACGGTTACAAGAGTCGAGTGGATGAACCCCCATACCTGGTTTTACCTCGACATCAAAGACGACACGGGCCAGGTGACGAACTGGGGCTTTGAAATGGGCAGTCCGAACGGACTGATGAGAGCTGGCTGGACCAGGAATACGCTGAAATTCGGTGACGCCGTGACGGTTGAAGGGAGTCGCGCCAGGGACGGAAGTCATCACGCGAATGCCAGGGCGGTGACGCTGGCCAGCACCGGTCAGAAATTGTTTGCCGCCTCCAGTGAGGGCAATATCCCGACTAATCCACCCAGCCAAGGAACTCCGCCCGGTCAGGGAACTCCGCCCAGTCCGGGAAAGCAGCCGTAGTCATGCGATTCATAGCGAATGCATTGGCGATCGGGGTCGTCGTGTCGGCTGTTGCTCACACGCAAGCGCTGCAGGTTCTCGACCCCCGGCTCCCCCGTCTCCGAGATGGCAAGCCCAACCTGACGGCGCCAGCGCCGAAAACCTCTGACGGCAAGCCGGATTTATCAGGGATTTGGCGTCTTGGCAACGACAGGTATCGGAGAAATCTGGCCGCTGATGGCACCCGGGTGCCGTTCCAACCCTGGGCCGCCGCGCTTTTCAAAGAGCGCCAGGGCGGCCAGGGCAAGAGCAACCCGTCCGGGCGGTGCTTGCCGCGAGGGGTGCCGGCCGTAATGTTGGTTCGAGACAACCCGTGGAAGATCGTCCAGACACCTGGAGCCATCCTGATCCTCTTCGACGAGTCTCTTCATTATCGACAGATCCTCGCGGATGGCCGCGCCTTTCCTGAAGATCCCACTCCCACATGGTTGGGGTATTCAATCGGCAAGTGGGAAGGCGACACGTTGGTAGCCGAAACGATGGGCTTCAACGAGGAAACCTGGCTTGACGAGATCGGCCACCCGCACAGCGACGCCGTGCACGTGGTCGAACGCTTCCGGCGCCGAACCGTCGGAACGATGGACATTCAAATCACGATCGATGACCCCAAGGCCTACACCAGGCCCTGGGGCGCTTCGGTGCGTTTCGAATTGCTTCCCGATACGGATCTCGATGAACACCTCTGCGCTGTCCAATCGAAGCCGCAGGGTTGACCTCGACATCGTCGCCGAATAGAGCGCATCGCGAGATCAGCTGTAGTGCGGGGCTTCAGCCGGCTTCAGCCGCGCCAGTCCGGCCTGACTACAGTCGGGACAGTTGCAGTCGGGCGCTCGAACGAATAGGCTTCGACGGATGGAGGTTCTCTTGCGCACGTTATTGCCAGGCCTGATTGTTCTTGCCTTCGCGGCGACGACCCTGGCGCAGGATGCTACGTCGAGCTCCTCGCCTCAGGCAAAGACCGACAAGACCGAGAAGGACAGCACGAAGATTGCGACCCTCGTTGGGTGCGTCGCGCGTGGGGACACGCCGAACCACTTCACGCTGTCCGACCCGCAAAGCGGCAAGTACCTGCTGAGCGGCTCTCGCTTGGGCCGTTACGTCGGTCAGCGTGTTCAGCTCTCGGGCACCAGAGATTCCTCCAAGCTGCGCATCGTCGGAGGGCTTCTCCCGTCGCCGAACGTCGCCGCGCAAGCTGGCGCAATCGACCCCGTCAAAGCCGCCGTTGCGGCAGCGCCCGGAGGCCCATCGTCAGGGACGGGCGACGGGGAGCTCCCGAGGTTCCGAGTCAAGTCCGTGCAGACAGTCGGTGGCGGCTGTCGGTGAGGGATTCCGCGCCCCGCCGCTGACCTACACGAGTTCGCCGTCCGACCGAGGCTGCCCGAAGAAGGCCGCCGACGGAGCGGGGGACGATACTGCGCTCGCACCGTCGGTGAGCGGCTGGCCGGCACCGCGCGGGTTTTGCGCCGCGGCGTCAATCGCGCACCAGCCCCCGCACAGTTCCCACAGCTCAGGTGTCTTCGGAGATTGGTCCACTGTGGTAGGGACCTGCGGCTGCAGGGTGTCGCGGGTCGTGGGCGGCTAAGCTGGTGAGAGGGGAGGCTACGTGAGCAGAGTCGCGTCCCTCTCGTCAGTGTGTGCGGCGCTTCTTCGCGCGTGTGGATTTCTTCCGGCGCCCGTTCAGTCCCTCGTGGAGCAGAACAAGCCGCGCGATGACCTCTTCGTGGAGCAGACGCATCAGGCTTCGGGTTTCCTGGTCGCCGGCCTCGATGCGGGCGATCAGGTCGGCGCGCATCTCCTTCATCTCCGCTCGCATTGCAGCAGATTCACTGCGCGTCTCGTCTTTGGATTGCAGAAATTCCGTCCGCAGCACATTGACCTGTTTCGACAGCCCGCCCGCTCCGTCCACGGTCTTCTCCAGCATTTCCACGCGTTTGGCGAGATAGCCCGACTGCATGAGCCCTCCTCGGTGCGCGTCACGCGTCTGCACGTACCGCACTTTGCCGAGGCGCTGTTGCGAGGGCCGTACCATCTTCTGGCGTCGGACGACGACGGTAGCATCGTCGGCGGGCGATCGCAACTGCTTGCGGTTGTGAGGTTCCTCTCTCCCCGCTCCTCGCGCGTGTGGAGCGTGGCGAGGAAATCGTCATCGAGCGCGGGAATCGGCCGGTCGCCCGCCTCCTCCCATACGCGCCCCGTTCTGCGCAGCGCGTTCTCGGTGGCGACCGTGGCCGGGTTCGCATCGCCGACGATTTCGACGCCCCGCTACCCGAGGCTGTGCTCGCCGAGTTTGAGCGGTGAGGATACTCGTCGATACGCAGTGCTGGCTCTGGATGACTGCCGCCCTGGAGCGGTTTTCGCCAGCGGCGCCTTGTCGGTAACTTCAGGCTCTACGACCTCGACCTCGTGGGCGCGCAGGGGTCTATAATCCCGGCACCAGGAAGTGAGCGCCTGCGGCCATGCCGAGCCGAGGCCATGGGGCGCCGAGGTGAGGCATCGGCGTCAGTTCGCGCTGGGGGTGGGGCCCCAGCGCCAGTAAAAACCAGATGCTGACCATCGGTGACCGCCTCGGGCCGTACGAAGTCCTCGGCGCGATTGGCGCCGGCGGAATGGGCGAAGTCTATCGCGCGCGCGACACGAAGCTCGGGCGCGATGTCGCGCTGAAGATCCTGCCCGACGCATTCGCGCAGGATCCCGAGCGGCTGGCGCGGTTCGAGCGCGAGGCCCGAACACTCGCCGCGCTCAATCATCCCCACATTGCGCAGATCTACGGCGTGGAGGATTCGAGCGCTGTCCGCGCGCTCGTGATGGAGCTCGTCGAAGGACCGACGCTCGCCGAGCGAATTGAGCGCGGTCCGGTTCCCCTCACCGAGATGCTCGCGCTCGCTCAGCAGATCGCCGAGGCCATCGAAGCCGCACACGAGCAGGGCATCCTTCACCGCGATCTGAAACCGGCAAATGTGAAGGTCCGGCCGGATGGCGTGGTGAAGACGCCGTTCATGCAAAAGCCACTCTGACATTCGAGCGGATGATCCGCTTTGGACGGGGCGCCCGAGGGGCTCTTGTACTGTGACTGAAAGAGGCGTATAGTTCGGGCCCATGAGCAATGCGATGGCCTGCGCGACGCGTCTGAACTACGCACGCGAGGTGTGGGAGGAGACGGGGGCCCTGCCGGGTGCGGTGAGGCGGCTGATGCAAGACTGCCGTGTCGGGCGACGCCAGGCCTATCGGGACCTGCGGCGCGCCCGTCGGTTGAAAGGCCCCGTGCCCATCCCCGATGCCACGGTCTCGTTTACCGTAAAGCTCTCGCGCCGCCTGGTGCATCGCGTTCGCGCGCACGCGGAGGCGACCGACCGGACGATCAGCGACCTCGTCAGTCGCGCGATCGTCGCGCAGTTGGCGCGAAGTGGGGGGCGTGGCTGACCACGCGGCGTCCAGGCCTCTCGTCGTGCGATTCGAATATCGCTTCGATCGGTTACTGTCCGCGAAACTGGCGCACACGTACGCCGTACTGGTGCCGGACCACCATTGGTCCGTGAACACCGCGGCGCCCGTTGCGCAGGAGCCTGACCATGCCCACCCCCGCCGCCATTTACGCGCGCGTGTCGTCGGATCGTCAGCGTGAGCAGGAGACGATCGCCAGTCAAACGGCGGCCCTGAAGACGTATGCCGACGCGCAGGGGTATGTGGTGCCGCCCGAGTGGGTGTTTGAGGATGACGGGTACAGCGGCACCACGCTGGTCCGCCCGGGCTTGGAAGC
>JBGPJH010000038.1:0-17045 GCA_041485305.1 Vicinamibacteria bacterium | reverse complement strand
GCGAAGGAGTACAAGGCCAGGGCACGGAGCTCGAACGCAAGCTCGACACTTCCGATGCCGAGGTATCACCACGTTCACATCAACTCGGCAAACCCGGACAAGTCACTTGACTGGTATGCCAGATACTGGCCGGCTGGGAAAAAGACCACCGTGGCCGGATTCCCGGCGTTTCAGGGAGGGGACCTCTACCTGCTCTACACCAAGGTTGCCAGGCCTGCGCCCGGAGCGTTCGACAAGAAGCTTCACCGCTCCGTGCCGCAGAGTGCGTTCTGGACATTCGGATCCGGCGTGGTCGACACGGTCGGACTCGTTGATCGTCTGACGAAGCTCGATCCCAAGGCGTTTGAGTTCTTGCCGGTATATTCGGGGCCGGACGACACGAAGGGCGTCATCCGTTCGGCCCTTGCGCCGCAGGGAGACCAGTTACTGACCGTGACGCAGCTGAAGGAACGAGCCGCGCGCGAAAAGAACGCTCCTCCCGCCGCGCGGCCCGGCAACCAGGACTTCGGGTACCTGGTCGATCCCGACGGCATGCTGGTCGAGTTCAATTCGGCGCCCGAGGATAACTTCTGGTCGCACAACCACTACTGGCACGAGAAACCGCTGTGCGCCGCGAATTGGTACGTGGACCACCTCGGGATGCAGCTGCCTCCGCGACGCGATGAAAAGACCGGACAGATGGTCGCTCTCGCGCGCTGGGATCCGTGCGACGTGCCGATTGGCGAAGTGGGATACCCGAGTTTCATGCCACAGGGACAGCTCCGGATCCCCATCTTCAACGTGCGATTTGCCAACGGCAGCTGGGCTGCGTATACGCGCCAATGCCGTTCCGGACGGTGTGGTCCGGGCAACGACAAGCCGCTCGTGCCCACGCGCGGTCAGATCGTGGATCATATGGCCTTCACCTACCCCGACCTCGATGTCGTGATGCAACACCTCAAGGCAGCAGGGGTCCCGATCGTGAAAGGACCGTACAAGTTCGGCGCTGCGCGGGCCATCATGATCGAGGATCTCGATGGTCTTGCGCTCGAGCTGATCGAGACGAAGTAGCGGAGCGGAGCCCTGGTTCGATCTTGTCAGATCGCCGATCTCGGCCGGAAAAGTGTCGCGGCGCGACACTTTTTCCAGCCGTGTTCGCAAAACGATCTGACAAGATCGAACTAATGAACCCGGTCGGACGAAGGCGGCACAGGACCGCGCAACACGCGTGAAATCATGGCCTCGAGCGCCGAGCGGTCGATGGCGAGCGGACCGGCGATGGCCGCTCCCATCGTGATCTCGATCGCAATCACCACTCCTCCGTCCTCGTACGGGTTCACGATCCAGCTCAGCCCTCGAAGCGCGATTGGCCGCTCTGTCTCGTCCGGATGCTTCAGCCGGTGCATGGCGAGCAACATCCCTTCGAGTACCGAACGCACGTCGTCGTCGGTCCACGAGTGCGGCTCACGCGCCACGTCGATCGATTGCGTCGTCGCGATGTCCTGACCGCGAAGCCACACATCGACCGGAAGAGTCATCGACTACTTTCGCGCTAACGCCCGAGCTCCTTCTGGAGCTCCTGTGCGCCGACCACGGGATGGCGACAGCTGAAGTCGCGGCACACGTACGCCGCTGCACGGCCGCCGACCGGCTGCATGGCGGCCACGAACGGGACGAGCCGCGACAACGCGTCACGACGTGCATCTGAAAGCGAAAATGTGACGACGAACGGATCGTACCGACCCATGACGGCGTGCTCCAGAACGCCAGCGCCAACGTCGCCCACGATGACGACCTGGCGAATCCCGGCGGCATAGGTCGAGAGCGCCGCGGCCATCATGGGGGCAGCGCGGCCGGCCTGCACGAGACGCGGTCCAAACAGACGGAGCGTCTCCTCGATCCGGTTCGACCAGTTCGAGTCCTCAACCAGGTGAGAGAGGACGAGCAGATTGAGCACCGAGACCGAGCTGGCCGCGGGCTCGGCGCCGTCGTAGTCCTCCTTCATTCTTACGAGGACGCTCGGATCTTGCCCCGTGGTACTGAACCACCCGCCTTCGGTTGCATCCCAAAACAGGGCGTCCTGACGGCGCTGCAGCGTCGACGCCCATTCGAGCCAGACGACGTCCGGATCGGCTTGAAACAGCTCGATCAGGCCGAATACCAGATACGCGTAGTCCTCCGCGTAGGCGTCGATTTCGGCGTGGCCCGCACGAAACCGCCGAAGGAGCGTCTGTGAAGACTCATGCCACATCCGTTCGTGGATGAACGACGCGGCGCGACGGGCCGCGTCCAGGTAGAGCTGTCCGGCCTCACTCCCCTCCGCAAGGGCGCTCTTCACCCTCGCGAACCGGGCGAACGCGGCAATCATGAGTCCGTTCCACGCGGTCAGCATCTTGTCGTCGAGGTGTGGCCTCGGCCGATCGAGGCGGGCCCGGAACATCGCCAGGCGCGCGCGGTTTAGAATGTCGGCGATCTCGTCGGGCGCCTTGCCGAACTCCTTTGCGAGATCGGCCGTCGAGCGCGCGGCATACAGCAGGTTCTTTCCGACAAACTCTTGCTGGGGGTCCACTGGCGCGTTGCCGTCGGCCTCAATGCCGAAGCGCCGTCCGACAATCGCCGCTTCGTCACCCAGCAGCTCGGCCAGTTCCTCGGCTCGCCAAAGGTAGAACGCGCCCTCGGCCTTGTGCGGGTTGGCTTCGCCTGCTCGTTCGGGTGGAACGCTGTCAGCGTCTTCGGCCGAATAGAAACCACCGCCCTCGCCCGTCATTTCGCGCATGACGTAGCTGAGTGTGTCCTCGGCGACATCGAGATAGAACAAGTCGCCAGACGCTTGCGCGGCCTCGATGTACGCCATCACCAGCTGCGCCTGGTCGTACAGCATCTTCTCGAAATGCGGCACGCGCCACGCCGCGTCGACCGAGTACCGGTGGAAGCCTCCGCCGATGTGATCGCGCACGCCGCCCGCGGCCATGGCACTGAGCGTGCCGAGCGCCATCCTCAGGGCGTCGAGGTCGCCCGTGCGCGCGTGCTCGCGTAGCAGGAACAGCAGCTCGCTCGGCCGGGGGAACTTCGGGGCGTCGCCAAACCCGCCGTTCCGACTGTCGTACGACGCGCGGAACTGGGTCACGATGCGCAGCAGAGCATCGGCAGAGGGCACAGACGCCGGGGAGGACGACCCCGACCGGCCGCGCATTTGCGCGACCACGGAGTCGGCCGACTGCAAGACCGTGTCCCGGTCGACGCGCCACACCCGCGCGATTTCCTGGAGGATGTCGACAAACCCGGGCCGTCCCCATCGCGACGACGGCGGGAAGTAGGTGCCGCCGTAGAAAGGCTTCAGCTCCGGGGTCAGCCACACGCTCATGGGCCATCCGCCGGAGCCGGTCGTGGCCTGCACGAAGGCCATGTAGACCCGATCGACATCGGGACGCTCCTCGCGATCGACCTTCACCGCGACGAAGAGCTCGTTCAGCACCGCCGCGACACCCTGGTTCTCGAACGACTCGTGCTCCATGACGTGGCACCAGTGACACGTCGAGTAGCCGACGGACAGAAAGATCGGCTTGTCCTCCTGGCGAGCTTTCCGAAACGCCTCGTCGCCCCAGGGGTACCAGTCGACCGGGTTGCCGGCGTGCTGCAAAAGATAAGGACTCTGTTGCTCCGCGAGCCTGTTCACCACGCGATTATGACATTCTGGCGTCATGCATTTCAGATCGCGGATTTTCATGAAGTAGAATCCCGCCATGAGCAACCAGACTGCAGTGCCCGGCAAGCGCGTCGCGATACTGGTTGAGGACGAATTCGACGACCGCGAGCTGACCGGTCCGCTCGAGGCGCTCCGAAGCGCGGGCGTCACGGTCACGCTGGTTGGCCCGGCGGCCGGCGCCGAGTATCGTGGCAAGCGGGGTCAGGTTGTCGTGAAGGCGGACGTGGCGGCGGGCGCGGCGAAGATTGCGGACTTCGATGCGCTTGTCATCCCGGGCGGCCACGCGCCCGACAGGATGCGGATGCGTCACGCGATGGTCGATCTCGTGCGAGATGCGATGGACAGCGGAAAGCCGGTGGCAGCGATTTGTCACGGCCCGCAGGTGCTCATCTCCGCAAACGCACTTCGGGGCCGCACGCTCACCTGCTGGCCTTCCATCGCGATTGACGTCAAGAATGCAGGCGGTCTCTACGTGGACAAGCCGGTCGTCGAGGACGGCAACCTCATCACCTCTCGCAAGCCCGAGGACGTGCCCCTGTTCAGTGAGGCGATCGTGCGCGCGCTTTCGAAGGTGCCTCAGGGTGCTTAGGCGCTTGGGTGCTTAGGTACTACTCCTCGTCTCAGGCGCGCGTAGGCCGCCGTGAACTCGGCGCCGTAGAGCAGGATCACCGCCTGTACGTACACCCACACGAGAAAGACCACCACCGCCGCTATCGATCCGTTGACACGCGTGAAGCGCGTCATGTCCCGTATGTACCAGGAGAACGCCTCGAGGGCTCCCTTCCACAGCACCCCGGTCAGGAGCGCACCAGGCCACACGTCGTTGAACTGAACTTTCGCGTTCGGCACGAAGTAGTAGACCAACCCGACCACGAGGATGAACATCACCGTCGTCGCCTGCCGGACAGCAACGCTCCGCAGCACCAGGAGCCAGGGGAAACGCGCCAGCACGCCGGCGAACCAGCTGGCCCCGACCACCTGCGTGGCAGAGACCAGGAGCAGCGTCGCCAGCAATAGGGCGCCGGCCACGAGGAGCATCAAAAAGGAGAACGCCTTGTGTTTCCAGAAGCTGCGCGTCTTCTCCACACGCCACGCATGATTGACGGCGGCGCTGATCGCCTCGAACACGCCCACTGCCCCCCACACGAGCGCGACGGTGCCGGTCACACCGAACGTCAGTCCTTGGGCTCGTAACGCGTCGAGCTGCCTGGTGATGAATTCGAACTGCCTCGGGAAGTACTGGAGGACGAACCCCAGCACGGCGTTGCGGTCGGCCTCGTCTGCGGTCACCTGGCCGAGGATCGCGACGGCCAGCAGCGACAGGGGGAACAGCGAGAGCAGCGCATAGTACGCGATCGAGGCGGCGTAGGTGAGGTTGTCGCTGCGATGGAAGCCGAGAAAGCCGCGCCAGAGCGAAAGCCCCGCCAGGCGTGCAAAGGCCCGCGCACGAGGGGCCGCGGTCACGTCGCGGAGCTGGAGCCGGGAGTGCTCGAAGACCGGCCGGCCGCGGACGCGCGCGCGGCCCGCCCGGCGTCGCGGATGTCGTACTTCTTCATCTTGCTATAGAGCGTCGGCCGGTACAGGCCGAGGATCTGCGCCGCTTCCCGCTTGTTCCAGTTCGTGCGCTGGAGCGTCTGCACAATCGCCATCTTCTCGATCTCGCCCAGTGTCCGATGCGGCGGAATCACAAAGTCGGAGGGAGCATTCGACTCCCCGCGCATCGACTCGGGCAGGTCCGACTCGACAATCTCGGTGCCCTTCGCGACAAGCACCGCGCGCTCGATGGCGTTCTCGAGCTCGCGCACGTTGCCTGACCACCGGTTCCGGATCAGGAGGTGGTAAACCGGTGCTGCCAACGTCTTGACGTTCTTCTGATAGCGAATCCGGAACTTTTCGATGAAATAGTCGCACAGGAGCGGAATGTCCTCGGTCCGCTCCCGCAGCGGCGGAACCCGAAGCGTGATCGTGTTGATCCGGAAGTACAGATCTTCACGAAAGCGGCCGTCGCGGAGGGCGGCCTCGGGATCGACGTTCGTCGCGCAGATGAGCCGGAAGTCGACCCGCGCCACGCGGTCGCTGCCGATCGGCCGAAACTCGCGCTCCTGGATCACGCGCAGCAGCTTTGCCTGCAGATACGGCGGCATGTCTCCGATCTCATCGAGCAGCAGCGACCCCCCCTCGGCCATCTCGAACAGCCCCTCCTTGTCCATGGTCGCGCCGGTAAACGCCCCCTTCTTGTAACCGAAGAGCTCCGACTCGATGAGATCCTTGGGAATGGCTGCGCAGTTGATCTTGATGAACGGGCCGTTCGACCGTTTGCTGTTGTAGTGCAGGGAGTTGGCGATGAGCTCTTTGCCGGTGCCGTTCTCGCCGTGGATCAGAATATTGGCCTCGCTGGCCGCGACGCTCTCCACCAGATCGAAAAGCTCCTCCATCGCCTTGCTCTTGCCGACGACGTTCTGAAACTTGTAGCGATCCTGGAGCTTCTGCTTGAGTCGCTCGTTCTCGTCGGCCAGCGCCCTTTGCTTGATGGCCTTCTCGAGACGGTCGAGCAGGCGTTCCACATCGACTGGTTTCTCGAGGAAGTCGAATGCTCCGACCTTCACCGCTTCTGCCGCGCGCAGGGTGTCGCCCGGACCGGCAATCACAATCACCTCGGGTTCGGGGTCGAGCTGTCTGATCCGCCGGACGAGATCGATGCCGTCGACGTCGGGCAGCGTCATGTCGGTCACTACCGCATCGGGTCGCCACGAGCGGCAGAGCTCCTCGCCCCTGACACCTATGAAGGCCGTCTTCACCTCGTACCCGGCGTGCTCCAAAACAATCCTGAGCCACTCCGTCATCGAGGCTTCATCGTCAATCGCGAGGACTCGTTTCTTTTGTAGCGGCATTGGACACACGGTGCAGTCAAAATCGAATTATGTCAATACACAGTCCCCGCGTATGTTTCCTTTCAATACAGGCTGCACGAATTTTCGCACTCAGGCCTTCAGCGCTATCTTCAAGCCGGAGCGCAACTTGCCGCGAAGTCGCCTTTTACAGATGTTCTCGTCCTGGCACAGGTCGGCTCGCCGCCGGTGGTCCAGCCTGATCGAGTCCCTCCCGGGAGCCGGCGCTCGGCTGCTCCGCCTCCACGGGCAGGTCCGCCTGGGACCCGCGCGCTATAATCCCCCCGATGGCCGACCCGACGCCGCCTCGCATGCCCGTCCGCCCCGCCATTTCCTCCCTCGACGTTACGCCGCCAACCAATGCCGACAAGATGATTTGAGTCGATCCTCGACCCATCCGACTGCAGCCGAGGCCGGCATCTCACGCGTGGAACCACTGTATGGATGTGCTCCAGTCTCATATTGTCGCCTCCGACGCCACGTTCCGGGCCAATCAGGAGCGGATGCGACGCTTGGTCGCCGAACTGCGCGAGCGGGTCGAGAGGGTTCGACAGGGCGGCGGACCGACGTACGTGCAACGGCACCGCGAACAAGGCAAGATCCCGGTTCGCGAACGCATCGATCGGCTCATCGATCCGGGCTCACCCTTTCTCGAGCTGTCGCCTCTCGCCGCGTACGGGATGTACGGCGATGACGCGCCGGCCGCGGGGATCGTCACCGGCATCGGGCGCGTCTCGGGACGCGAAGTGCTCGTCGTCGCGAACGACGCGACGGTCAAGGGAGGCACCTACTACCCGATAACGGTCAAAAAGCACCTCCGGGCGCAACAGATAGCGCTCGAAAACCGCCTGCCGTCGGTATACCTGGTCGACTCTGGCGGAGCGTTCCTCCCCCTCCAAGCCGAGGTGTTTCCGGATCGCGATCACTTCGGGAGGATCTTCTTCAATCAGGCTCGCATGTCGGCCGAGCGGATTCCGCAGATTGCTGTCGTGATGGGGTCGTGTACAGCCGGAGGCGCGTACGTCCCGGCCATGTCGGACGAGACGATTATCGTCAAGGGAACGGGTACGATCTTTCTTGGTGGACCACCGCTCGTGAAGGCCGCCACCGGCGAGGAAGTGACCGCCGAAGAGCTCGGCGGCGCCGACGTGCACACACGGCTCTCCGGAGTGGCGGACTACTTTGCGGAAGACGATGCGCACGCCCTGGCGCAATGTCGCACCGTGGTTTCGACGCTGACGGGCCCCAAGCGAATGCCCTCCGACATGGCGGCCTCTGAAGAGCCCCGCTACGATCCGACCGAAATCTACGGCATCGTCAACGCCGACATCAGGAAACCCTACGACGTGCGGGAAATCATCGCGCGGCTTGTCGACGGCTCGCGGTTCGACGAGTTCAAGGAGCGCTACGGCACAACCTTGGTCACCGGGTTCGCGCGCCTGCACGGGCTGCTGGTCGGCGTCATCGCCAACAACGGCGTGCTGTTCTCGGAATCGGCGCTCAAGGGAACTCACTTCATCGAGCTGTGCAATCTGCGCGGCATCCCGCTGGTCTTCCTGCAGAACATCACCGGCTTCATCGTCGGCCGGCAGTACGAGCGAGCCGGCATCGCGAAGGACGGCGCCAAGATGGTTCATGCGGTCGCGAACTCGGTCGTCCCCAAGTTCACGATCGTCATCGGAGGATCGTTTGGCGCGGGCAACTACGCAATGTGCGGGCGCGCGTACGAACCACGCCTGCTCTGGATGTGGCCCAACGCGCGCATTTCGGTGATGGGCGGAGAGCAGGCCGCTGGAGTGCTGGCGACCGTGAAGCGCGAGCAGCTCGCGCGCGCCGGCAAGAGGTTTTCGCCCGACGACGAGCAGGCATTGCGGCAGCCGATTCTCGACAAGTACGAGGACGAGGGCTCGCCCTACTACGCCACGGCCAGGCTGTGGGACGACGGGATTCTCGACCCCGCCGAGACGCGCCAGGCGCTGGCACTGGGATTGTCGGCCGCTTGCAACGCGCCGATCCCCGAGGCGAAGTTCGGCGTGTTTCGAATGTAAGAGGGCTGACCCACGTGACCTATCAGTTCCTGCTCTCCCGGCGCGACGGGCCGGTCGAGTACCTCACGCTGAATCGTCCCGACGTCCGCAACGCGCTCAATGACGCGGTGGTCGCAGAACTGAGCGCCTGGGCGGCGGCCCTGCGAGATCAAGCCGATGTGCGGGCAGTCGTGCTCGGGGGCAGCGGCCCGATCTTCTGTGCAGGCGCGGATGTGAACTGGATGTTGAACACCATCGACTACTCCATGGAGGAGAACCTGCGGGATGCGACGGCTCTATCGCGCATGTTCGCAACGCTCGACAGCCTCCCCGTGCCCCTAATCGGCCGTGTTCATGGCGCTGCACTTGGCGGCGGCGCAGGCCTCGCGGCCGTCTGCGACATCGTCGTTACCGAGGACCAGACCGTGTTCGGCTTCACCGAAGCGAAGCTGGGCCTGCTGCCAGCGGTCATCTCGCCGTTCGTGCTGGCCAAGATCGGACGCTCGGCCGCACGCGATCTGTTTCTGACCGGTGCGCGGTTCTCTGCCGCCCGAGCGCGCGAGATCGGTCTGGTTCACTCGGTTGTGCCTCGCCGCGAACTCGACCCGACCGTGGCACAGTACGTCAACGAGGTGCTCGGTTCCGGCCCCGAGGCCATCTCTGCCGCCAAAGCGCTCATCGGCGCGGTGTGGAACAGGGCGGTGGACGAGGCGCTGCCGATCGCGGCCGAAGCCATTGCCGCGCGCCGCGTGTCACAAGAAGGACAGGAAGGGCTTCGAGCGTTCCTTCAGAAGCGGAAACCATCGTGGACGAAGTAACTCAGCTGATCGCTGAAAGCTGACATGATTCGCAGACTCCTGATCGCGAACCGTGGCGAGATCGCGGTCCGAATCGTCCGTGCCTGCCGCGAGCTGGGCATCGAGAGCGTCGCGACGTTCTCCGAAGCCGACGCGCGGGCGCCACACGTGGTGGCCGCCGACCGCGCAGTTCTCCTCGGGCCGGCGCCCGCAGCCGAGAGCTATCTTGCCGTCCCGAAGATTCTGGCTGCGGCCGGCGCGGTCGGAGCCGATGCGATCCACCCCGGCTACGGCTTCCTGTCCGAAAACGCGGCATTCGCGGCCGCGTGCGAGGAGTCGGGCGTTGTCTTCGTCGGCCCGCCGTCCCGCGTGATTGCGGAGATGGGATCGAAGATCAACGCCCGCCGCCTGATGGAGCGTGCAGGCGTGAGCGTTGTGCCCGGCGAAACACCGGAGGACCAATCTAGCGACGGTGTGCGCAAGGCGCTGGAGCGCGTGGGCTTGCCGGCCCTGATAAAAGCATCGGCGGGCGGCGGGGGAAAAGGGATGCGCCGCATCCACGAGGCGGGCGACATCGACTTGGAGATCGACGCGGCGAGGCGCGAGTCACAGGCGGCCTTTGGCGATGGCACCTTGTACGTGGAGCGCCTGCTCGAAAACCCGCACCATATCGAGGTGCAGGTCTGCGCCGATGCCGGCGGTCGCACGGTTCACCTCTTCGAACGCGAATGCTCGGTCCAGCGTCGACATCAGAAGGTCATCGAGGAAAGCCCGTCACCGAACGTGACGCCCGAGCTCCGCCGGCGTATGACGGACGCCGCCGTTGGTGCCGCGAAAGCCTCTTCGTACCGAAACGCGGGAACGCTGGAATTTCTCGTCGATCTCGCCGGCGGCCGAACCGACGACGCGGCGTTCTACTTTCTCGAGATGAACGCGCGCCTCCAGGTGGAGCACCCGGTCACCGAACTGGTCGCAGGCGTGGACCTCGTACGGGCGCAGCTGCTCCTGGCCTCGGGCGAACCGCTGCCATGGAACCAGGACGACCTGGCGCAGCGCGGACACGCGATCGAAGCGCGGGTGTACGCGGAAGATCCGACAAACAGCTTTCTGCCGCAGGCCGGTCGGCTGCTGCTCTACCGCGAACCCAACATGCCCGGCGTACGGGTCGACTCGGGCGTCGCCGAGGGGACCGATGTCGGCGTGCACTACGACCCGTTGCTGGCAAAGGTGATCGCCCACGGCGAAAGCCGCGGACAGGCGCTCGCTCGGCTTACGAACGCGCTGCGCGCGTTCCCCGTGCTGGGCATCCGCACGAACATTCCCTTCCTCCTCGCGATCCTGGCGCACCCGACGTTTGTCGCCGGTCGGGCGCATACGGGGTTTCTCGACGCCGAGATGCCAACTCTCGTCGGCGGCCTCTCCCACGAGCCGCCTCGGTTCGTGCGCGAAGCCGTCGCGGCGGCAGGCACACGCGCCAGGGAGACGCGGAGCACCCCGGATACATCCGTCGCGACCGGCCTGGATCCCTGGGAGCGACTTCGTGGGTGGCGCCTGTGAGTGGCGCCTCGGTCGTGACTCAGGTCGGCGACGGCGTGTACCGCGTCGAGCAGGATGGACGCGCGGAGGTCGTGTATGTCGCCGGCCAGCCCGACGACCCGTGGGCCTTCTGGAACGGCCAGGTGTTTCGCGGCAGCTTTGGCGAGACGCCGCCAGCCGCACCGCGACCGAGAGCCCACCGCGCAGTCGTCCAGTCTCTGACGGCGCCAATGCCGGCAACGGTCGTCAAAGTGCTGGTCGAGCCGGGCGACGTCGTCAAGAAAGGCGACACCATCGTCATTCTCGAGGCGATGAAGATGGAGCTGCCGCTTCGCGCCTCGGGCGACGGGACCGTCAAAGCCGTGCACTGCCGCGAAGGCGATCTCGTTCGGCCCGACTCGGTGCTCGTGGAGCTGGCCTAGTATGGACATGGCGAGTTTTTGCGGCCGGCACGTCACCGTGGTGGAAGTGGGTCCCCGAGACGGGCTGCAGAACGAGCGCGCCGCGGTGTCGACGGCCGACAAGATCGAGTTCGTGAACCGGCTGAGCGCGGCGCACCTTCCGGCAATCGAGGTCTCTGCCTTCGTCAGCCCGAAATGGGTCCCGCAGATGACCGATGCGGCGGAGGTGTTCGCAGGCATCACCAAGAAGCCGGGGATTCGGTACACAGCACTTGTGCCGAACCTGGCTGGGCTCGATCGCGCGCTCGGGGCCGGCGTCCGGGAAATTGCCGTCTTCGCCGCCGCGTCCGAAACCTTCAGCCGGAAGAACATCAACCGGAGCATCGCGGATTCGCTGATCGACTACACGCAGGTGTGCGCGAAGGCGCTCGCAGCCGGCGTCGGTGTCCGCGGCTACGTCTCGACTGCCTTTGGCTGTCCCTACGAGGGGGCCGTTCCGCCTTCGGCCGTCTCGGATGTTGCGTCGCGCTTAATCGATATGGGCGCCTTCGAAGTCGCGATCAGCGACACCATTGGCATCGCGCACCCCGGACAGGTGCCGCTGGTGCTCGAAGCCGTGGTGGCGCGCATCCCAATTAACCGGGTAGCTCTGCACTTTCACGATACGAGAGGAACCGCGCTGGCCAACGTCCTCACCGCACTGTCTCTCGGCGTCACAACGTTCGACGCGTCGGCGGGAGGGCTGGGAGGATGTCCGTACGCGCCGGGGGCGGCCGGCAACCTGGCCACCGACGATCTGATTTACATGTTGGATGGGCTGGGTGTTGAAACAGGCGTTTCGCTGTCCGCCTTGTCCGAGGCGTCGGCGTTCATCGCCGGGCGCCTCGATCACAAGCTGCCGTCCCGATACGCTCAGGCGATGGCTGCAGGACGGGCGTCGGGTTCCTGAAGCAGCTTCACGACTTCTTCGAACGGCACCATGTTAATGGCGTCGTAATCGGCGGGGCAGCCGAACTCGCGCTGCTGCGGGGCGGTTGGATTCCCCAGCGTGACGCACAGACCGCATCCAATGCAGAGGTCCGCGCGCACCGCACAGACCATCCGGCCGTCGCGGTCGGGCTCTTCGACAATACAGTCGGCAACTGGACAGGCAGCCTGGCAGATCGAGCACGCAAACGCGCCGAAGCAGCTGTCGGGGTCGATAACCGCAATGGTCTTGGGCGCTTTCTTGCGAGGACCACCCATCATCTTCGTCCACATGGTGATGAAATTATATCGGCGGACGAACCTGGGCGAAAGGGGCTACCTCAGGACATGACCAACGGCAGGATCGCCCACTTCCGGCATGCCGCCAAAGAGCGTGGTCGAGTGCTCGAAAATCTGGCCGTTGGCGTTGGTGGCAAAAAATCGCTGGTTCTGCGGTTCTGTTGGATCGGCGCCAGCTCGGAAGGCCTGCCCGGCTTCGCCGACGGCCAACCCGTTGCAGCTGCCTGGAGCGCCCGCGAATGGGGTGGCATCCAGCCGGATGACATAGCCCGACCGAGTGATCGTGTCAGCCGAGCCAAGATTGGGCGAAATGAATGCCTCGGGGCTGCCCGCCGGCGGTCTGCCGAGCGTCGAAAGGTTCGGCGCGTAGAAGCCGCCCCCACACGTCAACGCGAATGTCAGCTCGGAGCTGTTGATGGCGCGAAGCGACCCGATGGCCGATGCCGCGCCAGCCGACTGCCTGGCCAGAAGCATGCGCGGGAGAGCAATGAGGGACAGCACCGCAACCAGACCGACCACAAACAAGAGGTCGATCAGCGCGAAACCATCTGTCCCAGCCAACCCGCCTCTTCTGCGAATGCCCACGAGAAACTGGCTCCTGAAAACCTGATGTGCAGAGGTCGTGCCGCCTCGACTCATCTGCAACTATTTGAAAAAGAGACACTTCCCAAGAGTGACTGTCCGCCTACCTGCTGACACTTTTCGTCAACCATGAGCTCAGCTGACAAATCCTGACACTGGTGTTTCGGTCCGACGCACCACAGACTTCAGCGCGACGACGACCGGGCGTTGGCGCGGCGTCGGTGTGCAGAAGAGACGACGTGCTAATCTGCCGAGGAAGGGGAAATGCCCATGACATCCCGATGGCTCCTCGGCGGAATCGTGCTAACCCTTTCAGGCGCGCTCGTCTGGGCGCAGACGAAGATCACGCCCCCGAATAACAAGTACTCGCTCGCCGACGATCTGAAGCTGGGCCGGGATGCCGCCGCTCAGGCGAGGCAGCAGTTTCCCATCATGAAAGACGATGCGGTGAGCTCGTATGTGGAGGAGTTGGGAAAACGCCTTGAAGGGGCGATACCCGCCGATCTCAGGCACGCGGAGTTCCAGTACACGTTCGAAGCGATCAACGTACGCGAGATCAACGCGTTCGCCCTTCCGGGCGGACCGATGTTCGTGAACCGGGGGATGATCGAGGCGGCTCAGACCGAAGGCGAGGTCGTCGGCGTGATGGCTCACGAGCTGAGCCACGTCGTCCTGCGCCACGGCACGGCGCAGGCCAGCAAGGCTTCCAAGTATCAGGTTGGCGGGCTTGCCGGGGCGGTCATTGGCGCCATTATCGGCGGCAACGTCGGGAGCATCGTGGCGCAGGGAACGCAGTTCGGGCTGGGCACGATGTTTATGAGATTCGGACGGGAGTTCGAAAAACAGGCCGACCTCGAGGGCGCCCAAATCATGGCGCGCGCCGGCTACGACCCGCGCGACATGGCGAACATGTTCAAGACGATCGAAAAGCAGGGCGGATCGAATGGACCGCAGTGGCTGAGCGATCACCCCAACCCTGGGAACCGGTACGACTACATCCTCAAAGAGGCGGAGTCGCTCCGGGTGGAGAACCCTGTGCGGGAGGCGCAAGGCTTCGAGCGCGTCCGGAACCACCTGAAGTCTCTCCCGCCCGCACCGACGACCGAACAGGCCACGCGCGCCGCCAAACGCTCGGGATCGCCGTCGGCGGGCGACTCGGGCAGCCGTCCCACCGGGAGGGTGTCGCCGCCGTCGGGGCGGTACACGGAATACCGCGAGGGCGACGTGTTCCGGATCAGCGTGCCGTCGAATTGGCGCGAGCTGCCGGCCTCGAACACGGTTACGTTTGCGCCCGAAGGCGGCTACGGACGCCGCGACAGTCAGAGCGTGTTCACGCACGGGATCGAGCTGGGCGTCACTCGGAACGAAGCACACGATCTCGAGACGGCGACCGACGAACTGGTCGAATCGCTGTCGCGAGGCAACCCGCGCCTATCGCGCCCATCCGGATACCGGCACGTATCGGTTGACGGGCGGCCCGCCCTGCAGACGACGCTCGACAACGTGTCCGAGATCACGGGACGTCCGGAGGCGATTCGGTTGGTGACAGCCGACCTTGGTCGCGGCAGCCTGCTCTACGCGATCGCGGTCGCGCCGCAGGACGACCTGCAGGACTATCAGTCCGTGTTCGAGCGCATCGTTGCGTCCATCCGGCTCATGGATTCGCGCAGGTAGCGACCACCTCCTAAGCAGAATTGACGTCTGCGAGCCGTCGGCATGACCTCTGCAGGGTCTGTCCGCACGAGCCGAAAAGAGATGGGAAGACCCTATTTTGAGGTGTTTTGAGGTAACGGCATGACAAAACGGATTGTAGCTCTCGCGATTGCAGCAGCCGCGGCTGCTGCGTGCTCGTCGAATAGCGGAAGCTCGACGCCGGCGACGACGACGCAGGCGCCCACCGCCTCAGCAGCTGGTGCACCCGGCGCGGGCGGGCCGGGCACTGCCAGCGGAGCAACGGCCAGCCAGCCGGGAGGCGCGCCGGCCGCCCAGGCGGCTTTGGCAGCCACTGCTAGCGCTGCGCCGACACCGCCCCCAGCCGAGGCGCCGAAACCGAGATTCAAAGAAGTGACCATTCCTTCAGGAACCACGCTCAGCTTGAGGCTGCAAACACCCGTCGCATCGGATACCAGCAAGGCGGAAGACAAGGTTCGCGCGGTGCTCAGCAAAGCTCTCGTCGTTGACGGAACAACGGCGGTGCCGGCGGGCGCCGAGGTTGTGGGGTCGGTGCTCGAAGCCAATCAGTCTGGGCGCGTCAAGGGTCGCGCGTCGGTCGCCCTGCGCTTCGAACGGCTCCATGCGTGGAAGGAAACCTACGACATCCACACGGCGCGTATCGCCCGCGAAGCTGCGGCGACAAAGGGCGAGGACGCCAAGAAAGTCGGCATTGGAACCGGGGCCGGGGCAATCGTCGGCGCCATCGCCGGCGGCAAAAAAGGAGCGGCAATCGGTGGCCTGGTCGGCGCCGGCGCTGGCACCGGGGTTGTCTTGGCTACGCGCGGCGAAGAGGTCCGGCTCGCTGCAGGCACCGTCGTGAGCACAAAACTCGCGGACGCGCTGAAAGTCACGGTTCCGATCGAGTAAGTCGCAGAGGAACGGCACACTTACTGCACCGGCCGGCGCGGTAGGATTCCTTCATGAGGCACCGCACTACCCTTCCAGCCGCCGCTCTTGCCGTTGGCCTGGCAATTCTCGTATCCGAGCGACCCGGGCGCGCACAGAGCGGTCTCGTGGCGGTGAGCTATGTGTCCGGTTTCACTGCGCCCGTGGCAGTCGTGCAGCACCCTGCGGACCGGACAGTACAGTTCGTCGTCGAGCAGGGTGGACGTGTTGGAGTGGTCCAGTCGGGCACGCGACTCGCAGCCGACTTCCTGAACTTGAGCGGATCGATCAGTTCAGGTGGCGAGCGCGGGCTCCTCGGGCTGGCCTTCGCACCTGACTACGCTTCGAGCGGGCGTTTGTACGTCAACTTCACCAATACGGCCGGTCACACGGTTGTCGCGCGATTTCGACGCTCGGCCGATCCGATGGTGGCGGATCCATCCTCGCGCTTCGATCTCAAGTGGGGTGGATCCTCCGGCCCTGCGTACATCGCGCAGCCGTATTCGAACCACAACGGCGGCAACCTCGTGTTTGGCCCGGACGGGTTTCTCTACACCGGTATGGGTGACGGTGGATCGGGAAACGATCCGGAGAACCGTGCCCAGACCCCGGCCGAGTTGCTCGGAAAGATGCTGCGGGTCGACGTCAGCGTGGTAGACGCCGACCCGATCGGGTACCGGGTGCCCACGGACAATCCGTTCGTCTCGGGAGGCCCGGTCGGGACTCGACCGGAAATCTGGAGCTTCGGGCTGCGGAATCCGTGGCGGTACAGCTTCGACGACCCATCGCGAGGCGGAACGGGGGCCCTTCTCATCGGAGACGTTGGTCAGGGTGCCTGGGAAGAGATCGATTATGAGCCGCCCAGACGCGGAGGCCGGAACTACGGCTGGAGGTACCGAGAAGGCGCGCACGATAACGTCACGTCCATTCCGCCGGCGTTCCTACCGCTGACCGAGCCGATTCATGAATATAGTCACGCGGTGGGTCAGTCGATCACCGGCGGGTACGTGTACCGCGGCCGTTCCCTCGGGGCGGCCTTTCAAGGGCGTTATTTTTTCGCCGATTTCGTTCAGGGGCGCGTCTGGTCGATGGGGCTCGTCGTGAGCGGCACAGGCGAGGCCCAATCATCCGGCGTCGTCGAGCACACGGCGGAGCTCGGCGGCTTCCAGCAACTGGGTAACATCAGCTCGTTCGGCGTCGACGCGGACGGCGAACTGCTCATCGTCAGCTATTCGACCGGGAAGATTTTCCGAGTTCTCGGCCCG
>JBGPJH010000037.1:0-17132 GCA_041485305.1 Vicinamibacteria bacterium | reverse complement strand
GGTTCGCAGCCGTCACAGCAGGTCAGATTCAGGCGGTGGCGCAGAAGTACATCGCGCTCGACAAGATGATTGTTGTGGCTGTGGGAGACCGCGCTCGAATCGGGGGGGAGCTGCAGAAGCTGAATCTGGGCCAGATGGAGGTTCGCAACGCAGACGGCACGCCCAGTGTCGCCGCTCGCCATCCTTGACGGCGGTGACGAGCAGAAGTTTACGCGTGACTACTCAATCAGCCGCCGCGCGACGACAATCGCTTCCTCTATCGTCGTCACCGTCCCATCGAGCTGCTGCTCGTATACGGCTTTCAGAATCTCGCCCATTCGCGGACCGGGTTTCATGCCGAGCTGTAGCAGATGCCGGCCCAGCAGGATCGGGGCCGGCGGAAGATGCTCGACGCCGAGCAAGCGAGCACGCTCGAGAAACCAGTCCATGGCCTGGCAGTTGAACGTCCCGGGCTGACGGCCCAGGCAATCGGATTTCGCCAGGCGCGCGAGCAGTTCCAGATCGACCTTTTGCGAGAGCCGGCGGAACGCCCCGTCCCCGACCTCGTCGCGCACTTTGAACCACATGCCGGGCTTCAAGTGCTGAGCCACCATGCCGAGCACCTGAAGCCGAACGTCGTAGCCGTCGATGGAGTGCACGTTGAGCCGGTCGAGAAACCCCGCGGCCGGCGCGACCCCCTGCTCCTCGTGATCGATGGATCGGAGTCGGCCGTCGACAAACGCCGTCGTGAGAGGCTTGCCGAAATCGTGGCACACGGCGCCGAGCATGACGGCGAGGCGCTGGCTGCGTGGGAGGTCGTCGACGCGTTCTCGAGCCTGGTCAATGACCTGCAACGTGTGCACCCACACGTCGCCTTCCGGATGCCATTCCGGTTCCTGCGGGCAGCCCGCCAGCGCGTGTAGCTCGGGGAACAACTTCTGCACGACTCCCAGGTCCATCGCCAGGGCGAATCCGATTGACGGCCGCGTGGCGCCGAGGAGCTTCTCGAATTCACCCCAGACACGCTCGGACGGCAGATCGTCGAGCGGGACCTGCAGGCATATCTCGCGGGTCGGCTCGTCGAGGGTCAGCTCGAAGCGCGCGGCGAACTGAATCGCCCGCAGCACCCGCAGGCTGTCGTCCGCAAACCTCTGATGGTCGACTGCGCGGAGCACCCGACGGGCGACGTCGCCTCGGCCGTCAAACGGGTCGAGATACTCATCGGTGAGGGGGTCCCACGAGATGGCGTTGATGGTGAAATCGCGCCGGCGGGCGGCGTCTTCGACCGACATCGACGGATCGTTGGCCACCTGGAAGCCGCGATGGCCGCGGCTCGACTTGGAGTCACGTCGCGGAAGCGAGACGTCGATGTCGCCGAGCTTGTAGACCTGGAAGCTTTCGCCAACCGTCTGCACCCGGCCCACGATCTCGAGGAGCGGACGGAGGCGATCGGCAGGAAGGCCGAAAACCTCGACATCGATGTCCTTCGAGTCGCGTCCGACCAGGCGGTCGCGGACCCAGCCGCCGACGATCAAGGCGCGGCCGCCGGCCTCGCGAACGGCTTCGGCGATGGTTCGTGCGCCCTGAAGATCAGCCACGAATCGGTTCCCGGCCCCAGCGCTTCACCCTACTTCCCTTCGCGGAATATCCCCCGCAGCACGAACGCGACGTTCGCGGGCCGCTCCCCAAGCCGCCGCATGAAATAGGGAAACCACTGGCGCCCGAACGGGATGTATACGCGCACCCGATATCCCTGCGCGAGGAGCGCGGCCTGCAGGTCGCGCCGGATGCCGTACAGCATCTGAAACTCGAATCGGTCGCGGTCGACGCCGAGTTCGGCGGCGTACTGGCGTGCGAGGTCGAGCATCGCGGGGTCGTGGGTCGCGATAGCCGGGTAGTTCCCTTCGACCAGCAGACGCTTGAGCAGCCGTCCGAAGGCCGCATCGACCTCGGCCTTCTTCTGGTAGGCGAGGGTCTTTGGCTCGCGGTAGGCGCCCTTCACCAGACGGATCCGCGCGCCGAGTTGATCGATCCGATCCACGTCGGCGTTGCTTCGCCGCAGGTCGGCCTGCAAGACGACCCCCATGTGGCGATAGCCCTGGTGCCACAAGGTCTCGAAGATATTGAGCGTGACGTCGGTGTACGGCGAATTCTCCATATCGATCCGGACGAAGAATCCGTCGGCCCGGTCCAGGACGCGCCGGAGGTTGTCGACTGTGCTAGCCCGGTCGACGGCGAGGCCGATCTGGGTCAGTTTCAGCGACAAATTGCGGCCGATGCCCGCGGAGACGATGGCATCGATGATACCAAGGTACTCGCGCGTGGCCAGATCCGCATCCGCGAGGCTGTCGATGTTCTCGCCCAGGTAGTCGAGCGTCTGCATGAGTCCCTGCGCCTCGACGGCGCGGGCCGCGGCGATAGCCTCCTGGACGGTCTCGCCGGCGATGAAGCGACGGGCGAAGCTCGTCGGCTTCCGCATCCCGTATCGTGACGTCAATCGCTGCAGGAGGCTGCTTCGTGCGAGAAGGTGGAAGAATGCTTTCGACGCGTTGTCGAGCATGCGGCGGTTGGCACCCTGCGGGCGTCAGTGGGTCCGGCCCGGGGTCATGAGCAGATGGTCGATCGTCCGGGCGTAGTAACGGAGCACGCTTCGATCACGAACGCGGAACCGTCCGCGCTCGAGGACGACGATGCCACGGGTCTCGAGCGGTTCCGCGGCTTCTTCGACAGCCTGCCGACCGCTCGCGACGCCCAGGTTGGCGCGCCGGGCAGCGAGCTCCTCGATCATCTGGCTGATGCGGCTTTCGAGGTCGCGTTTGGTGATGGACGGCCGCATGGCCGCGGCGAAGAGGGCCGTCGGCAGCACCTTGTACTGGGCGGCAATGCGCGTGTGAATCAAGCGTGACAGCGCCAGCACCTCCGTGCGCGACTGCGGGTCGCAGTCTGCGACCGGAATCGGCGCGCCGAAGGTGACGAACGCCCGCGACCGGTAGCCGACCGCGTAGCGCACCATCTCGGCCAGTTCGCGGCTGAAAAGACGTTGCAGCTTCTTCACCCGCTGGCGGGCGAGGATGTGATCCTCGATGACCAGATCGTAGGCGATGGCCGTCGGGATGATCACGAGATTCGCGCGCTCGGCAGCGAGCGCAGCATGAATCAGGCCGGTCTTCACCGGCTTCAGCTCGCCGCTGTAGCTCCGCCCGCCTTCAGGATAGAAGAACAGGTCGTGCTTCTTGAGGATTTCCGCGACGTAGGCCTTCAGCGTGATGAGATACGCCGGATCCTTCGTGTTCCGCCGGATGGGAATCGCTCCGGTGATGTGGCGGTGTAGAAGACCGAGCGGTCCCCCGAACAGATTGATGCCCGCAGCGATGAGCGGAGGGCGAATGCCGTTGTCGTCGAGCACAAGCGGTTCGATCAGGTAGTCCGTGTGACTCTTGTGGTTCGACGCATAGACGATGCGGTGGTTCCGCGTCGCGGAGACCACATGATGCAGCTGTTCGTGCTGGCGTTCGATCTTCCGGAGAATCGGATACAGCGGATGCTGGAGCGCGCGATAGATCGGATACCGCTGCGTCGTCTTCAGCTCGTCGAGATATCCGTGTATTCGCTCGCGGGCCCCTTCGCCACGATCGCCGTAGCCGCCGCGAAGGTACCTGACGACCTCTTCGCGAGCGAGAACGGCCTCGGCGATATCGTCCGGCATGGGCTGGACGGACTATAGCACTTCTGATGGGAGGGCTCGGCACACGGCGTCGGCGAATTCGAGGGTCGACGCGGAGCCGCCCAGGTCCCGCGTCCGGATCGCACCCGCTGCCAGCACATGCCCGAGCGCTGCCATGACGCGGTCGGCGGTTGCACCTTCGTCGATATGTCGCAACATCATCACGGCTGAGAGCAGGAGCGCCGTCGGGTTGGCGAGATTCTTCCCCGCGATGTCGGGTGCGCTGCCGTGCACGGCCTCGAACACACCGATGTCGCTGCCCAGATTGGCTGCACCGACCACGCCGAGGCCGCCCACTAGCCCGGCGCAGAGGTCTGACACGATGTCGCCGTACAGGTTCGGCATGACGAGCACATCGAACAATGACGGATTGAGAACCAGATGCATGCACGCGGCGTCGACGATTCTCTCGTCGTACACGATCTCGGCGAACTCGCGGGCAACAGCCCTGACGCTCTCGAGGAAGAGCCCGTCCCCGAGCTTCATGATGTTGGCTTTGTGAATCGCCGTGACCTTCTTGCGGCCGTGCCGGCGTGCGTAGCCAAAGGCGAAGCGCGCAATGCGCGTCGACGCGCGCTCGGTGATGATCTTCAGGCTCTCGACGACGCCCGGCACGACCTCGTGCTCGAGGCCGGCGTACAGATCTTCCGTGTTCTCGCGCACGATTACCACGTCCACGCCCTGGAACCTCGATGGCACGCCGGGGAGATTCCACACGGGCCGAAGGTTTGCGTAGAGGTCCAGTGTCTTGCGCAGCCCGACGTTGACGCTCGTGAAGCCTTCCGCGATCGGCGTGGTCACCGGGCCTTTGAGCGCGACCTTGTTTCGCCGGATGGACTCGAGAAGTTCGGGGGGTAGCGCTTTGCCTGTGCGCTCGAATGCCGCTATCCCGGCCAGGTGCCTATCCCAGTCGATTGACACGCCGGAGGCAGCGAGGATGCGAAGGACGGCTTCGGTGACCTCCGGGCCGATGCCGTCGCCGGGAACGAGCGTGATCGTGTGTGTCATTCGCGGGCGTACCACGACAGCAGGACCGGACCGCAACATCCGCTCATTATAATTGCCGCTATGCAGAGTGCCGCGATTGAGTGGGCCGTCGACCAGGTGCTTCGTGGCCTCTCGGGCGGCGCCCCGCCGTCGCCTTCTCTCGCCATGTTCCTGCTTCGCGCGTACGCCGACCAGGGACGTCGCGACGTGCGCGACGCGCTCGAGGGCGCCCTGGCCCAGGGACTCGACATCGTCTCTGGCGAGCCCGATCCCGGAGAGCGGTGCGAGTGGCTGCGTCTGTTCGATCAGGCCGCGTCGATTTCGACCGACGAGCGCCTTGGCGACGCCGTGCGATCGTCGATTGCTTCTGCGGTGGACGATCTCGAACGACTGGTGGGCTCACAGTACGAGCCAGGGGAAGGCCTTGACGGCGGTGGGCTCGACGATCACCTGCGGCGGGCGCTGGCGCTGCTGGCCGCGTTCGAGATCACCGGGCGTCTTCCGTATGCCATGCTGGCCGAGGAGTTGGTGCAGGTCGTGCGACGACGTTGGTGGGATGAAGAACGCGGCCTGTTCGGCCACGATTTCGAGAGCGACTGCCGTGGGACGCAGCTTCTGTGTCGGCTCGCGGCGCTCCACGAGGACCCCACGTACACCCAGGCCGTTGCCATTGCCCATCGGTCGCCTTACCGAGTCGACGCCGAGCGTGTGCTGGCATCGCTCGACTCGGTGTACCGGAATCACGAGCCGGCTGCGGCGGCCTACGGGCTCGCGCTCGTCGAGTGGCTCGCACTCACCAGCAATCTGCACTAAAATTTGCGATCTCATATGGATCGTGCCTCGCTGATTCCGGCGTTGAAAAATATCGCGACGAGGCTGCGGATCGAGTCGGTCAAGTCGACGTCCGAGGCCGGGAGCGGTCACCCGACGAGCTGCTGCTCGGCCGCCGACCTCATCGCAGCGCTGTTCTTTGCCCAGATGCGCTTCGATCCCGAGGATCCGCGTCACCCCGGGAGCGATCGCTTCGTGCTGTCGAAGGGACACGCGGCGCCGATCCTGTATGCGGCCTGGGCAGAGGCGGGCGCCTTCGACCGTTCCGAGCTCCTGACGCTGCGCCGCATCGGGTCGAACCTCGAGGGTCACCCGACACCGCGGCTGCCGTTCGTCGACGTGGCGACCGGTTCGCTCGGCCAGGGCATTTGTGCCGCAATAGGCAGCGCGCTCAACGCCCGTCGCATCAAATCCGACTACCGCACCTACTGCTTGATCGGCGACGGAGAATCAGCGGAGGGTTCCGTTTGGGAAGCGGCGGAAGTCGCCGCGGCTGAGGGGTTGGACAATCTGTGCGGCATCACCGACGTCAACGCGCTCGGCCAGAGCCGCGAGACGATGTGGCAGCACGACATGGAGCAGTTCGCCCGGCGCTGGCGCGCGTTCGGCTGGCACGCGATCGTCATCGACGGCCACGACATGAGCGCGATCCTCGGAGCCTATGCCGAAGCCCGGAGCACCAGCGGCGTCCCAACGATGATTCTCGCGCGCACGGTCAAGGGCAAGGGTATTCCGTTCGCCGAAACAAGGAACGGCTGGCACGGCAGACCCTTCAAGAAGGGCGACGAGATGGCTCGAGCGCTCGAGGAGCTCGAAAAACAGTTCGTCCCCGCTCCCATCGGTCTCAGGCTTCACGAGCACATACCGCGGCCTTCGTCCCGGCCTTCCCCGCCGCCTGCGCCGATGCCCATGGGGCAGCCCTCCTACAAACTCAAGGATCTGGTCGCCACGCGCGAAGCGTACGGCGAGGCCATTGCCAAGCTCGGGACGGCCGATGCGCGCGTCGTGGCGCTTGACGCCGACGTCAAGAACTCGACGTTCAGCGAGAAGTTCGAAAAGGAGTGTCCGGAACGCTTCTATCAGAACTTTATAGCGGAGCAGGTGATGATCGGATCGGCGATGGGGCTTGCAGCCAGGGGTGCGATCCCGTTTCCGTCCACGTTCGCGTGCTTCCTCGCGCGGGCGGCCGATTTCATCCGCATGGCCGCGATCAGCAATCTGAACATCAAGATTGCGGGCTCGCATGCAGGCGTCTCGATCGGTGAAGACGGCCCCTCGCAGATGGCGCTCGAGGACCTCGCCATGTTCAGGGCACAGCCCAACTTTGCGGTGCTGTATCCGTGCGACGCGGTCAGCACCGAGCGCCTGGTGGCGCTGATGGCTTCTCACCCCGGCCCCGCCTACATGCGCACGAGCCGGCCGAAGACAGAAGTGATCTACCCGGCCGACGAGACCTTCCGGATCGGCGGCCTGAAGGTGCTGCGGGACAGTGCGCGGGACGTGGTCACGGTAGTCGGTGCCGGTGTGACGGTCTTCGAGGCGCTGAACGCCTACGAGGTGCTGAAGGCGGCAGGCATTTGCATTCGTGTCATCGACCTGTACTCCGTTGCGCCGGTCGATCGGGAGGGGCTCGCGGCTGCCGGCAAGGCGACCGGCGGCCGCATCATCACCGTGGAGGATCACTATCTGGCCGGCGGTATCGGCGACGCCGTGGCTGATGCCGTGGCCGAAGCGGGGATCCGGGTGCACAGGCTGGCCGTCCGGGAGATTCCCCGAAGCGGCAAGCCGGCCGAGTTACTCGACCGCTTCGGGATTTCCGCAAACCACATTGTCGACGCCGTTCACGCGGTGACGCGGGGCAGGATCGGCGCCGCTCGATAGCTCTTCAGCAGGCTATAATTTTTTCTGGGTGCGAAGTATTCGCGTGGTGCACGTCGGCCTCGGGCCGATCGGAGCGGCGGTTGCGAAGCAGATAGCCGCCCGGAGCGGATTCACGATCGTTGGAGCGGTTGACATCGATCCCGCTAAGGTTGGGCGGGATGTCGGTGATGTCGTCGGGCTGACCCGTCGCCTCGGGGTCAAGGTCCAGGCCAACGCCGCAAAGGTGCTCCAAGCGTCCAAGCCAGACGTCGTCGTGCACTGCACGTCGTCGTCGCTCGAGCAGGTGATGCCCGAGCTCGAGACGATTCTCGCGGCGAAGTGCGCGATCGTGTCGACGACCGAAGAGCTCGCGTATCCCTTTTACAGGCACGTCCGCCAGGCCAGGAAGATCGATGCGCTGGCGAAGAGAGCGAGGGTGTCGGTGCTCGGCACGGGTGTCAATCCCGGTTTTGCCATGGATGCGCTGCCGATCATGCTAACCGCCGTGTGCGAGCGCGTCGATCGGATTGCCATCAATCGCATTCAGGATGCTCGCTTTCGCCGTTTGCCGTTTCAACAGAAGATTGGTGTGGGCCTTACGACCGAGCAGTTTCAGAAGAAGGTAAGCGAGGGTAGCGTGCGGCACGTCGGCATGACCGAATCAGTGGCCATGATCGCCGGTGCCCTGGGATGGTCGCTCGACCGGATCACCGACGAGGTGCAGCCGAAGATTGCGAGCGCGACAATCGCCAGCGAGTTTCTCGCCGTGGGCGCCGGCTACGTTTCTGGGATCGTTCAGGACGGTGTCGGCTATCGGAACGGCGAGCCGGCCATCCGCCTGCACCTGGAGGCCTACCTTGGAGCTCCCGAGACATACGATTCCGTGGACATCGAGGGGTTGCCCAGGTTGTCGATGAAGCTCGCTGGCGGCATACACGGGGACGTCGCCACGGCGTCAATCGTCGTCAACTCGATCCCCAAGGTGCTGGCCGCCGGGCCGGGCCTGCACACGATGCGGGATCTGGCCCTCCCATCGTTCTCCCCGAGGGCGGGGCGCGCCAGTGTCGTGCGGGGACTGTAGCCGAGTATCGGTAGCGCGGGCCTTCAAGCCCGCGGGAACACATGCAAATCCTGGCCAGGTGCCCGAAGTGTGACGCTAGCCTGCCCGTGAGCGCTTCGGCGGCGCCGCCGGCGATCAAGTGCGGCCGCTGCGGCCGCGACATATCGATCGATGTCTCCGACGCGGTTCGATCCGATCGCGCAGTCGACCGGTGCCCTGTGTGCGCAGGCGCGGACTTCTACGCGCGCAAGGATTTTGATCCAAAGGTTGGGCTGACCGTCGTCATCGTCGGAGCGCTGATTAGTGCGGCGTTCTATTGGTTCGGGCAGGATCTGATGGCGTACGGCATCCTAGCGGCCGCGGCGCTCGTCGATCTCGTTGTATACAGCCGCCTCAAGGTCGTGACCGTCTGCTACCGTTGCCACTCGGAATTCCGCGGTGCGTACCAGCGGACCGCGCCTGCGTTCGACCTCCATACCGCTGACGTGATCGAGCAGGAATATGAACGCCGCATCGGAAGAAGATAAGAAGGTGCTTGGGTGCTGAGGTGCTGAGGTGCTGGGGTGCTAGGATCGGCGGGCGTGAATCGGAAAGACGGAAGTATTCGGATTGCTGAAACAACCGGATAAGCAGGGGGCGCCCAACGGGCGCCGAACAGAGGAGCACACCATGCGAGGACGCCAACGTTCGTATTCAGGTCTGGTGGGCGTCATTGTCGCCGCCGCGATCCTGAACGGGCACGCCCAGCAGACCGGAAATGGGGGCGAGTGGCGGTCGTACGGAAGCGACCTCGCCAACACGAAATACGCTCCTCTGGATCAGATCAACGGGACCAACGTCAAGAATCTTCGCATCGCCTGGCGTCATCCTGCCATTGACCCTGAATTGAAGGCGGCGTACCCGAAGCTGTCGGTCACCAACTACTATCGGGCGACACCGTTGATGATCGAGGGCCTCCTGTTCGTCCAAAACGGCCTTGGCTTGGTCGAAGCGTTGGAGGCCGCGACGGGCAAAGCCGTGTGGGCCCAAGAAGCGTCAACGAGGGGCTTCGAGGGGCTGAACGAGGGCAGAGCAAGCCGCGGAATCGCGTACTTTCGCGGTGACCAGGATCGACGAATCCTGACTGTCAGGGGAGACCATTTGTTTGCCCTCGACGCGAAAACGGGAAAAGGCTTTTCGGACTTTGGCGATAACGGGAAGGTTGATCTCCGGCAAGGCCTCAACCCACGTCTGTCGCAGTTCAGGTGGGCCGGCGTGCCCCTGGTTGTCAAGGACGTGGTTGTCATCGGTGCCCCCGGTCTGGATTACCCCAGTCGGAAGGAAGGGACCCCAGGAGATGTTCGCGGGTACGATGTTCGAACCGGCAAACTGCGCTGGACGTTCCATGTCATCCCGCGCCCGGGCGAGTTCGGGGTGGGAACGTGGGAAGACGACTCATGGAAATACACGGGCTCGGCCAATCTCTGGTCCATGATGAGCGCCGATCTGGACCTGGGCTACGTCTACCTTCCGCTCACTTCACCCACCAACGATTGGTACGGCGGCCACCGCCGCGGAGACAATCTGTTCTCCGACAGCCTCGTCTGCGTCAACGCCCAGACCGGGGAGCGAGTTTGGCACTTCCAGATCGTTCATCACGACCTCTGGGACTATGATCTGCCGGCTGCTCCGATCCTGGCAGACATCACCGTTGATGGACGAAGTATCAAGGCGGTTGTCCAGCTTACCAAGCAGGGGTTTGCGTTCGTGTTCGACCGTGTCACGGGCAAGCCGGTCTGGCCGATCGAGGAACGGCCGGTGCCGCAGTCGACGGTCCCCGGCGAGAAGACCTCGGCCACGCAGCCGTTCCCGCTCAAGCCGCCCGCGTTCACGCGGCAGGGCATTTCGGTCGACGACCTTATCGACTTCACTCCCGAACTGCGGGCGCAGGCCAAGGCCATGACCGAGCAGTACGTCATGGGCCCGATTTACACACCACCGCCCCTGATGGGCACGGGGCCGGGCGAGAAGAAGGGGCAACTGCAGGTTCCCGGCTGGGTCGGCGGGGCCGACTGGAACGGCGGAGCATTCGATCCCGACACTGGCCTGCTCTACGTGCCTTCGGTGCAGGCCGCGGTGTTCTCGGTCGTCGCTCCAGGCAATCCCAAGGAGACGAACTTCCGCTATTGGAATCCGCTGTCGCCCAGCGAGCGCGAGGTTTTCGGTCCACAAGGCCTGCCGTTGCTCAAGCCTCCCTACGGGACGATTGTCGCCATCGATCTCAACCGAGGTGAGATTGCGTGGACGGTGCCCAATGGTGAAGGGCCTCGTCAACATCCGCTGCTGAAGCACCTCAACCTGCCGCCGCTCGGTCAGGCCGGGCGCGCGGCACCCCTCGCGACCAAAACGCTGCTCTTCGTTGGGGAGGGAGATCCGGTCGCTGCCGCCACGCCGCCCGGCGGCGGAGGCACGAAGTTTCGCGCCTACGACAAGGCGACCGGGGCGGTGCTATGGGAGACCGAGTTCCCGGCGGGAACCACGGGCGCACCCATGACGTACCGCGTCGACGGCAAGCAGTATGTTGTCGTCGCCATCGGGTCGGCGAAGCACGACGCGGAGCTCATTGCGCTAAGCCTGCCCTGAAATGGCCAGATGGCCACTGATCAAATGAACAAATTCAATTGCCTCGCCGGCCCTCCACTCAAAAAAGCGTGACGTCGACGATGGCCCCCTCGTCGATTGTGCTCTGGCCGGCTGGGATTTCGATGTAGCCGTCCGCCTGAGAGAGGCTCGTGATTTCGCCAGAGCCTTTGAAGGCGGGGAGCGCCGCGCCGTCCAGCAAACGGACCGTGTAGAACTGATGACGGCCGGCCGGCGAGACGATGCGCCTGCCGAGACGTGCCTGAACGATGCGCGGAGCGTAGACCGGCAATCTGGCGGTCGCGCGCAGGAAGGGCACGAGCAGAATGTAGGCGTTCGACAGGCATGAGGTCGGGTTTCCCGGCATGCCGAAGAGTGGTGTGCCATCGACCCGCGCGAACGCCGTGGGCTTGCCTGGCTTCACCGCGATACCGTGAAAAATCATCTCGCCACGCCTGGCGACGAGGTCGGCGAGCAGGTCTCGGTCGCCGACCGAGCTCCCGCCGGAGAAGATAATGATGTCGGCACCGGCACAGGAGGCCAGCGCGGCATCGAGGGCGTCGAGGGTATCGATGACCGGTGGGCCGGGTTCCGCCAACCCGCCGTGCGCGGCGATCACGGCGCCGAGCGTGAACCGGTTCACGTCGTAGATCTGAGCTCCAGCAAGCGGTCTACCCGGCTCGACCACTTCGTTGCCGGTCGAGAGAATCGCGATGCGCGGCCGCGCGTACACCTCGATCTCGGCGCATCCAATGGCCGCAATCGCGCCAACACGACTCGGATTGAGAAGGTCACCGTTCCGCACGACCAGGTCGCCGGGGGAGATGTCGGCGCCGCGGCGACCGGTATTCTGTCCCGCTGCGGCCGACGCGAACACCGCCACATGCTCTTCGTCAATGTTTGCCGTGTCTTCGACCATCACGACGGCATCCGCGCCCAATGGCAGGGGAGCGCCGGTGGCGATTTCCGAGCACGCACCCTCCGTGACCGAGTGCGACGGCATCTCCCCGCTGAAGATCCGTTCGAGGATCCTCAGTCGAGCGGGGTGTTCGCGCGTGGCCCCGGTTGTGTCGGAGGCGACGACCGCATAGCCGTCCATCGCCGACCGAGCGAACGGCGGGACCGACAGGCTCGACGTCAGGTCGGTGGCGGCGACCCGACCGGCGGCATCGGCGAGCCGAATCCGTTCGGTCTGTGTGACCGGACGGACGCCCGCCGCGAGACGCTCCCTCGCTTCAGTCAGTGAGATGATCGATTTGAACGGTCGCATCAGCACTCCAGCACCTAAGCACCCCAGCACCTAAGCACCCTATTTGTGTGCCTGCTGCACGAGATGTCCGAGCTCGGGGAGCAGCAGCTTCTCCATGGCCAGCCGCACGGCGGCTTCTGATCCTGGAAGAGCGACGACAATGCGACCTGCAGCGAGGCCGGCGGTTGCGCGGGTCATCATGGCCGCCGCGCCGATCTGCTCGTAGCTGAGCATGCGGAACAGCTCGCCGAAGCCATCGAGCCGCTTTTCGAGCAGAGCGTCCACCGCTTCGAAGGTCGAGTCCCGGGAGCTGATGCCCGTGCCGCCCGTGCTGATGACCACCTGCAGACCGGGCGTTGCAAGCTGACGCACGATCGCGCTTTTGACGAGTTCCGGATCGTCCTTGACGATCGAGCGGCCGGCGACCTCGTGGCCGGCCGCCGTCAGCAGGTCCGCGATAGCCCGCCCGCTCGTGTCGGTCTCCTCGGTGCGGGTATCGCTGACCGTCAGGACGAAACACCGCACCGACCGCGGCGCGTGCCGCTTGTGCTCGAGGTCGCTCACGTCCGTGATTTTATGATCACCCGCGACTCGCCGCACCTCACTGCTTCAGGTATTTCTTCAACATCTCGGTGCTGACCTCGGCTGCGAACACATTGCCGTTCGCGTCTGTTGCCACTCCTTCGACGCCGGCGTTGTTGTTCTTGTCGGGATCAGGCTCGACGAACGGAATCATCGCCCTCACCTTGCCGTCTTTGGCGCTGCCGACCCGGATGCCTCTCGTGAAGCCCGGGTTCTGTTTGGCGTTGGACTGCGAATCGGCAACGTAAATCGTGTCGTTCTTGTCGACGAACACGCCACTCGGCCGGCCGAACTGCTTCCACTGATCGATGAACCGTCCGTCCTGATCGAAGATCTGAATGCGGTTGTTGCTGCGATCGGCGACGAATAACCGCCCGAGTGAATCCATCGCCAGGCTGTGTGGCGTGTCGAATTCACCAGGCCCCGATCCTCGCTTGCCCCAGGCCTTGATGAACGTGCCGTGCTTGGAGAACTTCACGATGCGGTTGACATCAACGTTCGCGATATGCCCGTCGGCCACGAAGATGTCGCCGTTGTTGGCAACGACGACGTCGCATGGCCCGCTGAACACGTCGTTGCCGGCGCCGGAGACGCCCGCCTTGCCAAGCGTCATCAAGACTTTTCCATCGGGGCTCAGCTTGAACACCTGCTGTCCCTTGCCGTCTTTGCCTTGTGCGTCGGTCACCCATAGGTTGCCGTCGCGATCGACCGTCATGCCATGCGCCTGCACGAACATGCCTTCTCCGAAACTCTTCACCACCTTGCCGGACGGATCGAATCTGAGAATCGGTGGATCCGATCGATGGAAAACCCACATGTCGCCGTTGGCGGCGGGATCCACCGAAATCACGCCTGCCCATTTCGCGCCGGCGGGGAGCTTCGCCCAATTCGCGGCCTCGTGGTAGGGGCTGGGCAGGCTGCCGTTTTGAGCCTCTGGCAGCGCGGCGGCGACCGCGACGACCACGACGATGGCCGACAAGAGCGCCGATTTCACCAGACGTGGATGATGTGCCATAGCGTCCTCCAGGTAGAAAGCCAGTGCCATTCTACCGTCACGTACCGCCGCCTACCCAAAGCGTACAGTCCCTCCGCCTCGTGCCTTGACATGCAGCAGCGGTCCCGAGACGAACATCGCCCTCGCGCGGGAATGCCGATGGAGGTTGTTGGCCGGCGAAGCATCTGGGCAACGCCAGGCGGCCGCGGCCGCTTTCAGGGCCGGATCGTTGTGCTACACTCGAATTTTGTGCATCTCGCGAAGCCGCTCTGGTGACAGGTGCCACTGGATCGGCGACGGCGAACCAGCCTCAACGCGCCCTTAGCTCAGTTGGATAGAGCGTCTGGCTACGAACCAGGAGGTCGCAGGTTCGAGTCCTGCAGGGCGCGCCACTTTTCCTAACAAAATCAGTCGTTTTGGAATCAGTCGCGGGCGGAGCTCCGCCGTGACTGATAAATGACTGACAATCCGTGGCGGCCCGAGGTGGTGTGAGGTGGTCATCGGCCGACTGCCTTCAACTGCCGCCGGCGTTCCCACACCCGGTCAACGCTTGTCGCAGCTCCTCGTCGGTGATGTTGAGGGAGCCCCTCTGCCTCCAGCACGTGAACATGCACTCGGCCGCGACGACGAGATCGTCGCGGTACGGGGCAACGACCTCGAGGAATGCCTCAGGCGTCGACTTCAGATTGCGGTGCACGAGCACCTGGCCAGCCGAGTCGAGAATGCAGACGTACATGGTCTTCACGTGGAGATCGATTCCGCAATAGTGACGGTGCTGACGGTTGTAGAATCGCATCGGTCCTCCTCCTGCGCGGCATGCGCATTAGCCCTGCGCCAGCCTGCTGGCAATCAGTAGGAGCACAGGGGGAGGCGCCTGAATAAGAATCACGCGTTTGCAGCCGACGGCGCGGGCGTTGCCCTCTTCAGCGTGCGGAACGCGCCGCGGCTGAAACGCGACGTTGACGACCACACCATTGTTGCGAGGACGAACCGAATGAAGAATACAGTGACTCCGCTTTGGGCCGTGCTCTGCACGCTGTTCTTGGTTACGGTGTCGCCGACCCTGCAGGCTCAGGCGGCGACTGTCGAATGGGGACCCCTGAACCAGCTCGTGGGACATTGGGTCGCCGATAGCGGCGGCGGCCAACCGGGCACGACGACTCGCGCGGAGGAACTCTTCACGCTGGAACTCGGCGGGCGCATTCTGGTTCGCCACGACTTCTCTGAATATGCGGGGGCAAATGGAGCGAAATCGACGCGCCATGACGGGCTCCTCATCATCTATTCGACCGGGCCACAGGTTTTTGCCGCACATTCCTACGACAGCGAGGGCCACGTCATCGACTACGCGGTCACGGTTGTGGACCGGGTGATCACTCTCACGTCTACCGTTGTCGTCGGTGCCCCCCGATTCCGACTCAGCTACTGGCCGGACAATTCCGCGATGCGCGTAGGGTTTGAGATCGCGCCACCCGGCCAGCCAGATGGGTTCCAAACGTACGTGAGCGGGACCACTCACCGGTCGCGGTGAGGCCACCGGCCCTGCAAGTGACCGGCCGGCTGGCTTGGGTCGAACATATTAACGCGTTCCTCGAGTGTCACTCCCACAGCTCCTCGGCGAGGCCACCATGGTTGCCATCCCCTCGGCCACCACGGCCGCGCCGAGACGACCCGAAACGCGCCGACCGTGGACAAGGTGCGGCCCCCGAACCGCGCAACCTGTACTCGCGATCGCGGTGGCGCACACGTTCACGCTCCCGCTCGCGAGGCAAATGGAGGTGGCGGACGGACAGATCTTGCGGATCGGGCCGGTCGCCTCGGTCACCGGACTCGCGCTCGCGCGGACCACGCTCGTGATCGCGTTGGCGTGTGTCCTCGGAAGGAGGGTCGTCGCCTCGAGACTCTGAAGACGGAGGTGGCGAAAACAGGACCGGGTGCTTCCGCCCGTTTGGAATAATCGCCGGAACTTACAGATTCTGTGGGAAAAGGGCGCGCCCAGCAGGACTCGAACCTGCGGCCCCCCGGCTTAGAAGTCCCATGTTCTATCCAGGCGAGCTACGGGCGCTCGGCTGGACTCTTTGTAAAGAGTTGCCTGGCAAACGCTTCCGATTGAAGCCCTGCAGTCGGGTTCTGAACGACTGAATCGGAAATTACGCGCGCCTGACGTTTTCAGCCCGTGGCCCTTTCGGACCCTGCCCTTTTTCAAACGTGACCGCCTGCCCCTCGCGCAATTCGTCGAACCGCATGTCCGCGCACGCCGACTGATGGAAGAAATACTCCTGGCCGTCTGCCGTCGCAATGAATCCGAAGCCCTTGCCCGTTAACGTCTTGATCGTGCCGTTCATCGTTGCCATGTCGTCTCCGTTCGGATCTCACCTACACGAACCAGGAAGTGTACTCCAGATAACCGCTGAGATTGTCAACAACGTGTGTTCTTGAGCAACTTGGAACCCGTAGAACGTCATTCGAAGACCTCCTTCCGCTTGAATGGCTGCCGTCAGGCGCCCGGATGTAGTATGTGCGAAGCACGCGCAGTCCACGGCGGACCGTTCTTCCAGAACAGGGTCTGGGGGCCTTAGATGATGATGAACCGGCGCCAGTTTGTGTGGGCAGCCGCCGCGGGCTCGGCTGTGTTGGCCCGCGTCACTGACGGCCTCGCCGCACCAGCGCGGTACGATCTGATCGTCAAGGGCGGGCGCGTGATCGATCCCTCGCTCAGGCTCGACGCGATCCGTGACCTGGCGATCGCCGCTGGCCGCATCGCGGCCGTCGAGGCCAACATTGCGGCCGACGCGGCGGACACCATCGATGCGCGCGGCAAGGTCGTCGTGCCGGGTCTGCTCGACATCCATTGCCACGCCACCCGCATCAAAGACGGCCCCACGCTCTGCCTCGCGGACGGGGTCACGGGGTTCGTGGATGCGGGATCGCAGGGAGCGGATCGCATCCATGAAACGATTGCCGTCGCCAAATCGGCGCCTCAACCCTGCCGCGTTCTGATCAACATCGGGCGCGCCGGCATCCTGCCCAACGGTGACACTATGGACATCAGCCGCGCCGATATCGGCGCGGCGCGCGACGCCATCGCCAAGAACCGCGACGCGATCGCCGGCATCAAGGCGCGCCTCTCGCGGGATGTCGCCGGCGCCAACGATTACGAGGTGCTGCGGCGGGCGCAGGAGGTCGCCTCCTCCTTCAATCTGCCCGTGATGATCCACATGGGGCAGACGGTCTCGCCGCTGCCCAG
>JBGPJH010000036.1:0-17358 GCA_041485305.1 Vicinamibacteria bacterium | reverse complement strand
TGGCAAGCTGCTGCTGACCCTCGGGAAGGCTGGCGTGTCCAGGGCCGGCACCGACACCTTCTTGCAGCCGGCCGCCTGCCGGGCGACACCCGACGGCAACATCGTCATCGCCGACGGTCATTGGCCGCGGCCAACGAAAGCGCCGCAGGATGGAGACCGGCTGGTGTGGTTCACACGAGACGGGAAATTCATCAAGGAGTTCGGGCGGCACGGCAGGAAGCCGGGCGAATTCATGGGACCGCACGGCCTGGCGTTCGATTCGAAAGGGCGGCTCTTCGTTGCCGACCGGTCGAACAACCGAGTCCAGGTCTTCGACAAGGACATGAACGTGGTCGACGAGTGGCGGCACTTCGGCCGCCCAAGCAATGTCTGGATCTTAAAGGACGACACGTTGATCGTCTCTGATTCGGAGTCGAACCGGCGGATCGGCGGAGCAGAGGATGCGCCGGAGGGCGGAGGGAACGCGATTCGCAACCCAGGCTGGAAGAACGGCATCAGAATCGGCAGCGCCAAAGACGGATCGCTGCGGCAGTTCATCGAGGGAACACAGCCAGAGGGTCTTGGCGCTGACGAGCTGGGCAACATCTTCGGAGGCTTGACCGGCGGCTGCGACGCCAGCAAGTCGGGTGGTTGCCTGCAGAAGTTCGTCAGGAAGAGCGCCGCCGGCAAGAGGTCGCAATAAACGTCGACCCACTCTCCGAGGAGGACAGCGAAATGATGTCGAGCCTCAAGCGGCGGATGTCTGCTGGGCTGGCGGTCGCGGTTTGTCTCGCGGGCATTGGGACCGCGTCCGCCCAGCGCGCACCAGAGTCGACGACCGCGGCATCCAGCGCTCGGGCGCGCAGCGCTGACGCGATCGTCCCGTTCAAGATTCACGTGTCCGATGCCGTTCTGACGGACCTGAAGCAGCGGCTATCGCGGGCGCGATTCGCCGACGAGTTTCCCGACGCGGGCTGGGACTACGGCACCAATCTCGCCTATCTTCGAGAACTGATCGCGTATTGGCGCGACAAGTTCGACTGGCGCGCGCAAGAACAGCGGCTGAACCAGTTCGACCAATTCAAGACGAACATCGACGGGCTCGACATCCATTTCATTCATCAGCGTTCGAAGGTGCCGAGCGCGGTGCCGCTGCTGTTGCTGAACGGTTGGCCAAGCTCGATCGAAGAGTACTCCAAGGTTGTCGGGCCCCTGACTGATCCGATGGCTCACGGGGGCCGCGCCACCGATGCCTTCCACGTCGTCATTCCGTCGATGCCGGGCTATGGCTTTTCGGACAAGCCGCGGGAACGAGGCTACAATCCTGAGCGAATGGCGGGCGTGTGGGTGAAGCTCATGGCCCGCCTCGGTTACACGCGGTACTTCGCGCAGGGCAGCGACTGGGGCGTGGCGGTCGCCACGTATGTGGCGTTGAAGGACGCCGCGCACGTGACGGCGCTGCATCTCACCGGATGCCCGGGCGGTGCCATCGCGGCTCAGACGCCGTCCGCGGCTGCGGGCAACCAGCCGCCTCCGCCAGTGTCGTCCAATCTGGGATATCAGGAGATTCAAACGACGAAGCCGCAGACCTTGGGACAGGGCTTGAGCGACTCGCCCCTGGGCCTCGCCTCGTGGATCATCGACAAGTGGCAGTCGTGGAGCGACCACGACGGCGATCTCGAGAAGGTGTACACCAAAGACCAGCTGCTCACGAACATCATGATCTACTGGGTGACCAACTCGGGGACGTCCTCGGCGCGGCTTTACTACGAGAGTCGGCACGTGGACGGCCGCCTGATGCCGACCTTCTTCGAGACCTTCCTTCCGAGGTTGCCTGAAGGACGGGTCAATGTCCCAACCGGGTGCGGGACTTTCCCGTCCCAGTACGACCGGCGCGGGATCCCGATCAACACAAACACCGCCGGCGCGCGCAAGGCGGCCGAGGCACGTTACAACGTCGTGTACTTCACCCTCTCGCCGCGGGGCGGCCATTTCCCGGCGCTCGAACAGCCGCAGGTGTGGGTGGACGATATCCGCGCCTTCTACCGCGATCGTCGGTAGCGCGAACGTCCGTTGGCTCTCGCTCCTTTCGGCGACGCCGAAACCTCCCGCGATTGCGTGTTTTCGGGCGGCCACTGAGCCAGACCGACGCCGCCGATTTCTTGGCGAAGACCATGGGGACCATGAGGCGCTAGCCGACCAGCGGGCGCCATTGCGAGAAGAGTCGTTCATGAAGAGCCAGGCTGCGGCAGGGTTCTGCGCGTGTCTGTGACGCATGGCGCGGCAAGGTGGCTGGTCCTCAGCAGCCTCCTTCTCGCGCGAGATGCCTATACGGCCCAGGCCGGTCAAGGTGGCGTGCCAGCCAATGGGTCGACCAGGCCGACGGCGCCTGCCCAGTCGAGCGATCTCCCGTTCGCGATCCTCGGGCCTCCACCGCCCGTCCCTCCCGAGGTCGTCGCGCGCGACGAGTCGGGCCGCACTACGATTCGGGCCGTTCGCCTCGCCGCGCCCCTGCGAATCGACGGGAAGCTCGACGAAGGCGTGTACGCGAGCGTGGCGTCCATCTCCGGCCTCATCCAGGTGGAGCCGGAAGCGGGCATGCCCTCGACCCAGAACACCGACGTGTGGGTGTTCTTCGACAGCGACCGCGTGTACGTGAGCGCGCGCTGCTGGGAGGACCACCCCGACCGAATGGTCGCCAACGAGATGCGGCGAGACAGCTTCAACATCGTCCAGAACGAGCACATCGCTTTCGTCTTCGACACCTTTTACGACCGTCGCAACAGCGTGGCGTTCGCCGTCAACCCGCTTGGCGGCCGCCTGGACGGCCAGATTACCAACGAGCGTCAGTTCAACAGCGATTGGAATCCCATCTGGGACGTTGCCGTCGGACGCTTCGAAGGCGGGTGGACGATGGAGGCTGCGATCCCGTTCAAATCGCTCCGCTACCGCCCCGGGCGTGCACAGATTTGGGGGTTCAATCTTCAGCGGTACGTTCGCTGGAAGAACGAATTGGGAGCCCTGACACGCATCCCGAAAGAGATGGCTCAAGGCTCGCCGCGCGCAATTTTCCAGACGTCGCTGGCGGCCACGCTGGTCGGTCTCGAAGTGCCGGGCGGTTCGAGGAACCTCGAGATCAAGCCGTACGTCATCTCGGATCTGAAGAGCGATGTCAACGCGAGTCCAAGAATCTCAAACGACCTCAGCGGCGATGTCGGGCTCGACGTCAAGTACGGTGTCACCCAGAACGTCACGGCCGACTTCACCTACAACACCGATTTTGCGCAGGTCGAAGCCGACGAACAGCAAGTCAACCTGACACGCTTCAGCCTGTTCTTTCCAGAGAAGCGAGAGTTCTTCCTCGAGAACCAGGGAACGTTTGCGTTCGGCGGTGTCGCCCCGGGAACCACCGCGAATGCGAACGCCACCAGCGATACACCAATATTGTTCTACAGCCGCCGGGTTGGCCTCAATCAGGGACGCGTCGTGCCCATCCAGGCGGGCGGGCGTCTGACCGGGCGGCTCGGCCGGTTCAGTTTCGGTGTCTTGAACATTCAGGCGGATGACGAGCCCGTCTCCCGCTCGCCGGTGACGAACTTTTCGGTTGCCCGCATCCGGCGGGACATCCTGCGCAAGAGCAACGTCGGCGTCATCTTCACGAGCCGGTCGGCGGCGCAGGGAGGCGTTGGAACCAACGAGGCCTACGGCGTCGATGGAACGTTCTCGTTCTTCGAGAGCCTCGCCATCAACACCTACTGGGCGCGAACGCGCACCGACGGACTCGCGCACGAGGACACCAGCTATCGGGCGCAACTTGACTACGCGGGCGATCGATACGGCGTGCAACTGGAGCGTCTCGTCGTGGGCGACCACTTCAACCCCGAGGTCGGGTTCCTCCGGCGCGACGACATGCGCCGGAGCTTTGGACAGTTCAGGTTCAGCCCGAGGCCGCGATCGATCAAAGCCGTGCGCAAGTTCTCGTGGACGGGATCGCTGGCCTACATCGAGAACGGCGCCGGCCGGCTGGAAACCCGGGACGGGATCGGCGAGTTCGCCGTCGAATTGCAAAACAGCGATCGTTTCAGCGTCGCGTATGAGGGCGATTACGAGTTTCTGCCGCAGCCGTTCCCCATCGCGACCGGCGTCAGGTTGCCGGTCGGCGGGTACGATTTTGCGACCATGCGGACCGGCTTCACGTTCGGCCAGCAGCGGCCTGTGTCCGGCAACCTCCTGGTGGAGTACGGCACGTTCTACGACGGCCACAAGACCACGCTCAGCTTCAGTCGCGGGCGAGTGAATCTCACGTCGCAGCTGTCGATCGAGCCTAGCGTCTCGCTCAACTGGGTCGATCTGGCGGAAGGATCGTTCACGACGCGTCTGGTCAGCTCGCGAGTGACCTACACCGTGACGCCGCTCCTGTTCGTCAGCGCGCTGCTGCAGTACAACTCGGGCACCAATGCTGTGGTGAGCAACGTGCGCCTGCGGTGGGAATATCGACCCGGCAGCGAGCTGTTCGTGGTGCTCAACGAGCAGCGAGACGCCCTGGCGCGGAGTTTCCCCGCCCTCGCCAATCGGGCGCTCATCGTCAAGGTCAATCGCTTGTTCCGGCTCTGAGTGTGACCGGTGACTGCTCAGGGCGTGCGAAAAATCGTGTAGTGCTGGCCTTCAGGCCGGCCGCGTCTGGCGGACCTCAAGGTCCGCACTACATCTGAAGCGCTGATGGCTGTCAGCTGAGAGCTGACCCTGAAAGCTGACTGCTCAGCACTGACGCTGACCGCTCAGCACTGACGCTGACCGTCGGAAGCTCACGTATAATTCCTGCGTCTGGCCGACCAGTGGACCGTCGGCGGTCGAAGGGGGCATTCGCGTAGGATGAGACTGTGGGTGACGACCATTGTGCTTCTGGCCGCTGCCTGGCTGGCGATCTCCGCCCAGGCTGTCGCCACGGTCTCCTTCCGTGTCCGCGAAACGATGGGGATCCAACGCACGCAGTATCCGGTCGGCGCGCGCGTTCCGATCCCGAAGAGCAGGCTGAAGGACACCTCGCAGGTCAGGCTGCAGTCGAACGGTGCCGACGTGGCAGCCCAGTTCACCCCCACCTCCACATGGGACGATGGGTCGGTGCAGACGCTGGACGTGGATTTGAACGCCAGCCTGGAGCCGGAGGAAGAGCGTCGGTATCAACTCCAATATGGTGCGGGCGTCTCACCGCCCCCAACCGCGGCGCGAGGCCTCAGCGTCGAGGAGCAACCGGACACGATACAGGTTGGCGCTGTGAAATTTTCGCGGAGCGGTGTTCCGCTCCTGGCCTCTGCGGCGTATCGGGGAGAGGGGATTGGCCGAGGGCGAAACGGCCTGACCGTCACCGACGCTGCCGGCCGGCGTCATGACTTGACCGCGGCCCGGGCGCCGAAGATGGACGTGGTGAAGCGCGGACCTCTCCTCGTCGTGCTCCGTTATTCAGCGACCCTGGCGCTCGACGACACATACAGTACGCCGGTCGACGTGCTGATTGAAATGCCCAACAGCAAGAGCTGGGTGAAGATGACCGCGAGCGTCCGCGATCCCGGCCGGCGCATCCGGGATCTGGCGCTCGAAACGCCGTTCGCCTTCGATACGTACCCCTGGCTCTGGGACTTCGGGACCGACAGCGGCACGTACGGCGTCTTTCGCAGCGCCACCGACGGCGTGGTGCTGACACAAACAGCGGTGCCAGCCGGCATGAGCCGGTGGACGATTGCGACCACCGCGCAGCAACAGCGGCGCTCGTACGAAACGTCCGCCGGTTCTCGCGCGAAGGTCGCCGGAGGGTGGGGTCACTTTCAGGATGCGAAGGCGGCTGTCGCGGTTGCGGTCGAGTCCTTTGGCAGAACGGCCGGCACGTACACGATCGCCCTCGACGGCCAGGGTCAGGCGTCTTTCCGTTTCGCACCCGCCGAGGCTGCGGCTCAGCATCAGTTGACGCTGTACGAGCATTTCGTGCCGACGCCCGTCGCCGTTGGCGCGGCTACCAATCCAACGTCGATGCTGAACCCACCGGTGGTCGTGCTCGATCGGTGAGGTCGGGCTCCTGCCAGAGCACCGATTTTCCTCCTAAGAGCGCATTTCAAAACCGTCGGTAGTGCGGGGCTTCAGCCCCGCCCCGCCTGGCAGGCCTGAACGCCTGCACTACAACCGGGCCGGTTTTGAAACGCACTCTAAAGCACGTCGGCCAGCCGCCGAAGCCGTATAAGATTGGCGCGGGGGGGGAGGCGGTATGACTACACAGACGGGAAAGCGCACCCGCGGGGTGCTTGCGGCGATCGTCATCTCGTGCGCTCTATCCTGGGGAGTATCCACGCAGGACCGCACCGGTCCCGTTGCGCTCGATGCGGACGACATTGGCGGTGTTGTCAAGAGCGCCAAAGGCCCAGAGGCCGGCGTCTGGGTCATCGCTGAAACCAGCGACTTGCCAACCAAGTTTGCTCGGATTGTCGTGACCGACGATCAGGGGCGATACGTGCTGCCGGACCTTCCCAAGGCCACCTACGACGTCTGGGCGCGAGGCTACGGGCTAGTGGATTCGAAGCATGTGAAGGCGGTGCCCGGGAAGACGTTGGATCTGGCGGCCGTTGTGGCGCCGAGCCCGAGCGCGGCGGCGGACTACTATCCTCCTGACTATTGGCTGGCCCTTCTGAAGGTCCCGCCCGGCAAGCTCTCCGAGAGAGAGGTCATCAACGGCGTCAAGGGCTGTATGGTGTGTCACGCGCTCGGAACCAAGGCGACGCGGGAGATCCCGGAGAGTCTCGGCCGGTTCCCGTCGAGCGTCGACGCATGGACCCGCCGCGTACGATCCGGCCCCAACGGCGCGGCAATGGCAGCAGCGCTGGGGCGGCTCGGTCCGCAAGGCGCCGCGATGTTCGCCGATTGGTCGGACCGGATTGCAGGGGGCGAGTATCCAAAGAGCGCGCCGGCGCGACCCAAGGGCGTCGAGCGCAACCTGGTGATCTCGATGTGGGACTGGGGCCACGCCAATGGATTCGTTCACGACGAGTCGGCGAGCGACAAGCGGGACGCCACGGTGAACGCCAACGGGCCGGTGTTTGGCCCGAGCGCCTCTCACGACATGATCTACTGGGTCGACCCGGTGAAGAACGCGGCGGGCAGCATCAAGGTCGTCCCACGCGATGCCGATTTACAGCCGACCGGGGCCATCACGGCAGCATCGCCTTACTGGGGCGACGAGACCTTGAAGACGTCGACGCAGCCGCGCAGCGCGCAGATGGACAAGACGGGCCGCGTGTGGATCTCGGCGAAGATTCGTCAGAACGAGAAGCAGCCCGAGTTCTGCAAGCCTGGCTCGGCGAACGCCTTCGCCAAGTACTTCCCGCTCGCGCGCGGCAGCAAGCAGGCTGGATACTACGACCAGAAGACGAAACAGGTGACGCTTATCGATACCTGCTTCACGACCGATCACAACGACTTCGCGCCAGACGACACGCTGTACTTCGGATCCGCCAATAACGGCGCGACGGACGTCGTCGGATGGATCGATACGCGGGCGTTCGACAAGACCCACAACGACGAAACATCGCAGGGCTGGTGCCCCGCCGTCCTCGACACGAATGGCGACGGCAAGATCACCGAATGGACCGAACCGGACCAGCCCGTCGATCCGAAGAAGGATCACCGGATCAAGTTCGACTGCTACTCGCCCGGAGCCAATCCGGTGGACGGTGCCATCTGGTGCACGGGCAGCGGCCGCCAGGTCGTTCGCCTCGAGCGTGGCTCTAGTCCGCCGCAGACCTGTAAAGCGGAAGTCTACGAAGCGCCGGCGGGGAAGATGATCGACGGATCGCGTGGCGTGGAAGTCGACGGCAAAGGCCTGGTCTGGGTGAACTTCAACCTCACGGATCACGTGGGCAGCTTCGATCGCAGCAAGTGCAAGGTGCTCAACGGTCCGACGGCCACCGGCCAGCAGTGTCCGGAGGGCTGGACGTTTCACGAGACAAAGACGGGCGCCACGTTCCCAGGGACGCCGTTCCAGACGGACCGGACGTATCTGATGAACGTCGATCGCCACAACACGCTGGGGCTTGGCAAGGACGTGCCGGTGACCCACGCGATCAATTCGGACGCGGTGCTGGCGTTCACGCCCGAGCTCGGCCAGGTGACGTTGCGCGTGCCGTATCCGATCGGATCCATGTTCGCGCGCTCATCGCACGGACGCATCGACGATCCGAACGCGGGATGGAAGGGGCGCGGCCTTTGGATGAACGTGGCCACCTACGCCATCTGGCACCAGGAAACGGGCAAGGGCACTCTGGGGAAGGCCGTTAAGTTCCAGTTCCGGCCGAGTCCGCTCGCGAAGTAGCTCGGCATCGCGAGAAGTCGGGGCGCTTATCGACCGGCTCGCAGCGCCGAGAGCCGGTCGAGGAACTTGCCAATTCCTCACCCAAGCTGACACCTGACCGCGACCAGGGCAGAAGCCTCCGAGTGGCCTTGTTGGCCTGTGCTACGGCAGGATCCCCGTGGTGTTTCGCTTCGGGACGAACCCAACAGGGATGCGCGTCACTTCTTTCAAAGACTTGATGTCGACCACGGACACGTCGTTCGTGACCGCGTTGGCCACATAAGCCGTCTTGCCGTCGGGCGTGAGCGTCACCCAGGCGGCGCCTTTGCCGCTCAGCTCGGCTCCACCCAGCAGCTTCAGATCCGGGAGCGAGTAAGCGTACATCGTGCTGTTGAGCCGGCTGTCGACAACCAGGGTCTTGCCATCAGCCGTCACGGCCATACCGTGTGAGGCGTCCGCGCCTTCGAGGACCGGAGTCTTGCCGGGGCCCAGCTTGGGGAGTGTGATTCGGGTGATTTCCTTGCGCGTCTGGAAATCCACGACCGCGAACCCGTGAAGGTCGGTCAGTTGGAGGAACATCCACTTGGTCGAGCCATCCGGGTTCCACGAGAAGGTCATCGGCCGGATCCCCAGGTCCATTTCAATGGTCCACGCGGGCTGCTCGGTCTGAGTGTCGATGATGTTGACGGTCTTCGATTGGATGGATCCCGCGACGACATACTTACCATCCGGGGTGACGTACGGATTGTGGATGCCCCCCTTGGTCGGGATGGTCTTGGCCAGCGTGAGGGACGCCGTATCGATGACGTCCACTGCGCCCGGCGCCTGGATGATCGCCACATAGACTCGTCGTCCGTCTCGCCCGATCGCGATGTTGTTCGGGCGGCCAGAGAGAGGAATCCGCTTGATCACCTTCAGCGTCTTGCCATCGGCCACGTCGAGCGTATTGGCCGCCTCATCGCTGATGTAAATCCGGCTCCCGTCTGGAGCCACGGCGGCCCCGTGGCTCACCTCGATGTCGCGGATTTCTCCCACGACCTTGTTCGTGACGGGATCGATGATGGTGACGTTGTCCCCCGCGCTGTTGGTCTGGACGATCCGCACCTTGTCGCTGGCTGCCATGGTGGGCAGCGCGAGCAGCAGGATCATCGAAGGAAGCGTCAGCCACCGGCGAAACGCGACTACTCTCGTCATCATCATCAGTCCTCCTGAATCGCGGGCTCTTTAAACACTATCTCGCGCGGCTGGCTGTGGTTTGGCCCAGCACCCAGGCCTTCAGCGCCTGCCACTCCGGATCGCTCTGGGACTGCCAGTGCTTGCCTCCGTTGTGGAAGAAGTCGCCCCCGGCCTCGGTCGCCAGCACGTGCACGAGGAGCTTGCTCGTCGGGCTGCCCGGCACCACCCGCTGCCGGACGACGTCGAAGTTCTTTCGGGAGTCCTCCTCGTTCCACATGGCGCTCCCGGGCGACAGCGGCTGCAGGCGCATGGGCGTGCCCGCTATATGGCACGCGATGCAGCGGGCGTGGCCGGGGCGCTTGGCCATGAAGATTGGCTGCACGCGGGTTCTGAAGAATTCGAAATCCAACGCGGCCGAGGAAGACGAAGGGGAGGGAGCGGGTTGCTGGCTGAACAACCCCATCGCCACCAGAAGCCAAGCTGCAATTGTCGTCACCACCAGTCCTCCTGAGCTCTGTCCCACGTCGCCGCCGCAGGCCGGTTCGAGACCAGGATCTCCCTTCCGGGTACCCAGGTCCCGCCTCCGTTATACACCCTGGCCGCCCGCGTACGACCAGATCTTTTCGCTGGTCCGTCGATGGGGCCTCTAGAGAGCCTGCGCAGGGTCTCCCACGCTATCATCACTCGATGGAGCATCACAAAAGGCTGGCGATCCTCGTCGGCGGCGGGCCGGCGCCGGGCATCAACAGCGTGGTTGGCGCAGCCACCATCAGGGCAGAGCTCGAGGGTCTGGATGTCGTCGGCCTTCGCGACGGTTTCGAGTGGATCATGAAGGGCGACATCGATCACGTGACGCCGCTGACCGTCGACGCGGTCAGCCGGATTCATTTCCGCGGCGGCTCGTATATCGGTATCTCGCGCGCCAATCCGACCACCAGCCCGACCGCCCTCGAAAACACGGTGATTTCGCTGCTGCGGCTCAACGTCACGCAGCTCATCACGATTGGCGGCGACGACACGGCATTTTCGGCGATGAGTCTGGAACGCCGCGCCAACGGCCGCATCCGCGTCGTGCACGTCCCGAAGACGATCGACAACGACCTCGACCTTCCCCCCTACGTCGACACCTTCGGCTACCAGACCGCTCGTCACTACGGCGTGGAAATCGTCAAAAACCTCATGGTCGATGCCAAGACCACGGGTCGCTGGTACTTCGTGGTGACGATGGGAAGGAAGGCCGGGCACCTGGCCCTCGGCATCGGAAAGGCCGCGGGCGCCACGATGACGCTCATCTCGGAGGAGTTCCCGAAACCCATCCAGCTGAAGGCCATCGTCGACACGCTCGCCGGCGCGATCATCAAACGCCTGGCCTACGGCCGCCGCGACGGGGTCGCGATTGTGGCCGAGGGTGTCGTCCTCGACGTGGCGCCCGGCGATCTCGAGCGGCTGCACGAGGTCGAGCGCGATGACCATGGCCATCTGAGGATCGCGGAGGTGAACATCGGCGAGATCTTGAAGGCGCGGGTCACCGAGCGCTTGAGAGCCTTCGGCATCAAGGCGACCCCCGTGGCCAAGAACATTGGCTACGAGCTGAGGTGTGCCGACCCTGTTCCGTACGACATGGAGTACGCGCGCGACCTCGGCTACTGCGCGGCCAAATATCTTCTGGCCGGCGGCAACGCGGCCATGATCTCCATGCAGGGAGGTCATTTCGTCCCGGTGCCGTTCAAACAGATGCTGGACGGCGATACTGGAAGGACTCGCATTCGCACGGTTGACATCACGTCGACCCGGTACGCCATCGCGCGTCGCTACATGATCAGGCTGCGCCGTGACGACTTCGAAGATCCCCACGAGCTGGCGAAGATTGCAGCCACGGCGCGCATGTCGCCCGAGGTGTTTCGGCGGGAATTCGAGTACCTGATCGCCAGCGAACCGCCGCCGCTCGAGATGGACGAGCACGGCGAACGCGCCCGGTCGCCGCAGCATTCGCCGTCCGATGTCGCCTAAGAAGGCCTTCAGAGTACAATATCGCCATGCCTTATCCTGACTTTCTTGTCGAGCCCATGCGCGAGGAGCTGACGCGGCTGGGTGTCGAGGAGCTGCGCACTGCGGCTGATGTCGATGCGGCCGTGGCGGACACGCCTGGCACGCTGATGATTGTGGTGAATTCCGTGTGTGGGTGCGCCGCAGGCAAGGCCCGGCCGGGCCTCGCCCTGGCGCTCGGGCATCAGACCCGTCCCAGTCGCCTGGCGAGTGTCTTCGCCGGCTTCGACGTCGAGGCTACCGCTCGCGCCCGGACATATTTTTCCGGTCGCCTGCCTTCGTCGCCTGCCATCGCGCTCTTGCGCGGCGGCAAGGTCATCTACATGCTCGAACGGCACCAGATCGAAAACCGCACGGCGGATCTAATTGCGACCGAGCTGACTGGGGCCTTCGATCGTTTGTGTGGAGCGCCCGTTTCGGTCTGAGCCTACTCACACAAGCGCGCCGCACCCCTTCACGTGGCGCGCTCCAGAATTGACTCGATTGTGATTCTTGCCTGCCGAACAAGCCCCGTACGACAGCCAATTGTGCGGCGCGCTCCTACCCGCCGCGCGTGTGCATCTCCAGGTGCGGATCCTGACGAAGAGCGTTGATGGGGACAAACGCCCGGCGTTCGCCGAGCGCCAGGCGGGTTTCCGCACCACGGTCGTCTCGCTGGCGCCACGCGCTGCTGAGCAGAGCTCTCAGCTCGTCAGCGTCGGCCCCCCGCCGGATCGCCGCGCGAATGTCGATGCCCTTCGCCGCGTACAAGCACAGATACCACAGGCCATCGGCTGTTAGCCGGCTTCGATCGCAATTGCGGCAGAAGGGATCCGTGGTCGACGAGATAATGCCGAACGTCGTCCCGTCCGCCAACGCGAAGCGATCCGCCGGCGCAGAGGACTGCTCCACAACGGGCTCGAGACGTCCGTAGCGCCGCCCCAGCACGTCGAGGATGTCGTGCCGCGAAAACACGCGGGCCGGTGCCCATTTCGTCGCGCCGCCAACGTCCATGTATTCGATGAACCTGACTTCGGCGTTGACGGTCTTCCCGTACTCGACCAAATCGGTCAGCTCGTCGGCGTTGACGTCCTTGATGACGACGGTGTCGATTTTCAGTCTGGAAGAGACGCTGCCAGCTTGTGCGGGAGACGCGGATTCTGAGCTGGCGCGGTCGCCCTCGATGGTGGCGGAAAACACGCGGTGTGCCGCCTGGATGCCCGCCTTGACGCGATCGAGCTCGTCGACCCGCGCGAGGGCCACGAACCGGTCGTGGCGCAGCGTGTCGAGGCTCACCGTCACTCGACCCAGGCCCGCCGCGCTGAGGGCGTCGACCTGCTCCTCGAGTAGAACGCCGTTGGTCGTCAGCGCCAGATCGACCAGACCGGCCTTGCCCGATAGCATCTCAACGAGCGAGGCGAGGTCGCGGCGGAGCAGCGGCTCTCCACCGGTGAGCCGGATACGGTTCACGCCCAGGCTGATGAAGATGTCGACGAGTGCGCTGATCTCCTCGAAATGCAGCAAGTCTTCGCGCGGCAGCCAGACATAGTCCTTTTCCGGCATGCAGTACTCGCAGCGCAGGTTGCAGCGGTCGGTCACCGACAGCCGCAGGTTCCGCAGCGGCCGGTCGAAGGTGTCGAGGAGCATGATCAGGCGATTGTAGCTCGGGACGCGCTCCTACAAGAGCGGATTGCGGAATCGCCTTAGAGCGAGGCTTTAAGCCCGGCCCGTCTGACCTCCTCCGCCAAGCCCTGCGGCGGTGCGCCCGCGCTTCACGCGAAGCTGAAAGCTGACAGCTGATAGCTATGATCAGACCCGAAGCAGGGATAGCCTTGACCGCGACCCGGGGACGAAGGGCCGCGAGGCGATCTGGCCGTCGAACCCCTCGCTCCATCGTCCCGGTACGGGCGCCGAGCAGGAGGGGCAACTCCCGCTGGACGTGATGCGATAGTCGCGGATGGAGTAGCCGTATCGCGCGATGAGCGTCTCGTGGCAGGTCGCGCACCGCGTGTTCTCGAGATCGCCGACTTCGCCGGGCAGGTTTCCGGCGTAGACGTATCGCAAGCCGGACTCCCGTGCGATGGCTGCCGCATCGAGCAGCATGTCGGCCGTGGTGCTCTCGGGCTCGGTCATCTTGTAGTCGCCGTGATACGCGGTCACATGCCACGGGATGTCGGGTGAGACGCTCGCTACGAATTCGGTCAAGCGTTTGAGCTCGTCCGGTCCGTCGTTGAACCCTGGGATGAGCAGCGTGACGATTTCAACCCAGAAGCCCATCGCATAAAGGCGGCGGATCGTCTCGAGAACCGGCTGGAGGCGTCCGCCGAGCTGGCGATAGTGGCGATCGTCGAAGCCCTTGAGATCGACCTTGTACAGATCGACCCACGGCCGGAGATACTCGAGCACTTCCGGCGTGCCGTTCCCGTTCGAGACGTAGCCCGTGACGAGACCCGCAGCCTTGGCTTCCTTGAACACGGCCACGGCCCACTCGCTGGTGATGAGCGGCTCGTTGTAGGTGCTGACGAGCACGCGCGCCTTGAGCCTCAGCGCGTCGCGCACGAGATCTTCAGGCGCGGCTGACAGCGGCGGCGCCACGGCTGCCGGATCGCGCAGCGCCTGCGACGTCACCCAGTTCTGGCAGTATCCGCAGTGGAGATCGCAGCCGAGCATACCGAAGCTGTAGGCCAGCGCGCCGGGATAGGCGTGAAAGAACGGCTTCTTTTCGATCGGGTCGCATTGGACGCCGCCGACGTAACCCCAGGGCACGAGAAGTGTGCCGCCCTGGTTGAAGCGCACCTTGCACACGCCAACCGCGCCGTCAGGCAGTGGGCAGCAGTGCCCGCACGCATAGCAGCGCAGTCGGCCGTCGGGCAGCACGTCGTACAGATCGCCCGGGCGGGTTTCGCGCACGAGGACTTCGGACAGGCTCGACATAGGACTACTTTCATTGTACGACCACCGCCAAGCTAAGCCGTTTGGTGAAGTATGATGCGAGCCGCTTGCGCCAACCCGCAGCTTCTCCGCTCGGCCTTCCCCGACCCGTCTGGCTGCTCGGTTGGGTGAGCCTCGCCACCGATGCGGCCAGCGAGGCCATCTACCCACTCCTCCCGTTTTTTCTGACGCAGGTACTCGGCGCAGGCGCCGTGTCGCTTGGCGTTGTCGAAGGCGCGGCCGAGGCGGCCAACAGTGTGCTCAAGCTGTGGTCGGGCCGCGCGGCAGACCGCGCGCGCACGAAGCGGCCGTTGGTCCTGGCCGGCTACGCCCTGTCGTCGCTCGTTCGTCCGCTGATTGCGGTCGCGCGCTCGTGGACGGGCGTGCTCGCGGTGCGCGTGCTCGATCGGGTGGGGAAGGGCGTTCGCAGCTCGCCGCGCGACGCCATGCTGGCGACGTGGACGACGCCCGAAACGCGCGGCAAGGTGTACGGCTTCCACCGCGCCATGGATCACGCCGGTGCAGTTCTGGGCCCGACCATGGCGTCGCTATTCCTCGTTTTCTATCCTGGTTCGTATCGCCAGCTCTTCGCGCTGACGATCGTCCCCGGGGCGATCGCGGTGCTCCTGGTCTTCTTCGTGCGAGAGGCGGACGCCCCGCCAAAGGTCGCCGCTTCGAGCGCCGCAACTCCGCGCGCAGTGCCCGCCTCAGACCCGGCGGGCCAGGAGCCTCTTCCGCGGAAGCTCAAGATCTTTTTCGCCGTGCTCGTGGTGTTCACGCTCGGCAACTCGACCGACGCGTTCCTCCTCTTGAAGCTGACCGACGTTGCCGGCGGCACGAAGTTCATCCCGCTCATCTGGGCGGCCCTTCATGTCGTCAAGGCCTCGGTCTCGGTGGTTGGCGGCAGCCTGTCGGACAAAGTGGGGCGTCGCACCGTGATCGCAGCCGGCTGGCTGGTGTACGCGATGGTCTACGTCGGCTTCGCTTTCGCCGATTCGATCGTGCCGTTGATTGGCTGGTTTCTGGTGTACGGCTTCTACTTCGGATTCTCGGAGGGCACCGAGAAAGCGCTCGTGGCAGACCTGGCGCCAGTTTCGCGGCGCGGCTTCGCGTTCGGGCTGTACAACGCGGTTCTCGGCATCGGCTCGCTGGCCGCCAGCGTGCTGTTTGGCGCGCTCTGGACCGCGTTCGGCCCCCCGATCGCGTTCGGCTTTGGGGCGGCGCTCGCGCTCGGCGCCACGGCGCTGCTGTGGGTCATCGTATAATCCTTGTCACGAAGCTCCGCCTCAAGCCATGCCACTGATTCTCATCACGAACGACGACGGCTATCGTTCCGAAGGCATCCTCGTGCTGGCCGACGCGCTGCGCCCGCTGGGCGACGTGACGATCGTGGCGCCGGTCGAGGAGGCCAGCGCCATCGGCCATGCCCTCACACTTCGTCATCCGCTGCGGCTCGAGCACATCCGGGACGGCGTGTACTGTGTCGACGGCACTCCGACCGACTGCGTGAACATCGCCATCACGCAGGTCTTCAAGCGGCTGCCGGATCTGGTTGTGTCCGGCATCAACAAGGGCTGGAACCTTGGCGACGATGTCACGTACTCGGGGACGGTAGCGGGGGCGCTCGAAGGGGCGCTGCTCGGTATCCCGAGTCTGGCGGTGTCGCTGGCTGCAACGAGAAAGGTGTACGACTTCAGCTTTGCGGCCCGCGCCGCTTCGACGCTTGCTGACGCGCTGCTCGGTCGCCGGCTGCCGCCGCGCACGTTCCTCAACGTCAATGTGCCAAAAGGGCAGCCGAAAGGCCGCCGGGTGACGGTGCAGGCCAAGCGCAACCACGTGACATCGGTGGCCGAGCGCCACGATCCGAAGGGACGCCCGTATTTTTGGATCGAGGAAGGGCAGGACGAGTGGGAGCCGCACGATCGGTCGGACTATCAGGCGGTGCGGGACGGCTACGTGTCGGTGACGCCGCTGCACCCGGATCTGACGGCGCACCACGCGCTCGCGGCGGTGGAGGAGCTGTCCCTCGAGCCGGAGGCTGAGGTAAGATAAGACCAACTCCAAGTGTCGGGGCGTGGCTCAGCCTGGTAGAGCACTCGGTTCGGGACCGAGGGGTCGGAGGTTCGAATCCTCTCGCCCCGACCAAAGTCTTCAATAAAGATGGCCTTCGATTGACCGTTATGGTCGGTCGAAGGCCATTTTTATTGGTGGTTCTGGACTTCATGATCGACCTCCAGGAAAAGGGGCCTCGGTTGCGCGGATGCTTGGCCGCTGGTTTCGTCTATTTGACCGTTGTCGGTCTCGCCCGAGATGGGCTGATGTGGTTGCATGTGATAGAATGTAGTCTCATCTCTTGATGGGGGTAGGGTATGGCCGAACGCCGCATCGGAATACGTGAACTGAAGTCCAAACTGAGCGAGTGCGTACGCGAGGTCAAGAGCGGTGGGACGATCGTGGTGACGGAGCACGGTCGCCCTGTAGCGCGGATGATCGCGGACGCAAGCTCATTGCGTGAGCGACTCGAGATCCTGACCAACGCGGGTGGCATTTTGTGGAGCGGGCGGCGACTGAAACCAACGAAGCCTGTCGCACGGGTGCGCAGCAGCCGGAAGACAGTGGCGGATCTGATCAGCGAGAATCGCGAGTGATTGTGTACCTGGACGCGAGCGCGCTGGTCAAGCGCTACGTCGCGGAGCGCGGCTCGCGAGAAATGGGCGAACTGTCTCGCAAAGCAGACGTCGTTGCGACGTCACTGGTCACTCGAGCCGAGGTTGCAGCCGCACTGGCGAAAGCGGTCCGGCTCGGGATGGTGGAGCCGGAACGTGGTCGGAAAGCGCAGCGCGCCTTCGCGAGGCAATGGCCAGACATCGCCAAGGTGCCCGTCACCGAGGCGCTTGTCTCACGCGCGGAGGCCC
>JBGPJH010000035.1:0-17533 GCA_041485305.1 Vicinamibacteria bacterium | reverse complement strand
TCCACGACGGAGATCCGGCCCATCTCTTGCGAGGCGGGCGTGCTGCCCCGCACCCACGGCTCGGCGTTGTTCACCCGCGGCGAAACCCAGGCGCTCGTCACCTGCACGCTCGGGACCGCGGAAGACCAACAGAAGGTCGAAGGCTTCGAAGGCGAGCAGTGGAAGAGCTTCATGCTCCACTACAACTTCCCGCCCTTCTCGGTCGGCGAGGTCGCGTTTTTGAGGGGTCCCGGGCGGCGGGAGGTGGGTCATGGCGCGCTGGCGGAACGCGCGCTCGCGCCGATGATTCCGGAGGAAGAAGGATTCCCGTACACGATTCGCATCGTCTCGGACATCCTCGAATCCAACGGCTCGTCGTCGATGGCGTCGGTGTGCGGGGGGGCGCTCGCGATGATGGACGCCGGGGTTCCCCTCCTGGCACCGGTGGCCGGCATCGCGATGGGCCTGGTGATGGTCGAGAAAACCGGTCGGTACGCAGTCCTCAGCGACATTGCCGGCGCCGAAGATCATTACGGCGACATGGATTTCAAGGTCGCCGGCACCTCTTCCGGCATCACCGCGCTGCAAATGGACATCAAGGTGGGGGGCATCACGACCAACATCATGCGGGCAGCGCTCGATCAGGCGCGTCGCGGCCGGATGCACATCCTCGAGAAAATGCACGAGGCACTCCCCGCACCTCGACCGAGCATCTCCGCGCTTGCACCGCGAATCGTGACGATCCGCATCCCGGTGGACAAGATCCGCGACGTCATCGGACCGGGCGGCAAGATGATCCGCAGCATCATCGAGCGCACCGGCGTGAAAATCGACGTCGAAGACGATGGGCGCGTGAACGTGGCATCGGCGGACGAACGCTCGGCACAGAAGGCGCTGTCGATCATCCAGGAGCTCACCGCCACCCCGGAGTTGAACAAGACGTATCTAGGCAAGATCCAGCGGATCACCGATTTCGGCGCCTTCGTCGAGATCATGCCGGGCACCGACGGCTTGCTGCACGTCTCGGAAATTGCGAATCACCGCGTCAAGGACGTCCGCGACGAATTGAAGGAAGGCGAACAGATCCTCGTAAAGGTGATCAACATCGACCCGACCGGCAAGATCCGCTTGAGCCGCAAGGCGCTGCTGCAGCCGGAGAGCTCCGGCGGACCGGCATAGCCTTCAAGTAGTAGCACCTTTTTTGAGCCTTGAACGCTTCGGCCGCGGCAATGCGCTCGCGAATCGGTGGGTGGCTGTAGGACAGCCATTGGACCAGCTTCGACGGATGCTCTTCGGCGAGGTTCTGAGCGGCCAACCGCCGCATGGCCGAAATGAACGCCCCAGGGTTGTTCGTCAGCTCCAATGCAAAGCGATCGGCGCGCCGTTCGTGCGCGCGTGACGCCGCGTGTGCTACTGGAAGCGTCACGAGCGACAGGGCGCCCGCGGCCAGGACGAGAATCGGCAGTCCTGCCACATCGTCGGGTCCGCCGAGGCCCGCAGGTGCGACGAACGCTTCGAGCGCTCGGGCGGCCAGGTAAAATCCAGCCAGCAACAGGGCGGACTCGAATACCAGCGTTTTCCAGACGTCGCCGTGCACGTGGTGCGCCAGTTCGTGCGCGAGCACGATTTCGATTTCCTCGTCTGAATACTCAGCGAGCATGGTGTCGGAGACCAGAATGCGCCGCGTCCCGCCCAGTCCGGCGAGCGCCGCGTTGGCCGTCCGGGTCTTCTCGCTCATGCCCCACTCGTAGGCACCAAGCACCCGCGCGCCAGCCCGCTCGGCGAGCGCCATGAGCCGCACACGGAGCGACTCGCGATCGAGCGGCTTCACCCGGTAGAAGATTGGTAGCAGCATCACGGGAGCCACATTCATCAACACGACGATGAACAGCGCGAACGTCGCTCCGGCGGGAAGCCACCAGAGGCCGGGCGACCGTCGGATGAAGAAGTAGACGGTACCAGCCGCAGCCGCCCCGAACAGCAGCTCGACCACGAGTGATTTACCCTGATCGAGCAGCCAGGCTCGGAGCGATTCGTTCGACAGTCCATAACGGCGCTCAAGGATGAAGCCGCTATAGAGGGAGAGGGGCAGGTCGGCAGCCCCGACCAGCAGAATCAGCAGCACGGCGTACACGACCACCAGCAGGCCACTCTGCACCGCGGGCGGCGCGCTGGCAGCGGCCAACCCGGCGACCGAACGGAGCGCTCCGCTACTGCCGCTGAGGACCAAGCCGGCCAACAGCGCGACGTTCCAGACGAGGGAGCCGATTCGCGCCTGCCGTTTGCGCCGGTTGTATCGCGTCGCCTTGTCTTCGTTCACCGACGTGGATGGGCGTCCGCGCTGTTGTTGAGGTTGTCGACCGGAGAGCCGGCGCCCGCTTCAGCCAGACAGCTGCGTCGCGATCTGCACGGTGCCTTCTCGGTCCATTGCATGACTGCCCCTTCGAAGAGGCGGCAGACTTCTGGTGCGACTGAGGGTCGCGGCTGCCTCAGTTGCGGTGGTCGGCTCACTCGAGCGACTTTTCGGAATGAGACGAGACGGGCATGCGGAGTCTCAGTTCAACTGGACCGAAATCAGCTTCGATACACCTGGTTCCTCCATGGTCACGCCGTAGAGGCGATCCGCGATCTCCATGGTTTTGCGGTTGTGCGTGATGAGAATGAACTGCGTGTGCTGCTGCATGCTTCGAAGCATTTCGACGAACCGGCCAATGTTGGCGTCGTCAAGCGGGGCGTCGATTTCGTCCAAAAGACAGAAGGGACTCGGCTTGTATTGGAAGAGCGCGAACATCAGAGAGATCGCCGTCAGGGCCTTCTCGCCTCCCGAGAGGAGCTGGACGCTTTGGAGACGCTTACCGGGCGGCTGAGCCACGATCTCGATGCCGCTCTCGAGCGGGTCGTTTTCATCGAGCAGGGTCAGACCGGCGCGTCCGCCGCCGAACAGGGTGCTGAACACGCCCTGAAAGTTGCGGTTGATCGCCGTAAATGCTTCGGTGAAGCGCTGCCGGGTCGTCTCGTCGATCCGCTTGATCGCCTGGCTCGTCTGCGCGATGGAGTCGATGAGGTCTTGCCGCTGGGTGGTCAGGAAGGCGTGACGCGTTTCGAGCTCGTCGAACTGCTCGATCGCCATCATGTTCACGGGACCGAGCCGGTCGATCTTCGTGCGCAGGCGCGTAATGGCCTCCTCGGCGCTCAGGGTGTGCTGTTCCGCCGCGCCCAACCCTGAACCAGGCGGCATGATTTCCGCCGGTTCGGCGTCGGTCGGCGCGCCGGCGACCGCGTCTTCAGACGGCTCGTCGCCCTCCTCGCCGCAAATCACCTGCGCATCCGGAACCGCGTGACCTTCCCGCTCGAGCAGCGCCACCTCGGCGAAGACCTCATCCAGCGTGGTTTGCACGGCGTCGACGAACGCGGCCGCCAGATGCGCCAGCTCGCTTTCCTGGGTCGCGCGGGCGATGTCGAACTCGGCAACCGTCGCCCGCACCGCGTCGAGCGCACCACGCGCCATCCTGATGTCCGCCTCCAAGGCCTCAGCCTTCGTGCGTAACGCTGTCACCGCATCGTCGGCCGTTCGCACGAACGAGCGCTCCGCGTCTAACCTGTGGATGTCGGCGTCGAGCTCGGTTTCACACGCGAGGACCGCAGTGCGGAGCTCCACCACCCGCCTGCTGGCGTCGTCCAGGTCGTTCATCAGAGCGGTCGCTCGCAGCTCGAGCTCCGACGAAGCCTCCTCGAGTCGCTTCACTTCGGCATCAAGGGCCACCGAGCGTTCGACGAGGGCGGCATGGGCGGCCCCGGCCTCCGCGGCGCGGCGGCTCAAGTCCTGGGCCGCTTCCCGAGCCTCGAACAGCCGTCGTTGTGCGACCGTCAACCGATCATCGGCAAGCCGCTGCTCCTGTTCGAGACGTTCGATCGACCTAAGCGCCTCTTCCTGGCGGCGTTCCAGCGCCTCTCGCTCTTCCTCGGCCTGGCGACGCTCGCGCGCGAGCTGCTCGCCTTTGTGGACCACGCGTGCCGCCTCGTCGGCGGCGCGCTGGAACTGCGCTTCCAGCGCCACGATCGCCTTTTCCTGACGGTGGTGCTCGGCATTGAGCGCGGAGATCGCACTCGACGCGCGGGCGATCGCGCCCTCGAGGCCGATCGTCTCCTCGACCAGGCAGGACAGACTCGTGCGCTCGGCTTCGATCCGCGCGCGCAGATCCCTGATCTCGCGCTTGGTCTGGAGAATTCCCCGGGTCCCTCTCGGGCCGCCTCCGGTGACGAGCGAGGGGCCGTGGAACACGTCGCCGCCCAGCGTCGCGACGGGAACGGGTGCCAGGCGACTGACCTCGACGGCGCGCTCGTACCCATCGGCAATCCACCCGCTGCCGATGGCGTGGCGGATCGCCCCGCTGAACGGCCCGTTGATGCGGACCACCGTCGAGAGCGCTACCAGGCCCGGCGAGGGAGGCTCGCCGGTGGAGGGCGGTTGATGGCTCCCCTCGGTCATCTCCACGGCCGACGCAATGAGGAATCCGCACCGGCCAGCGCTCTGCTCACGAACCATCTGCAGGCCGGCAAGCGCCTGGTCTGGCCGTTCGACCACGACGTGCTGGAGCAGGTCGCCCAGGCAAGCCTCGACCGCGCGCTCATACCCCGCTTCGACCTCCAGGTAGTCCGCGACGGCGCCCCGCTGACCGACGTGCCCGTTGGCCTGGGCTAGGACGGTTCGCGCCGCATCGCCGTACTCGACACGAGCGGCGTCGAGCTCTTCGAGCGACGCCAGGCGCGCCTGAAGCCCGGCCAGCTCCTGTTCGCGCGAGCGAACGGTCCGCGCGCGCCATTCATGCTCGATGCTCGCGCTCGCAAGCTCAGATTCACGGGCGGTGTGTGCAACCCTGGTCGCCTCAGCCGCCGCCTGAGCCTGATGCAGACCCTCGGCCGCCGCCGTCCGGCTGACGGCAATCCGGTCGCCTTCGATTCGGACATCGTCGAACTCGACCTGCAGCTTCAACAGCGTTTCGAGGACGCGGTCTCGCGCCGACGCGGCATGTTCGAGCGAGTGGCGGAGGGCCGTAGCGGAGTTGATGGCCGAAAATACTTCGCTGCGGGCCGCTTCGACGTCGGCTTCGAGGCCTTCGAATTCTCGATGCGCGGCCGCGTACGCGTCCGACTCGGCCGCAAGGCTGGCGGCCGCACGTTCGCGTTCGGCATCAACCTCGACGGCCGCGTCGCGGCGAGCCACAAGCGCGGTCTGCATGGGCTCGCGGCGCGCCTCGAGCGTCTGAAGCTCACTTGACACAGCGGTGGCGCGGCTGCCCAGCGTCTCAATCTGTTCCCGGTCGAAGGCGATCTGATGCTGCAGCCGGTTGATCGCGAGCTCACGTTCGTGGGCGGTCTCGCGTGCCTGGGTGGCGCGCGACTCCGCCTCGACGAGCTCGATGCGGACGCGCCCGAGGTCCGCCTCCACCCCGGCCACGTTAGCGGCCGCAGCCGTCTCGCGCAGCCGGGCATCCGCCAGGCATGCGCGGGTCGCTTCGATCGCCTCGGCCAGCTGACGATACTTGCGCGCGAACAGCACCTTCTCCCAGCGGCGGAGCTCATCTCTCAGCTTCCGGTATCGTCGCGCCTTGGCGGCCTGCCGCTTCAGCGTGTTGTGATGCTTCTCGACTTCAAAGACGATGTCGTCGATGCGCGTCAGGTTCTGCCGGGCGGCCTCGATCTTCAGCTCGGCGACTCGACGACGCGCTTTGTATCTCGTCACACCAGCGGCTTCTTCGATCAGCTGCCGCCGATCGGTCGGCCTCGAGCTGAGGATCTGGCCGATTTTTCCCTGCTCGATGATCGCGTACGCTTTCGCGCCCAGGCCCGTATCCATGAGCAGATCGTGGATGTCGCGGAGACGACACACCTGGCCGTCAATCCTGTATTCGCTCTCGCCAGATCGATACAGGCGGCGAGTCACCTCGACCTCGCGCGCCACCGACTGGATCAACTCTTCGGCATCGGCGTGCGACAGGCGAGGGTTCTCACGCCCACCCGATTCAACGTGAAGTCCGTGACCCGGCGCGTCCGCCTCGCCGCGACGGCCATGGCCGTTGCCGTTGGCATGCTGGTGGCCGTCCGCTCCGTTGCCGTTTCCCTGGTCGGCGCTGGGAAACGCCGGCCCCGTGAGATTCTTGACGACGCCGCTGAAGCGAAGTCGAACTTCAGCAGCGGCCGTCGGCTTTCGGGCGTCGCTGCCGTTAAAGATGACGTCTTCCATCCGATCGCCGCGGAGGCTCTTGGCGCTCTGTTCGCCCATCACCCAGGTGATGGCGTCTGCCACATTGCTCTTGCCGCAGCCGTTCGGCCCGACGATGGCCGTGACGCCCTTGTCGAACGCGAGCTCCGAGCGATCGGAGAACGACTTGAACCCGTTGATTTCTATTCGTTCGAGACGCATGGACACACCAAGGCGCCCAGACGGACGCTGCTGCAACCACAATTCGAGATGGCTCGGAACAGAGGCCGAACCGCCCTCGTGCTTTTTCTGGCTGGGATACAGAACAGCAACGGACCGATTTCGCCAACCCTCTTGCCTCTTCGACTTAGGAGAGGCAGACGCCAAGGACCCCAAGGCGGTGGTCAGTCTAACAAGGCCCAGTTATTGGGGCAAGGAGAAAGTGAAGCCCAACCGATTGTGCTCGAGAGGGCTACGCGAGGTTACCGCGCCCTCGCCGCCGTCTTCGAAACCCCCGCGAGGTTCTGGGCTTCTCCGAACATCGTCAGCGCCTGGCGTGCCTGGGGATCGACCGCAATCAGGTGCCGGCGCGCGTCCGCGATGCCGAAGACGACCTCGTCGATTCTGAAGCGGACCATCGCCTTGATGAAGTCCAGATCCTTCTTGAACGCCGCCTCGTCCATTCTGAGTCGGCTGGTCTTCAGCTGTTGGCGGAACTCCTCGAGCATGGCGTCGTCGACGACGAAATTTCGGGCAACAACCCGACGGCCGCTCGGCCGCTGCGTGATCCGGGTATCGCCTTCCGCGCTGAACTTCTGCGCGTAGTTCTCGAACTCCTGCCGGCTGTACAGGGCCCGCCCGAACGGCGACGGATTGAACCCCTCGATCTGCCCGGCGACGTAGCGATCCGGTTCGACGCCGCCTCCACTGTAGACGGGGCGCCCAGCGTCGGTGCGCTTCAGATCGCTCAGGTTATGCGGCTTGTTGGCGTCCTGTTCCCGTTGCGTGTAACTGAGATACTCGTCGAACGTCTCGTCCCACGGCCGCTGAATGAGCCGGCCGCTCGGGGTGTAGTAGTGCGCGGTGGTGAGCGCAAGGCCGGCGCCGCTGCTGATGCGGTAGACCGACTGCACGAGCGCCTTGCCGAACGTCGTCTCGCCCACGATGTACGCCCGGTCGTGATCCTGGAGCGCTCCGGTGAAGATCTCCGACGCGCTCGCGCTGTTGCGGTTGGCGAGCACGACCATCGGGATGTCCGTGAACGGGCTGTCCTCGGTTGCGCGATAGTCCTGGTCCGAGTTGGGAATCCGTCCGCGTGTGTAGACGATCATCTTGCCACGCGGCAGGAATTCGTTGGACACCTTGATCGCCTGATCGAGCGGCCCGCCGGGATTGCCGCGAATGTCGTACAGCAGGTGCTTCATCCCCTTCGATCGCAGGTCGTTCAGCGCGTGCTGAATCTCGCGGTCTGTGTTCTCGCCCCAGTCCTGGTGGCGGATGTAGCCGGTCGTCGCGTCAACCATGAAGGACGCGGGAACGGTCAGGATCTGCACTTCGTCCCGAGTCACGTCGAGTGGAATTGGCGTGTCGTAACCGCGGCGCTTGAGCTCAATCCGAACGGTGGTGCCTTTCGGACCGCGCAGCTTGCGCATCGCCTGCTCCGTCGTCCAGCCCTTCGCGTCGTCCCCGTCGATCTTCGAGATGACGTCGCCCCGCCGGATGCCCTTCTTGAACGCTGGCGATCCCTCAAACACGCTCGCGGCGGTAATGTCGCCGTCGATGGTCTGGATGGTGATGCCGAGGCCGTAGTAACGCCCTTCCTGGCGCTCGCGCATCTGGGCGTACTCGCGGGGATCGAAGAAATTCGAATGCGGGTCCAGCGTGCCGAGCATGCCTCGAATCGCGCCGTACACCAGGCGGTCGGAGTCCACCTTGTCGACGTAGCCGCCTTCGATCGCACTGAGGGCCGCGGCGAACGTCTTGTAGTGCTCCGGAACCTTGTCGTCGGTGGCCAGCACGCTGCGGCCGAAAATCCCGCCGACCAGTGCAGAGACTGCAATGACGAAAAAGATTGGGGCGGAAGCGGCACGGAGTCGTCGCATCAGCGCATACTAGCAGATAACTTCCTTACGGGCAACGACTTCTGGGTGTTGAGAAACTCGGATTTCCTTGACCGCCGCCGGCGGGCGTTCTTATAATCAGGAGTAACGATCCGGCTCTATCTAGAAAGCAGGAAGCATATGTTTGGTTCCATCGGCATGCCGGAGCTGATCATCATTTTCGTGATCGCTCTGATTATTTTCGGGCCCCGGAAACTGCCGGAGCTGGGCCGCTCGCTGGGCAAGAGTTTGGCAGAGTTCAAGCGGGCGTCAAACGAGCTGAAGAGCACGCTGGAGGAGGAAATCCGCCTCGAAGAACAGCAGAAGACGGAACCGGCAAAGACTGCGGCCGCCCAGCCCGCAACGGTAGCCGGCACCCCACCAGCCGAACACTCGGCCCCAGTCGCCTAGTCCCGGTTCGCGCGATGGCCCTCGTGCCGTTTCCAGGTTCGCAATCCGGCGCCCTCCAGCTCCCGCCCGAAGACGACGACGAATCGCCGGGCGGGAGGATGTCGTTTCTGGAGCACCTCGACGAGCTCCGCAAACGGATCATCTATGCCTGCGCCGCGGTCGCGATCTGCGTGCTTGCGGGCTTTGTGTTCATCAACCAAATCTTCAACTTCATCTTCGAACCGACTCGGCGTGCCCTGCCCGCCGGCAGCAAGCTGATCTACACGCAGCCCGGCGAAGCGTTTTCCCTGTACGTGCAGATTGCGCTGATCATGGGCGTGGTTCTGGCCGCTCCGTTCATCATGTATCAGGTCTGGATGTTCATCGCGCCGGGCCTGTACTCGAACGAAAAGCGGCTGGCGATCCCGTTCGTGCTGTTGACCACTCTCGGCTTCCTGGTCGGTGCGGCGTTCAACCACTACATCTCCTTTCCGTACATGATGGTGTTTTTCGCGAGCTTCAACACTCCCGATCTGACCTTCCTGCCAAAGCTCGACGATGTGTTCGGGCTGTACACCAAGATGCTGATCGGCATGGGCCTCGTGTTTCAGATGCCGACCGTGGTGTTTTTCCTGGCCAAAATCAGAGTGGTGACGGCGAGATTCCTTTCGAGAAACTTCAAATACGCCATCTTGATCATCTTCGTCGCTGCCGCGGTCATTACGCCCAGCGGAGACATGATGACCCAGACGATCTTTGCAGCTCCCATGATCGGCCTGTACGGTTTGAGTATTCTGATCGCCTGGATCGTCGGTCCGAAGCGCCTCCCTGCTGAGAGCGACAGCGCTGAGTGAAAAACTGCGCAAGTCGTTGATTGACGGCAAGTACGCCTGCGCCGTACTATAGAAAACGTGGCTTACTGCGACCTCCGGAGGAACAGCCTGATGACGACTCCGCTTCGCTCACTGGGACTCACGATCGCCTTCGCGACGTGGGCCGCCACGGTGGGCGCTCAGACAACTTCGCCGACTCAGACGAACCGACCGACGGCGGCGTCTCAGTCCACCGAAGAGGCGTTCCGACCAGCCACCACAACATTCCTCGGCGATACCGGCCTGTGGTTTGTGCCGACCGCGGAGGTACTCGCGCGGGGCAAGTGGTCCGCCAGCGCCTACCGCCGCGGGACGAACTACATTCAGGGATTTTCGAACGTCGGGGACATTGCCGGAACGTTCGCCTTTGGCGTCGGGGACCGCGCCGAGATCTTCGCGTCGTTCCTCTTCGACACGCGCGTGGACCGCAATCTTCAGCCAGTCTTTTCCTCGAATTCACAAACAGGCGGGATCGTGGATCGCTACCCGCGTGTGACAAGAGGATGGAGCGGTAACAACGTCGGGGATCTCTACGCCGGCGCCAAGGTGAACATCTGGTCCGAGGCGCGCCGGAACCCGGCCGCGCTCGCATTTCGCGCCGTCGTCAAAGCACCGACGGGCGACCGAGACGCGGGTGTGTCAACCGGCAAGGCCGATGTCCTGTTCGATTTCATCGCAAGCAAGGAACTCGCGCGCTTCCTCGAATTTTCGTCGTACGCAGGTTACGAGGTCTGGGGCAAGCCTGACGGCCTCGACAGTCCGAGCGGGGCGTTCCGCTGGGGGCTCGGCGCTGCTGTGGCGTCGCGCAGCCCGATCCGCGGCGAGTTCGAGCTGACGGGTCTCTTCCCGAACTCGAGCACCGCTACGCAGACCGGGGCGCTGCTTGTAGCTCTCGACAACAGCATCTCTCCGCTCACTTCCGCAACCGAGAAGAGCACGCGGGCCACGGCGGGACTCACATGGCAGCACCGCAGTGGATTCTTCCTCGGGGGCGGCACAAGTTTGAACTTCCCATTAAGGAGCCGCGACGGCTTCCACACGAAGGTCGACTCGCTGGGGGAACTCAGGGACTTCGTCGACTGGCAGATCCGCCTGGGATATCACCCCGGCGTGCGCGTATTCGTACCGCCGCCGCCGCCCTCACCGCCGCCCCCACCGCCGCCACCGCCGCCGCCGCCGCAGAACCGCCCGCCAACGGTGCAGGCGCGCTGCGAGCCGTGCACGGTGGAAATCGGGAGGACGTCAACGGTGACCGCCGACGCTCAGGATCCGGACGGCGACCCGCTGGTCTATCGATGGCGCGGGCCGTCAGGCACGTTCCAGAACCCATCCGATCGCCAGACAGTGTGGACGGCTCCCCAGCAGGAGGGGCCAGTGCAGTTGACTGTGACTGTCGAAGACGGCAAGGGCGGGACCGCGTCGGCCAATACCACGATCCAGGTTGTACGGCCGGCGCCGGTGGTCGAGCTGAATTTCGAGGACGTGTACTTCGACTTCGATCGCTCGACTCTCAGGCCGGAGGCGTTGCGCCTCCTCGACGATGCCGTCGCGAAGTTGCAGGCCAACCCGGGCAGGAACATCATCATCGAAGGGCACACCTGCAGCATCGGCACGGCTGAATACAACCTCGCCCTGGGCGAGCGGCGCGCCAGAAGCGTCCAGGTGTACCTCACGTCGCGCGGCGTGTCGGCTGGCCGGCTCGAAATCCGGAGCTACGGCGAGGAGCGGCCCAAGTACGACAACGCGCGCGAAGAAACACGGCGACTGAACCGACGGGCCGCTCTGGTCGTGAGGGTGCAGTAGCCACACCTTCGGCTGCGGGCGCGGAGTCTCCCACGACCAGGGTCTCCGCCGCCCGCAGGCCATCCTTTCACGTTGGCCATCCGGACTTCCTCCGCAACCCAGATCGACCGACTGCTCGTCGATCTGGCGTCAAACAGTCAGGCCAGGCGCGACACGGCGGTCGCCAGGTTGACGGTGATTGGGAGACGTGCGGTCGAACGAATCCGAAACCTGGCCGCAGACCCTGAGGCGCCTGCTCCTGCCCGGGCCGCGGCGTTCCGTGCCCTCGAAGCGATCGCCGACCCGCGCGCGCTCGAGCCCGCCATGCGCGCCGTCTTCGATGTGGACGAAACAGTCGCGCTCGCGGCCATCGGCGTCGCGCGAGTGTTCCTGAGAACCCCGCGCGGCGTGGCTGTGATCGGCCGCCTCACGGAAATCGCCGCCGACCAGCAGCGCGCCGTGCGGAGACGGCTGGCTGCCTTCGAAGCGCTCCGAACGCTGGGTCCGTCGACGCTTGAACCGTTGGTGGCCGCCCTGCGATCCGATCCGGCCAAGGAGATCGCCGCGGCAGCCGACGGCAGGGCAGCGCCTGGGCCGAAAGCCGTGGCCAGCCGCTACGTCACGGACGCGGCCGAGGGAAGGTGGGACGGCGACGGGGGGGGTCTGAGGCGCGCGCTACGGCAGCTTCCAGCGGATTTTCCGCTGCCGACCTTGCAGCGGCTGATAGGACGCCTCAGCGATCGCGAACGGCGGGAGCGGGAGCCCTCGACCGCTCACGCCGAGTGGACGACGGCCCGCGCCACGGCCCACGCCGCGCTTGCACGACGGGGCAGCCGTCTCGCGCTGTACGACCTGCGCGAGACGCTGGAGTCGGCGGATTCATCGCTGCCCGTGGAGTTCCTGACGGCGCTCACCGCGATCGGCGATCGGTCGTGCCTGGAAGCCATCGCCGCGGCCTACGCCCACGCTACCGGCGACCCGCGCGACTGGTGGCATCGCCATCTCGCGGACGCCTTCCACGCCATCGTGTCCCGTGAACGGATGACAAGGCGCCATCCCACGGCGAAGAAGATTGCGGCCCGCTGGCAGGGAGCTTTCCATGCGCTCTGGCCATGACGAGACATCTTCTAATACGCCTTGGCGAACCAGGCCTCGGCCGGCGCCGGAGCGCCGCACCGAATGCAGCCGCCGGGCGGAGGGGTCCCGTCAATGGGCATGTTGCGGATGGTCGCCTGTGTGTCGGCCTTGATCTGTGCCTCGCAATCCGCAGAGCCACACCACGGCGCAATGACAAATCCGGGCCGCCCGTCCATCGCCCTCTTAAACGCGTCGTAGCTGTCCAGACGCTGGGTGTGGGCCTCCCGGAACTGCAACGCCCGGCTGAACAACGTCTGCTGAACATCGTCGAGAAGCTGGCGCAGACGGGACGGCAGACCATCCATCGGCACGCCGATCTTCTCGCGCGTGTCGCGCCTCGCGATGAGCACCTGCGACTTCTCGATGTCCTTGGGCCCGATTTCAAGGCGCAGCGGCACGCCTCGGAGCTCCCACTCCGCAAACTTCCAGCCCGGGCGCTCGTCGCGAGCGTCGAGTGTGACCCGAATGCCGCCCGCCACCAGGTCTTGCTGGACCTCTCGCGCGCGAGGCAGCACGGCCTCGCGCCAGTTGTCACGACCTATCGGTACGATGACCACCTGGTACGGCGCGACGGAGGGCGGCAGCACGAGGCCGCTATCGTCGCCATGCGTCATGATCACGGCGCCAATCAGCCGGGTTGACACGCCCCACGACGTGCCCCAGACGTGCTGCAGGGACTTGTCTCGTGCCTGAAAGGTGATGTCGAACGCCTTCGCGAAGTTCTGACCGAGGTTGTGCGAGGTGCCCGCCTGCAGGGCCCGGCCATCGCCCATGAGGGCCTCGATGGAGTAGGTCCGCATGGCGCCCGCGAACTTCTCGCTTTCGCTCTTGTAGCCTTTGACCACCGGCATCGCGAGCACTGTTTCCGCCAGGCTCGCGTAGAGGTCGAGAATCATCCTCGTTTCGGCCTCGGCCTCCTCGAACGTCTCGTGAGCGGTGTGCCCCTCCTGCCACAAGAATTCGGTGGTGCGCAGAAACGGGCGCGTGACTTTTTCCCAGCGCACCACGTTGGCCCACTGGTTGATCAGGATGGGCAAGTCGCGCCACGACTGCACCCACTTTGCGTACATCGTCCCGAAGATGGCCTCCGAGGTCGGCCGAACCACGAGCCTCTCTTCCAGCTCCTCACCGCCCCCGTGGGTGACGTAGGCAACCTGAGGCGCGAAACCCTGGACGTGCTCGGCTTCCTTGTGGAGCAGGCTTTCAGGGATGAACAGCGGGAAGTAGGCGTTCACGTGGCCGGTGCGCTTGAATTCGCGATCGAACGCCTGCTGAATCAGCTCCCAGATGGCGTACCCGTACGGCCGGATGACCATGCATCCCTTCACCGGTGAGTAGTCGGCCAGCTCTGCCCGCCGGACCACATCGAGGTACCAGCGGGAAAAATCCTGCGAGCGGGGGGTAATCTCCGTGACGAACGAATCGGCTTTGTCGGTTTTTCCCATGATGCAGACCGCGGCGGCCAGGGCGGTTCAGTCGCGGGCCCTGACCTCGACCAGATGGACCTTCCAGTGTAGATCGTCGCGCGCGGGAAAATCCTCGCGGAAGTGGCCACCGCGGCTTTCTTCACGACGGAGCGCCGCACGGGCGATCAGCCAGGCCACGGTGGTCAGATTGAACGAGCGCCAGCGGGAGGCCCCGTGGGCCTGCGGTCCGGCGAACTCGACCGAGCCAGCTCGATAAGCGGCGCCGAGCTGCGCGACCGCATGCTGCAGGCTGACTCGGGTGCGAAACAGGCCGACTGACCGCCACATCAGATCGCGAATCGCCGGTGGGTCGAGGCGGGAGGCGGGAGGGACGCCGGCCGCGTCGCGTCCCGACTCTTCGATCTGTCTGCGGTCGCTCCGGAGTGCGGCCGGTTGGGGCGGCTGCTGCATCGCCTCGGCGGCCCTGGCACCGAAGACCAGGCCCTCGAGGAGCGAGTTGCTAGCCAGACGGTTCGCACCGTGGACGCCCGTACAGGCCGTCTCGCCCGCAGCAAAGAGCCCCGGCAGCGACGTTCGAGCCCACTCGTCGGCGTCTATTCCGCCCATCAGGTAGTGCGCAGCAGGGCCGACGGGAATCGGATCCGTCGCGATGTCGAGCCCGATGCGGCGGCACATCGCGGCGATGGTCGGAAAGCGCCGCCGGACGTAGGCCGCATCGAGATGGGCCAGCGTCAGGGACACCGCACCGCCGGTCCGTTCGGACTCGCGGACAATCGCGCGCGCCACGACATCGCGTGGCGCCAGATCGCCGTCGGGATGATAACGCGTCATGAACGGTTCGGCGCTCGAGTTCACCAGCCGCGCGCCCTCTCCGCGCAAGGCCTCCGAGATCAGGAAGCGCGGGGATCCCGTACGATCGAGGGCCGTGGGGTGAAACTGCACGAACTCCAGATCCGCCACGCGTGCGCCCGCATGGTACGCCAGCGCAATCCCGTCGCCCGTCGCAACCGCGGGGTTGGTCGTCTCGCGAAACACCCGCCCCGCGCCGCCGGTAGCCAGCAATGTCGCCGGCGCCCGCGCGGTCCGCCGCTCGCCCCTCTGGTCGAAAAAACGAACGCCCGTGACGACCCCATCGTCGGCGATCAGATCTGTGACGAGCGCGTGATTGATGGTTCGCACGGACGACAGCGTGACCACGCGCTGCCAGAGCGCCCGGCCAATCTCACGACCCGTCGCATCGCCCGCGTGCAGGATTCGACGCACGCGGTGCGCGGCTTCCAGGCTCAGCACCGGCTCTCCACTCGGGTGCTGTTCGAAGCGCGCCCCCCATTCGATCAGCTCGCGCACCAAACGCGGCCCTTCCTCGACAAGCACGCAGACCGCGGCTTGGTCGCACAGACCGTCGCCCGCACGCATGGTGTCTTCGGCATGAAGCGTGGGGCTGTCGTCGGCCCCAAGCGCCGCCGCGATGCCGCCTTGCGCGTACCCGGTGTTGCTCTCGGTGGCATCGGCCTTCGTCAGAATCAGTAACCGGCCAGCTGGCGCGAGGGCGATCGCGGCTCGTAAGCCCGCGATGCCGCCGCCGACGATGATGAAGTCGAAGAAGTCTGTGGACGGTGTAGCCACGCGTTGAATGCTATCCTAGCAGCTCGAACCGGCGAGACCCATGGAACCCGTCCGCATCGACGTCAGCCCGCCATCTCGCCGCTACGTCATCACCCTCGGCGACGGTGTGCTCTCTCGCATGTCTCGTGTGCTCGACGAGGCCGGCGTGCCGGCCCGACGGTTCGTCGTCTCGAGCCCGCTCGTCTGGCGATTTCACGGACAGACATTCGCCGCGGCCTCGACGGCCGAACCGATCGTGGTTCCCGATGGCGAACGGTTCAAGCAGCTGCAGACCGTATCGCGGGTGTATGAGGCCTTGATACGGGCGGACGCGGATCGCGCATCGGCACTCATCACGTTCGGCGGCGGCGTCATCGGCGACCTCGCGGGCTTCGCCGCCGCCACCTATCTTCGCGGTATCGCGCTCGTCCACGTGCCGACGACGCTCTTGGCGCAAGTCGACAGCGCCATCGGCGGCAAGGTCGGCGTCAATCACGTGCTGGGAAAGAACCTGATAGGCGCGTTCTACCAGCCTCACGCGGTGCTCGTCGATCCGTCGCTCCTCGCCACGCTACCGCGCCGCGAGTTTCGGGCCGGGCTGTACGAGGTGATCAAGTACGGCATGACGTCGAGCCCCGCCCTCTTCGAACGCATCGCCCGCGATCGGCAGGCGATCTTCTCTCGCAGCGCCGATGTGTTGATGGCAGTGATCTCGGAATCCTGCCGTATCAAGGCCGCGGTCGTCGCCGTGGACGAAAGAGAATCGGGACCGCGCCGCATTCTCAATTTCGGGCACACCACCGGCCACGCCCTCGAGACCGTGACGAAGTACCGCCGCTATCGGCACGGCGAGGCCGTCGCGTACGGCATGCTCGTGGCCGCCGAGTTGGCGCTGGGACGCGGCGCCCTGGCCGAGCAGGATCGCCAGGCGCTTGCCGATGTGATTGCCAGCCTCGGTCCCCTGCCCCCGATCGCCGATATCTCGATCGGCCAGGTCGTCGACGCCATGCGACACGACAAGAAGATGGTCGCCGGCCGCCTGCACTTCGTCCTGCCTACCGCCATCGGGGCGACAGCGATCGTGGATGACGTCACCGAGAAGGAGATGAAGAAGGCGCTGGCACGGGTGGGGCTGAAGAAATAGCGACGCCTTATTCGATTCCGAACTCTCTGATCTTCGACACGAGCGTCTTGTAGCTGACCTGAAGCAGCCCCGCCGCACGACCCCGATCGCCGCCCGATTCGTCTATCGCCTCGCGGATCTTACGGCGCTCCACCTCGGCCAGCACCCGGCGCGACGCCTCGGCCATTGTCCCGGACAGATCGATGAGCGACCAGGGGTTCTCGTCGGCCACAGGGGCGAGCCCGGCATCCCTGAACATCAGGTTCAGGTGTCGCGCGTGAATCGTGTCTCCATCGGTCAGGATCACCGCTCGCTCGATGCAGTTCTGAAGCTCCCGCACGTTGCCCGGCCACGCATAGTTCGCCAGTTCTTCGACGGCCGATGGCGCGAGCATCATCGGCTTTTTCTTGAGGTCTCGACAGAACCGGTCGATGAAGAACCGCGAGAGCATCGGAATGTCGTTCGGCCGGGAGCGAAGCGGCGGGATCGTGATGGGAAACACCGACAACCGGAAGTAGAGATCTTCCCGATACTGCCTGGCGGCCACCGCGGCCTTCAGGTTGCGGTTGGTCGCCGCCACCACTCGGACGTCGACGTGCAACGACACCGTGCCCCCGACGCGATCGAACCGTTTCTCTTCGAGGGCACGAAGGATCTTCGCCTGCAGCGTTAACGGGAGATCCCCAACCTCGTCGAGAAACAGCGTGCCGCGGTGCGCCAGTTCGAATTTTCCGGGCTTTCGCGTCGCGGCACCGGTGAACGCGCCTTTCTCGTGACCGAAGAGCTCGGTCTCGAGCAGGTTCTCCGGGATGGCCGCGCAGTTGATGGCAACGAAGGGGCCGTCGGCTCGCGGACTGAGCACGTGCAGCGCGCGCGCGAACAACTCCTTTCCCGTCCCGCTCTCGCCTTCGAGGAGG
>JBGPJH010000034.1:0-17790 GCA_041485305.1 Vicinamibacteria bacterium | reverse complement strand
CTGGCGCTCTTCGGCGTCCCCTTGATCGTTTTTGGCACGGGCGTTTACAGCTGGTGGCAGAGAAGATAGGCCATGCGCGGATTGCGTTCCACACTGGCGCTCCTCCTTGTTCTGGTCGGTCTCGGTTCGTACATCTACTTCGTCGCCTCGAAGAAATCGGACGACAGGACCTCGAAGCAGGAGAAGCTTTTCGCCTCGGTGGAAGCCGATAAGGTGGAAGAGCTGAAGATCAAGTCCGCGACCGGCGAGCGCACGACCGTCAGGAAGGAAGGCGGGGCCTGGAAGATCGTGGATCCGATAGCGGCGCCCGCCGCTCAAGCGGACGTCTCGGCCGTCGCCAACGCTCTGGCAGACGCGGAAATCGTCCGTGTCGTCGACGACAACCCGAGTGATGTCAAAGAATATGGCCTCGATGCGCCACGGATCGAGGTCGCGTTCACGTCGGGCAGCGGAAAACCGTCGGGCCGCCTGATCGTCGGCGACAAAACCACGACTGGCGGGAACCTCTACGCCAGGCGCAACGACGAAAAACGCGTCGTCTTGATCGCGCAATTCCATGAATCGACGCTGAACAAATCGACATTCGACCTGCGCGACAAGACTGTCATCAAGTTCGACCGCGACAAGGTGAACGGCATCGACGTCGTCACGGACGGCAAGGTGCTGGAGTTTGCGAAATCCGGCAGCGAATGGCGCCTGACAAAGCCGCTCGATGCGCGGGCAGACTTCACGGCGGTCGAGGCCCTGATCGGCCGTGTGGAAACGGCGCAGATGAAATCGATCGTGTCGAGCGAGCCAAGCGCGGCCGATCTCAGGAAATATGGCCTGGACAAGCCGTCGGTCGCGGCCAACGTACATCTGGGCAGCGCCCGCGCGACGCTCACCTTTGGCGGGAAGGCGGATGAGGGCGGCGTCTACGCCCGCGACAGCTCCAGGCCCGACATCGTGACCGTCGAGAATTCGGTCGCCGACGATCTGAAGAAGTCGGCCGACGACTACCGGAAGAAGGACGTCTTCGACTTTCGGGCATTCAACGCCTCCCGCATCGAGGTCACGCGCAACAATCAGGCCGTCATCTTCGAGCGGGTCAAGGGACAGGGCGACGCTCCGGACAAATGGCGTCGCGTCAGCCCGAGCCCTGGCGAGCCCGACTCGCGAAAAGTCGAGAGCCTCTTGGCGGGTCTGGCAGACATGCGGGCCACTTCGTTCGTCGATGCAAAGACGAAAACCGGCATCGATGCGCCGGCCATGCTGGTGGTGGCCGCGTTCGACGAGGGGAAGAAGCAAGAGCGCGTCACGTTCGGAAAGGTCGGCAACGACGTGTTCGCCGCTCGAACCGACGAACCCGGCGCGGCGAAAATCGAGTCTGAAAAGTTCGACGAAGCCGTCAAGGCTCTCGACGAGCTGGCAAAATGACACGCCCGGGACGGCGACCGCCGGCCCTGTGGCGTCGCGTCGTTCTGATCTGTGTTGCGGCGATCTCGATGTCCGGGTGCAGGGGCACCCCTTCGCCCGCCACCGCCGCAGCGCCTCCCAGAAACCCGGTCGTTCAACTCCAGACGGACATCAGCGCGCTCCTCGCCGATCCCGCACTCGAGCGGGCCATCTGGGGTATTGCTGTTCGATCGCTCGCGAGCGGCAACGATCTATATTCGCTCGGGGCACGCAAGCTGTTGATGCCAGCGTCCGCGATGAAGATTGTGACACTGGCAACGGCCGCCGAACGGCTTGGGTGGGATCACACGTACGAAACTCGGGTGGTTGCAGGGGGACAGATCTCGGCAGGCACGCTCGTTGGCGATCTGGTGATCGTCGGTTCCGGCGATCCAAGCCTCGACGATTGGGATGGCGCCGCGACTCGGGTGTTTCAGAGCTGGGCCCGGCAGTTGAAAGCGGCGGGCGTCACGAGGATTACCGGGGGGATCGTTGGCGACGACAAGGCGTTTGACGAGGAGAACCTCGGAGCCGGGTGGGCCTGGGACGATTTGGGCGCCAGCTACGCCACGGGAGTCGGCGCGCTGCAGTTCAACGAAAACACGGCTCAGCTCGTGTTCGCCCCCGGTGGTACGGTCGACGACCCAGCGTCGGTCGTGGTGAGGCCACCCCAGGCCTCCCTGCGGTTTCGCAGCCAGGTCAGAACGTCCCCGGCAACACAGCCGGCGATGGTGATGATCCGTCCTGTGCCGAGCAGCGGCGTTCTGGAGCTCCGTGGCTCGGTCCCACTCCATGGCCCACCGCTTATCCGCAACGTGTCAGTCGGTAATCCCACTCAGTACTTCGTCAACAGCGTGCGTGCGACGCTCGTGGCCGAGGGAATCGCGGTCGAGGGGCCCGCCGCGGACATCGGTGAGGTGACAGCTGCGCCCTCGCGACCCAACGCGCAGGTATTGATCAGGCACCGCTCGCCGCCACTGTCCGCGCTCGCTGTGACGATGATGAAGCTCAGCCAGAACCTCTACGCGGAGACCCTGCTCAAAACGCTTGGTGCCCAGAGCGCAGGAGTCGGCTCGACCGAGGCGGCCCGAACCGCAGCGCTTCATGTCCTCGAAGCCTGGGGCCTCGCGCCGGCCCAGGTCCAGATGGCTGACGGGTCGGGTCTGTCTCGATACAACCTCGTCACGCCAGGCGCGCTGGTCGATATCCTTGTTCACGTCTATCGCGACGAGAGGCTGCGCCGCCCCTTTCAGGCCACGCTCCCCGTGGCCGGAGTAGACGGCACGCTCGCGCAGCGCCTGAAAGGAACGGCGGCGGAAGGCAACGCCCTCGCGAAAACCGGATCCATCCTGAGCGCCCGAGCGGTGGCTGGCTATGTCCGGACGGCCGACGCTGAACCGCTGGCCTTCGTTGTCATCGCCAACAATTACGGCGTCTCTTCGGACGCGATCGACAAAACGGCAGACGCAATCGTCGTCGCGCTGGCCGAATTCAAACGCTAGTCTGGAAGCTGTCAGCTTTCAGCCGTCAGCTACGCACAGCCGGCATCTCCGGAGGGAGGGCGATTGTTGCTGCTCACAGCGAGCGGACGATGTCACCGGCGAGCTCGAGAATCGCCTCCGGCGACCCTTGCAGCCCGCCAGCCTGCGCCAAGTCCGACTTCCCGCCGCCTCGGCCTCCGAATTCCTTGATCAGGAGCCCGACAAGGTCCTGCGCGGACAACACGACGTCCGAAGACCGCGCGACGACGAGCAGCGCCGGCATCGATTGGGAGACCAGGACCACGATCAGCCCGGGGCGTGCGGTGACGGAAACCGCCATGGCCTTGAGGCCGGGAGCGTCTGCATCGGTCACCTGGAGCACGAGAAGGCCTCTCGAAACCGTCCGGGCACCGCGCACAAGGTCGTCGGCGCGATACCTTCCGAGTTCGGCCTGAAGGGCAGCGAGCTGACGCCTCTGCTCCCGCCCTTCGGCCTGTATCCGCTCGATCGCACCCGACAACTCCTCTGGAAGAACCGACAACAGGCGCGTGGCTGCCGTCGAGCTGTGGCGCATCTGTCGAAATCTGGAGAGGGCGCGGCCGCCGCAGACGAACTCAATCCGCTGCCCTCCTTTGCATCGCTCCCATCCGCTGATCGCGATCACGCCGATGACACCGGTCCGGTTCACATGCGTGCCGCCGCATGCAGACAGGTCGAAGCCTTCGACCTCGATCAACCTCAGCGTGCCATCGCGAGCAGGTTCTTTCCGAAGCGGCAGCCGCTCGGCTTCTTCGGGGGTGGCGTAGCGAATGGTTATCGGTCGATCTTCCCAGACGACGCGGTTTGCCTCGTCCTCAGCCGCCGCAATTTCCGTGGGCGCCATCTCACGCGCCAGATCGACCGTCGAGCTCAGGGCGCCGAGGTGAAACCCGATGGTACCAACAGCGAATACGCGGTCGAATGCGGCGGAGAGCACGTGTTGCCCGGTATGCTGCTGCATGTGGTCGAAGCGGCGCGGCCAGTTGATTGCTCCCCGCACCTGGCGGCCCACCTCAAACGGCACCGGCGTCTCGACGAGATGCACGACACGGCCTGCCTCATCATCCTCGACATCGACGACCTGAGCCACGTCCAACGTGCCGGTGTCGAACGGCTGGCCGCCCGACGTGGGGTAAAAGCCGGTCCGCTCGAGCCAAATCGCCTGGCGGTCGCCCCGCGGCTCGATGCGAACAACCGTGGCGGTGAACTCGCGGACGTACGGATCGTCGTAGTAGAGCCGCTCGGTCATCATGCGTCTGTTCGGACACCCGACGGCGGTCGAGGACACACGGGCTGGGGAACTCTAACGCGCCAGAAGCGGGTCGAGCACCCCCGCTTCGGCGAATCCCTTCGCACGGAGCACGCAGCTGTCGCACCGCCCGCAGGGTGACCCATCCGGCGGTGGGTCGTAGCAGCTATGCGTGAGACGGTAGTCGAGCCCGAGCATCAGCCCGCGGCGGATAATCTCGGCCTTTGTCATCGCGATCAGCGGAGCGTGGATCCTGAACCGAGCACCTTCGACGCCGGCTCGGGTCGCCACCGATGCAAGCGACTCGAATGCCGCAATGAACTCGGGCCGACAATCGGGGTACCCCGAGTAGTCGAGCGCGTTCACACCCAGGACGATATCGCGCGCGCCGAGCACCTCGGCCCAGCCCAAGGCGAGCGAGAGGAAGATCGTGTTACGAGCCGGCACGTACGTGGAAGGGATATCCGGGGCCGCCAGATCTCGTTCGTGGGGGACCGGAATATCGGACGTGAGCGCCGATCCTCCGATGCCCCGCAGATCGAGCCGGATCTGGAGATGGCGCCCAACACCAAGCGCCCCGCACACGCGGCCTGCCGCGTCGATCTCCTGGGCGTGGCGCTGGCCGTAATGAACCGTCAACGCATTGAGCTCGAACCCCTCGGAGCGAGCGATTGCCGCTGCGGTGTAGGAATCGAGACCCCCGCTCAGCAGTACGATCGCTAGCACCCCCGCACCCCCGCACCCCCGCACCCCAGCACCTCTTAGACCCCTCTCGCGTGATCCGGCCACAGGAGCTTGTGGAGCTGCAGCTGCAGCCGTGCCGGCAGACGGTCCTCCAGCATCCACTCTGACAGCGACCGCGGCTCGAGCGTTCCGTGCACGGGTGACAAGAGGACGGCAGCGCAGCGAGACGCCAGGTTGTACCTCCCGATCACGTCACGGGCGTAGTCGTAGTCGTGACGGTCTTTCACCACGAACTTCACCTCGTCGTGCGGCGCCAACGCCTCGAGATTCGGCCAATAGTTCTTGTCGGCCTCACCGCTGGCGGGACACTTCACATCGACAATCTTGGCGACCGCGCGTGGCACCCTCGCGACTGGGCGGTGCCCTCCGGTCTCGAGCATCACTACATAGCCCTTCGCGAGCAGCGTCTCCATGAGGGGAAACACGTCGTCCTGGAGGAGCGGTTCGCCCCCGGTGATCTCGACCAGGGGGCAGCCGAACTTCTCCACATCGGCGACGACGTCCTCGACCGATCGTTTCTGCCCCTCATAAAAGGCGTAGGCCGTGTCGCACCACGAACACCGGAGATCGCAGGCGGTCAGGCGAACGAACACGCATGGCTGCCCAGCGCGCGTCGACTCGCCCTGAATCGAGTAGAAGATCTCGTTGACGGTCAACATGAGACAGCAGATTCAGATCAATTATCCTACGAAGGTGAGCAACCTCCGTATCGGGACGTCGGGATGGAGCTACCCAGGCGGGCGCGGCACCTGGAATGGCATCTTCTACCCACCGGCGCGACAACGGCCGCGGGGGTTCGACGAGCTGTCCTACTACGCCGAGCATTTCAGCACGGTTGAAGTGAACTCGACGTTTTACGGTCAACCTCGCGCCGAGGTGACGCGGCGTTGGGCCGACCGCACGCCGGGTACGTTCGATTTTTCCGTCAAGCTCTACCAGAAGTTCACCCATCCTGGGATGTACGCGCGGGCCGTCGTCGGCAGTCTCCCGGAGGACGTTCGGCCCGCCATCGAGGCCAGCCGCTCGGTCGTCGACGAACTTGTGCAGCCGAATCAAACGGACCTCGACGCGTTTCGTCGGGGCATCGACCCGCTCGCCGATCGGGGCAAGCTGGGAGCGCTCCTCGCGCAGTTTCCGCCGAGCTTCAAGGACGGCGAGGCTGAGCGCGAATACCTGGCCGAGCTCTTGAGGGCGCTCAGTGGATATCGGGTGGCTGTCGAGTTGCGCCACAGAAGCTGGAGCGACCGGTTTGGAGAGGTCCTCGCCTTGCTCAACGCGTTTCAGGCGGCCTGGGTACAGATCGACGAACCGAAGTTCCGTTTCTCGATCCGGCAGAACTACCTGCCCAACGTCGAGGGCTTCTACTACATGCGCCTCCACGGTAGGAATGCCGCGGCCTGGTGGAACCACGCGAGCGCCGAAGATCGCTACGACTACTTGTATTCGGCAGACGAGCTGAAGGAGTTTTCCGAGACGGCCGGCGCCGCGCGGCGGCTGGTCAAGAACGCGTATCTCTACACCAATAACCACTTCTCGGCGAAATCCGTGGCAAATGCCGCAATGATCAAGAAACAGCTGGGCGAGCCGATCGAAGGCGGATACCGCAGGGAGTTCATCGCTCGGTATCCCGAACTGGCCGGCGTGACACAGGTTGAAGAGCCTACTCCCGCACGTAAGCTCTTGTGATGAGGTCGCCAACCCGGAGTCTGGCCGGCACATCTTCGCCTTCGACGACCTGACCGAACACCGCATACTGACCGTCGAGGTCCGGCCGCGCCGAGAGCGTGACATAGATCTGGCTGTCTGCCTTCGCGGGATCGCCCATGTGCGCGATGCCGACAGCCCCCGTCAGGTGTCTTCGCTTCTTGTTGATTTCAGGGATGCCCACAGCCGAACCGCTCGACGCATCGAGACCGCGCCCCCACCGGTCGCTGGTCGATAGGTCCCGCGTTTGCGGATCCCCGAATTGGACGACGAAGCCCGGCACGGCCCGATGCACGCGAAGACCGTCGAAGAACCTGGCGCGCACGAGCCCGGTGACGTGGGCGACCGTCTGGGGCGCCTCGCTGGGGAACGTCTGGAATGCGAACGTTCCTCGTTCGGTCTCGACCACCACGAGCGGCGCGAAGGCGAGCTGGGTGGCCGACCGCGCCGGGTCACCGCACGCGCACAGCACGCAGACGCCGATCAAGACGAGGCGGCGAACACTCATGCGGTCGCCCTCCCGCGTGAGGACGCCACCGAGGCTGGCGGGACCCCGACACGGGGGCACATCGCCCGGATGACGCATTCGCGGCAGCGCGGGTAGAGCGGCCGACAGACGTTCTGGCCCCAGGTCACCAGGTACAGATTGATGTACGGCCACCAGCGGTCTGCCACAACCCGGTAGAGCGCACGTTCGGTTTCGTCGGGGCTGCGCGCGTTCACCCACCCGAGCCTGTTGGAAATGCGATGCACATGGGTATCGACGCAGATGTTGTGTTGACTCTTGAACGCCAAGATCAGGACGAGGTTCGCCGTCTTGCGGCCAACGCCCGGGAGGGTCAGCAGCTGCTCCATGGTAGTCGGTACTGCTCCACCAAACCGGCCGACGAGTATCTGACAGGTCGCTTTCACATGCCTCGCCTTGTGGCGATAGAAGCTGACCGGATAGATGAGCTGCTCGATTCGCCGGGCGGTCAGCCGCGCCATCGTCGTCGGCGTGCGCGCGACGCTGAACAGCCGGGTCGAGGCGGCAAGAGTCGTTGCATCCTGCGTGCGGGCCGACAGCATCGTCGCGATCAAGACCTGAAAGGGATCCTCCTCCTGGCTTTCCGAAATCTTTTCGACGGCGGGGAGTTCCAAGCCGTCGATGGCGCGGGCCAGCGCGCGCATGACGGGACCAATGTTGTGACGTTTCATGCGGGGACCGGCGTCAGGGGAGGACGCCCACTGAGGACTGCTGCGACGTTGGCAGCCGCAAGGTCCGCCATCGCCGTGCGGGTCTCGATCGTGCCGCTGCCCAGATGTGGCGCGAGCAGCACATTCTCGAGCGGCAGGAGGTCGGAATGAATCGCCGGCTCGTTTTCGTAGACGTCGAGGGCCGCACCGGCTATGAGGCGCTGCTGGAGCGCCCACGCGAGTGCCTCTTCATCGACGACCGGACCGCGGGTGGTGTTGATCAGATAGGCAGACCGCTTCATGCGCGCCAGCGCCCGTTTGTCGATCAGGTGTCGCGTGTCTGGCGCCAGCGGTACGTGCAGTGACACGACGTCCGACGTGCAGAGCAGTTGATCGAGGGACAGGCGCTCGACTGACGGCAGGTTGGACTCGTGGCGAGACGCATAGGCAACCGTCATGCCAAACGCTGGCGCACGGGCCGCGACGGCGCGACCGATGCGTCCCAGCCCGATGAGCCCAAGCTGCTTGCCTCTGACGTCGGCCCCAAGCATGAAATCGAACGCCCACCCCTTCCATTCCCCGCGCCGCACGAGCCGCTCGCCCTCCACCAGTCGCCGTGTGATGGCGAGGATGAGCGCCCATGTGTAATCGGCCACCGATTCAGTGAGCACGTCGGGAGTGTTGGTAACGATCACCCCTCGAGACCGAGCGTAGGCCACATCGATGTTGTTGTAGCCCACCGCGACGTTCGCCACGATCTTCAGGTCGCGCCCGGCATCGAGCAGGGACCGGTCAATCTGCTCGGTCAGCATGCTGACAAGCGCGTGCTTACCTACGACACGAGCACGCAACTCGCCGGGCTCAATCGGCGAATCGCCGGCGTAGAGGTCGACCGAACCGAGCGAGTCGAGCTTCGATAGGACCGATGAAGGCAGCTTGCGCGTGACGAGAATCGTGCTCAATGTCCGAGCGACTGGCAGTATCCGCAGTGGGTGCAACCAACGGTGGGCTCGATCAAGCAGAGTCCCTGGTCATCACCACTGGCTAGCCCGGCGAGAAGGCCATGGCTGCCATGAACTCTGGCGGAGTCGACCGCCGGAGGAGGCGCCTCGGGCCGAACGTGCCTCGCGATGGCCTCGCGCACCAACGCCCGCAATTCCTGATCAGAGATCTGCATTGGCCTCCGCCAGCTCTCGACCCTCACCGCTCGTCGGCCACACTGGCGCGATGCAGGGTGGAGGACCTGCACGCACGCCCTCAGGGTTCGATTTCGACGCTGTCAATAATGCCGACTATCGCGGCATCGACGGGAGCCGCCGTCCGACCCAGCGCCTCGCCTGCAGCGCGGCCTTCCAGGACGATCAGCACCTTGTCGTCTACCCCGGCGCCAACGCCGTCAACCGCAAGCAGCGCGCTTCCGCGCGGCGTTCCGTCCAGGTTCAGCGGCTGTACCAGCAGCAGCTTCGCGCCTTCGAACTTCCGGTGCTTCTGCGTCGAGACGACCATGCCGACCACCCGGGCAATCTGCACTCCGCGTCACCCGCCATCAGGATCGGGGTTCGACGTGCCAGTGGTCGACGATGCCGACAATGCCGGCGTCGACGGGAGGTTCGACCGGATAGAAGGGGAAGCTCGCTTCTTTACCGCGAACGAAAAACACCTCCTCCCCCACGCCCGCTCCGACCGAGTCGGCCGCAACGAGCGGCCGACCGGCGGGCTGGCGATCGGGTGCAAGCGGCTGCACGATCAGCAGCTTGATTCCGGTGAGGGTCTCATCCTTGCGGGTGGCGACCACGTTGCCGATAACGCGCGCGAGCTGCATTACTCGGTCACCTCTATGGCGTCGATGATACCGACAACGGCGGCATCGACGGGGCAATCCTTCAGGCCGGACGCCATCCGGGCCGAGCTGCCGCCGACCAGGAGAACGGTTTCGCCCACACCCGCGTCAACGGTGTCCACCGCGACGAGGTAGTTGCCCTCGGCCTTCCCGCGCGGATCGATCGGCCGCGCAACCAGCAGCTTGCTGCTGACCAGCCGCGGATCCTTTCGGGTCGCGACGACGGTGCCCACGATTCTCGCTAAGAGCACCGGTTACGCTTTCGCGCCGGATGCCTTGCCAATCGGCAGCGCGTCTTCGAGGTTCGCGTGGGGGCGCGGTATGACGTGCACCGACACCAACTCGCCCACCCGCCGGGCCGCGGCGGCGCCCGCGTCGGTCGCTGCCTTCACGGCGGCGACGTCGCCGCGCACGATCGCGGTGACGTAGCCGGCCCCGATCTTCTCCCAGCCAACCAGCGTCACCTTGGCTGCCTTCACCATGGCGTCAGCAGCCTCGATCATCGCGACCAGGCCTTTCGTTTCGATCATCCCGAGCGCCTCACCCATTACGGATCTCCTTCACACGGCGCGGCTTACGACCGCGCCAAACACCGTCATCGCAAGCTTCGCATCGCGTCTTCGATGAGCGCAGAGAGTTCGCGGTATGTTAACCGAATTTCCGCATCCGGATTGTCCCGGCGAAGAGCCGCACTGCTCTGTTTCTCAAGAACCGTATCGGGCACCAGGCGCTGGCCACCGCCGGTCGGTGCCTCCACGACCTGGCAGGTCACCACATCAGAGGGATCGGACGCACCGTCGCCCAGGGCTTCGGGGTCCGGACAGATGGGCGCCGGCGCCTTGATGCCGTAGTTACCCCGCAGTTCCTGGAGGCGCTCGACCTCCTCCCGAGCAATCAGATTCTCGCGTCCGAGCAACCGGGCCACAAGGCTAATCTTCGCGAAGTGCTCGATGGTCTCCATCTTGAAATAAGCAGACAGCAAATCGGTGCCGACGGTCAACGCGCCGTGATTGGCGAGCAACATGCCGTCGTGCGCCTTGATGTACTTCCGCACGGCTTCGGGTAGTTCGCTGGTCGACGGCGTCGCATAGTTCGCGATGGGAATGCTACCGAGCGTGGTGAGCACTTCTGCGAGCACGGCCCGGCTGAGTGGAATACCGGCCACGGCGAAGCCGGTCGCGATCGGCGGATGCGCGTGAACGACCGCCTGCACATCCGGCCGCTGGCGATACACTTCGAGATGCATCAGCATCTCCGATGACGGATCGCGCTCGCCCTGCAGCTTGCGACCATCGAGGTCGGTGATGCACATCATGTCGGGCGTCATGAAGCCCTTGCACACGCTCTTGGGCGTCATCAGGAGCCGATCGGATCCGAGGCGTGCGCTGATGTTCCCGTCGTTCGATGCGGTGTATCCACGCGCATACATGCGGCGGCCGACTTCGACGATGTCGGCGCGGAGCGCGGATTCGGTAGTCATGCGGTTCGGGCGCGGTACGCGTCTCGGCAGGCGGGCGAGCAGAAATAGAGCTGCTCCCGGCCGACCGAGAGCGTGATCGCGCGTTCCGGCACGACGAACGTTCCGCAGACAGGGTCGCGCGCCATCTGGATGCCGCGCTTGGGTCCGGAGGTCCGCTGGGACGAACCGTGCATGCCCTGGGTCACTCCCCTCCAGAGCTGCGATACGGCGCGCGCCAGAAACGCGAAGAGCAACACGAAGAGCAGGGTGCGGGCCATCATCCACCCGGCTTCTGGGTGGCGGCCCCACCGGGATGGGCCGCTTTCAGACTGTCGAGCGCACGCTTGGCCGCCTGCGCCTCCTGACTGTCTGGCGCCACCTGGATGAGCTGCTGCCACACTTCCTCTGCCCCCACGAGATCCTGCTTGCCGTACGCTCTCACGACGCCGAGATTGAGGAGCGTTTTCGCGTGCTTCGGGTCAATCTTGAGCGAATGGGTGAACTGCTCGAGCGCTTTGTCCGCCTGATTCGTATAGAAGTAGCTGACGCCCAGGTCGGTGCTCACGTTCACGTCGCCCGGCTGCAGATTCAACGCCTCACCATACCACTTGATGGCTTCGTCGTAGCGCTCTGCATCGAAGTAGAGATTCCCGAGCTCAACCCGTGGAGAAGGATTGGACGGCTCGCGTTCGGCCACCGACTTGAAGGCGTTCACTTTCGCTTCGTCGAGGACCGCAGCCGTTCGCCCGACCCCACCTGAGGGCGCCGCTGCCGAGGGGGGCGGCGCGGCGGCGTCGCGGAGACCGGTCTGCTGGCTGCCAATGATCCAGCCGGCGATGAGCCCAAATACAATCCCGGCAATCCCGAAGGCAAGGGAGTCCGATTTCATAGGCAAAACTGGATCATAACGGATCAGCGCTGCCGGCCAGCACCCCCAAGTACTCGCGCAGGACGCGCTCGAGGCCGAGAAACACCGCGCGAGAAATGATCGCATGACCGATGGACACCTCGGCAAGATGCGGCAGGGCACGAAAGAGCACAAGGTTCTCCAGGTCCAGATCGTGTCCGGCGTTCACGCCAAGACCCAGCGAACCAGCCAACTCCGCGGCTCGGGCGTACACATCGAACGACCGGCGCGCTTGATCGCCACCCTGCTCGAAGGCGCGCGCGAAGGGTTCCGTGTACAGCTCCACGCGATCGGCGCCGAGCGATGACGCAAGACGGACGGCCTCCGCCGTAGGGTCGACGAACAGGCTGACGCGAATGCCACGGGACTTCAGGTCGGCGATTGCGGCAGGCAGGCGGTCGGCCTGCGGGCCAGGCGTCCATCCCGCCTGACTGGTGATCTCGCCGGGCGCGACCGGCACGAGGGTGCACTGATCGGGGGCGACGTCGCGGACGAGCGCAAGCAGATCGGGCCTGGGATCGCCCTCGATGTTGAACTCGAGGGGCGGCTGCCGGCCCTTGAGCGCCTCTGCGATCCCGTGTACGTCTTCGGGAACGATGTGCCGTCGATCGGCACGCGGATGGACAGTGATCCCGCCGACTCCCGTTTCTGCACACACCTCGACGGCAGCGAGCACGCGGGGTTCTTTGCCCCCGCGCGAATTTCTGAGCGTGGCGACCTTGTTAACGTTGACGCTGAGGTGAATCACCGGACGCCGATCTCGCCGTGGACGACGTCCACGATCTCCTGAGCCCAGGCGCGAATCTCACGTTCGTCCTTACCCTCGATCATGACGCGCAACAGCGGCTCGGTCCCGGAATAGCGGACGAGGAGCCTTCCCTGGCCGACCACTCGCGCCCGGACACGGCTGATGACTTCGGCGACCGCGGGCAGGCGGTCCGTGTCGATTTTCTCTCGAACGCGCACGTTCAACAGCACCTGGGGATACGTCATCAGATCGGCGGCGAGCTCGGCCAAGGACCGGCCGGTCAGCGCGACGGTTCGGAGCACGTTCAGGGCCGTGCAGAGGCCATCGCCGGTAAACAGGTAGTCCGAAAAAATGATGTGGCCCGACTGCTCGCCGCCCAGCGAAAGACCGCGCGACAGCATCTCGTTCATGACGTACTTGTCGCCGACCGGACAGCGTATGAGCTCAATCCCGAGGTCGCCAACGGCCAGCTCCAGCCCGACGTTGCTCATCACCGTCGCGACGATCGCATTGTGCCTCAGGCGTCCTTCCCGCTGCAGTTGGCGACCGCACATCAAAAGGACCGCGTCGCCATTGACGATGTGGCCGAGATGATCGACAAAGATCGCCCGGTCCCCGTCCCCATCGAACGCCACCCCCACGCGCGCTCCGGTCCTGACGACGGTCTCAGCCAGCTTCTCCGGATGTGTCGAGCCGCACTCTTGATTGATGTTCCGCCCGTTCGGCGCGTTCCCGATGACGACCGTATCGAATCCCAGGCTCCGAAACAGGTCGGCCGCAAGCGTCGTGGTCGCGCCGTGAGCACAGTCGATCGCGAGCTTCATGCCCGTCAGGGCGCCAGCCTCAGGGAACACCGTTCGGAGATGGTCCACATACGCCCCGACAAGTGTCGCGCTCGCGATCTCGCCTGAAGAGCCGCGTCGCACATCCCAGGTACGATCGGCCACGATCGCCTCGATTTCACGCTCCACATCCTCGGTGAACTTCTCGCCGCTTCCCGAGAACACCTTGATGCCGTTGTCTTCGTACAGGTTGTGCGACGCAGAGACCACGACGCCCGCAGCGTAGCGGTTCGCCCGCGTGAGATAGGCGATGGCAGGCGTCGGCACGACTCCCGCCCTGATCACGCTCGCGCCCTCGCCGGACGCGCCGTGTGCAAGATCGGTCTCGATCCACACCCCGGATTCCCGCGTGTCGCGGCCGACCAGGATCGGTGGCGACTGCGTCCCGTGCCGGAGCGCGCGAACGAGTGCGGCGCCGATTCGGCGGACGGTGGGAGAGTCCAGTGGGTATCGACCGGCCGTACCGCGCACGCCGTCGGTACCAAACAGCCGGGGCGCTGGGGAATCAGTCTCTGGCACTGGCGCTGACGCTGGAGATTCGAACGTGAACGGTGGCGGGATCGATGCGGGCGATCCCCGCCTCCTGAGAAGCGTCGACGCGAACCGCCAGCACGTACGCACCTGACCCCAAGCTCGCGAGGTCGACGTAGGCCGTAACGTATTCTGCGTCAACGCGGTTGAGACCTTGCCGGCTGCCGCGCAGAATCACGTCGACAGCGCTGGGCGTCGCCTGTGCCGAAAGATTCGTTCCGACGTTCTTGAGGTGGACCGGCCGCGCGCGCAGCGTGCGCTCTTCCGGCCCGGGAACCACCTGCACCGTGACCGTCGCGAGCCGAGGGCTCTTCAGTCGAAGGGCCGGATCGAGCAGCCCGACCGTTACCGTATCGGTGACGTCCTGCACGGCCCCGGCAATGGACACCGGCTCGGTTATGGCCTCCTTCACCCGTTCGACGGCGCTTTCGGGACCGACAACTTCCACCGAGTTCGGCTCCGCAACGAGCGTGCCGACGACGTAGCCGGGGGCGGGATCGCCCTCGACCGCCGGCACAATCGGCACGAGGCGGGTCGCCGAGTTCTCGAACGCGAGTGCGACAGTCTGGGGCGTCACCTGAACGACCTGCACGCCGAAAGGCACACGCACCTGGTCGGGCGTCAGCTGAAACAGCCTGCGGCCCGGACGCGCACCGTGGAGATCGAGAACCGCCACGATGTCGCCGGCGCCCAGGCGGCTGAGCGCCTCGGAGGCTCCCCTCAAGCGCACGTCAACCAGCAAGGGCGCCTCACCCTGCAGTTCGAGGCCCGCCGGAAACTGCCGCAGCTCCAGCGGAACACGCAGGCCGCGTTCGATCGTCTCCTGGCCGGCCACGATGAGCCACAGCATCACGGCGAGCCCGATCGACAGCGACTTCAGGGCGACGTGGCGAAATGGCCAGATCGGCTTCATCTCCCGCTCGCGGTCGTCATGAATACTGAATCGCCTGACTCCGCTCGCCCGCGCTGCGCTGGAGGAGCAGCAGGCGAAGCCGCGCGCGGAGCGCATCGGTCGTCAGCCCACGTTCGATCTGCCCGTCTGCCACGATCGACAAACTGCCGGTCTCCTCGGAGACCACGATCGCCACCGCGTCGTTTTCTTCGGTGAGGCCGATCGCCGCGCGATGACGCGAACCCAGTTGTTTGCTGAGCTTCGGATTGACCGTCAGCGGCAGAAAGCAGGCCGCGGCGGCAATCCGATCCTCCTGCACGATGACGGCCCCGTCGTGAAGCGGAGACGACGACTGGAAGATGCTCAGCAGCAGGTCGTAGGTGAGTTGGGCGTCGATCGGAATACCGCCCTCGATGTAGTTGCGCAAGCCAATCTGCCGCTCGACCGCGATAATGGCCCCCACTTTCTGCGCCGACAGCATGCCCGCGGCCACCACGAGCTCCTCGACCGATTCCTCCGCGGACTCCGCTCTTGCGAAATACCGAAAGAACGGCCCTCGTCCCAGATGCGCGAGCGCGCGTCGAATGTCGGATTGAAAGAGAACGATCACGGCAAACACGAGGTAGCCGGCGACGTTGCGGATGAGCCAGTTGACGGTCTCGAGATGGCCCCAGCGCGACCCGTAGAAGACCGCCACGAAGACGGCGCCACCGAGTGCCATCTGGACGGCCCGCGTGCCGCGAATCAGCTTGAGGACTTCGTAGATCAGCACCGACACCACGAGGATGTCGACGAGGTCCCAGACGCCAATGGGCGGACGCCGAAACGCGTTGCTAACCCAGTTCACTCTTTGACCCCGAATCGCTGCAGTCCGTTGCGAGGCTGTTCTCCGCCGCTCGTCTGATCTCCTCCGCCACGCGCACAACGTCGGCCATTTCGCGCACGGCGTGCACCCGGACCATGTGCGCACCGCCGAGGACGGCTGCAGCAACGGCCGCAGCCGTGCCCCAGTCGCGGTCGGCTGGAGGGCGATCCTTGAGCGCCTCCCGCATGAAGGATTTGCGCGAAGGCCCCACAAGCACCGGCCGACCGAGGACCGAGGCAAACTGCGACACCCGCGCCAGCACACCATAACTGTGCGCCGGCCGTTTGGCAAACCCGATCCCGGGGTCGACGATCAGCCGATCGAGGTCGACGCCTCCCTCCAAGGCCACCGACATGCTTTGTCGAAGTTCGGCCGCCACGTCTGCGACAACGTCGGAGTATTCGGACCCGGCGTACATCGCCTTCGAGCGACCTCGGGTATGCATCAGCACGAGAGCGGCCCCGCCAGTGGCGACGACGGCCGCGAGTGCGGGCTCGTATCGAAGGCCGCTGACATCGTTGATGATCGAAGCGCCCTCCGCCAGGACGGCCCGCGCGACCTCGGCCTTGTACGTATCGACGGACACGGGGACCGAGATTCTGCCGGCGAGCGCACGTAGGACCGGCATCACGCGGGCCAGCTCCTCGCGGGCCGACACCGGGTCGGCGCCCGGGCGGGTCGACTCGCCTCCCAGGTCGATGACGTCGGCCCCCTGCTGCTCCATGGAGAGTGCTGCTTCCACCGCCGCCGCTGGATCGAGCCGGCGCGCGTCAGCGAAGGAATCAGGCGTGAGGTTGAGGATGCCCATGACGAGCGGGCGTTCTCCCAAGCGAAGAACGCGTCCGGACGGCAGAGGGACCGCGAAAGTGCGCCGCGGAAAAACCAGTCCTTATTCCTGCGGAAGGGGTTTGTTGAGCGCCGGAACGATGGGCGCGCGCTCCTTTTGACGCGGACGCGCCTCCTCCTCGTCGTCGGCGACCCGGGCGCGGGCCGCTACGGGCTGCGGATCCTCGAGCGAGAGCCCAGACGCCAGACGCTTCACCTGTTCGGCGTCGAGCACTTCGAAGGCCAGCAAGGCATCGGCAATCCGGACGAGCGTCTCGCGGCTGTCGGTCAGGAGTTGCCGCGAGCGCTCGTAGTTCTGCGTGACAAATCGCTTGACCTCCTGGTCGATCTTCAGCGCGGTGTCCTCGCTGTAGTCCTGATGCTGAGCGATTTCGCGGCCCAGGAAAATCTGCTCCTCCTTCTTGCCGAAGGTGAGCGGTCCCATGGCGTCGCTCATGCCCCATTCGCACACCATGCGGCGAGCAAGCTCTGTGGCGCGCTCGAGATCGTTGCCGGCCCCGGTCGTGACGCTGTTCGTCGAGATCTCTTCCGCAATGCGCCCGCCGAGCAGGATTGCGATCTGATCGTTGAGGTAGTCTCGCGAGTAGTTGTGCTTTTCGTCGGCCGGCAACTGCTGCGTCAGTCCGAGCGCCATGCCGCGCGGTATGATCGTCACTTTGTGAATCGGGTCCGCGTGCGGAAGGAGGACGGTCAGCAGCGCGTGGCCGGCTTCGTGAATCGCGGTGACCCGCTTCTCGGCGTCGCTGATAATCAGGGACCGTCGCTCCGATCCCATCAGCACCTTGTCCTTGGCGAACTCGAAGTCGTGCATCCGCACAACCTTCTGGTTGTACCGTGCGGCGTTCAGCGCCGCCTCGTTCACCAGGTTGGCCAGGTCGGCGCCCGAAAAGCCCGCCGTGCCCCTCGCGAGCGTGAAGATTTCGACGTCGTCGGCCATCGGGATCTTCCGCGTGTGGACGCCCAGGATGCCCTCGCGACCTTTCACATCAGGTCGATTGACGACGATGCGCCGGTCGAAGCGGCCGGGACGCAG
>JBGPJH010000033.1:0-17984 GCA_041485305.1 Vicinamibacteria bacterium | reverse complement strand
CTCATCCTCGTAGGCGATCAGGACAGCCCTCAGGTTCGCGCCACGGCGGCTATACTCGCGGGCAGTATCGGTGGCGCTGAAACGACCGTCGTGAGAGGCGCCGGCCATCTCGTCAACATCGATGCGCCGCAGCAGTCCAACAAGGCGGTACTGGCCTTTCTCGTGAAGTCTCGTTGAAGTGGCATTTTGCCCGATTCCTTGAGGTGGGCGCCTATGATTCGATCGGTGATGGTGTGCTTGCTCGCCCTTCTCGCAGTCCCATCCAGGGCGTTGGCTCAAAGCTGCACTGCGAATCCGGTCGCAGTCCAGATCCTGGGTTCCGGTGGACCCGCCGTCAACCGCGACCGCGCATCGTCCAGTTACCTCCTGTGGATGGGCGCCCAGGCGAGAATACTTGTAGACGTTGGCGGCGGCGCCTTCCTCCGCTTCGGCCAGGCCCAAGCACGGCTTAGCGACCTGTCGTTGATCGCCATAAGCCATCTTCATCCCGACCACGTCTCTGACCTGCCCGCCCTGCTGTGGTTGAGCAATCAGACTCGTAAGGAACCGTTGCCCATTGCCGGACCCTCCGGTAACGACGTGGTGCCAAGCTTTCCGGCGTTCCTCAGCCGCCTCTTCGATCAGAAGACTGGCGCATTCCAAGTGCTCGGTGGCACGCTGGGCGGTACGGGGGGAGGCGTTCGTCTCGATATCGGCGTCGTTGATGTGACGAAGGTCGAACCGTCGACCGTGCTCGACCGGCAGGGAGTCACGGTGACCGCGTTGGGAATACCACACGGCAACATTCCGGCTCTGGCGTACCGTGTGCAGACAGGAAATGTGTCGATCGTCTTCAGCACCGATCAGACCGGCACCAACCCCAGGTTCATCGAGTTTGCGCGGGGAGCGAGTGTCTTGGTCATGCATCTCGCCACTGCGGCAAGTGACAGTCCCCTTCACGCTTCGCCTGCGATCGTCGGTCGCGTCGCCAGGGACGCCGGCGTTGGGCGACTGATTGTCAGTCACATCGGTCAGTTCGATCTCGAACCTGCGATCGCTGAGGTGAAGAGGTACTTCCCGGGTCCCCTGACGGTCGGTGCTGATCTGCAATGCACGTCGGTGCCGTAAATGGCTAGCTGACGCTGTTCTCCGAACACGGCCTTGCCCGACGGCGGACGCGCGCCCCCCTCCTCCACGACGCCGTGGAATCGACCCAGGACGCTGCGCGCAGCGAGGTATCAGACTCAGCTCACCGGAGTTGCGCCGTTTTCCGGTCACGTCCCGTTCCTGTGCTAGCTGCGACCGCGCGCGGCTCGTATCGGCCACCCGCAGCTAACGAGGTTCGGGCACCGGAGGGTTCTTGATTTTCGGCCAACTTCGGGGAACACTGCGCGGTCAGGGGACCGCGATAGCCGTGAGCGGAGTCCAGCGGTCCACTCAGTAAGAAGTTGGGCTGACAAGCAACTACTTGCGGATACGGGACAGCCAGTAGCCAGGCTCACGGCTGTCATGCGCGAACGCTAGAATTCGGATTGCATCTTCCCACTGCAGATACACGACGTGATAGGGGAAGCGCTTTACCGGCACTTTGCGCGCGGGCACGTCGTTTGGCACGCCGGCGACTCGGCGACCGATCTGCGGCCACTCTGCGATCTGTTCCAGAGCAAGGTCAACAGCTTGGACAAACTCCAGGCCAAGTCCTGGGCGTTGGCGTTGGTACCAAAAGGGCGGCATCTTCGAGTTCGGCGGAGGCTTCGGATTCCGGGCGGAACGTACGGGTCATTGCTCGGTTAACCGCTGGACAACGCGCGCACGCACGTCCTCCCACGGTTCACCGGCCGATTCGCCGTTCATCACACGTCGTGCCCGTCGTTCGATTTCATGGGCCCACGCGGCTTCAACTTCCGCCGCGTTCTCTGTCGGCGCCTCGTCGAGGCTGGCCAGCAATTCGGCGGCCACGTCCGCGCGTTCTTCAACGGGCAACGTCAAGGCTTCTCGAAGAAGTTCTTGCGCTCGGGACGTCATGTAGCAATTCTAGACTCGGCCGGGCAGCCCAACAAGCGGCTGCACCAGACGGCTGCGTGCTTTTCGTGCAGGCGCTGGTGAGCGGAGGCCTTGGCTGAGCCTAACATCGGATTGGACCAGACCGCGCTGCGGCATTGAGAGCGCCGCTGGTCAATCCGAGACGGTAGCCAGACGCCCTGAGGAGACGAAACGATGCCGACCCCGCGGCCGTTCACGATCCACGTCCCCGACGAAGCGCTTGTCGATCTGCGGATGCGGCTCGAACGCACACGCTGGCCCGACCAGAATCCGGGTGGCAGCTGGACGTACGGCAGCGACCTCGAGTACATGAAGGCGCTCGCGGCCTACTGGCGCGAGAAGTACGACTGGCGCGCTCACGAGGCAAGCCTCAACCGTCTCCGGCAGTTCGTCGCCTCCGTCGACGGGATCGACCTCCATTTCATCCACGAACCCGGTGTGGGGCCGAGTCCCTTGCCCCTCCTTCTCTCGCACGGCTGGCCGGGCTCGATCGTCGAGTTCGAGCGGCTGATCCCACTGCTGACCGACCCGGGCCGCTTCGGCGGCGATCCGGCCGACGCCTTCACCGTCGTGGCGCCCTCGCTCCCGGGCTACACCTTCTCGTTCCGGCCCGACCAGCCGCGGCTCAACATCGCCCGGATCGCCGACGTCTTTTCGACGCTCATGACCGACGTGCTCGGCTACCGCCGCTTCGTGGCGCAGGGCGGCGACTGGGGAGCCTTTATCAGCGCCCAACTCGGCGCGGCCCACGTGGACCAGGTGCTCGGCATCCACGTCACGCTGTTGTCGGGACCGCGTGAGTCGACGCCCACGCCGCAGACCGACGAGGAGCGGGCATACATCGCCGAGTTGCAGCACTGGATGGGTGAAGAGCAGGGGTACGGAATGATCCAGGGCACCAAGCCCCAGACGCTCGCCTACGGGCTCACCGATTCGCCGGTCGGGCTCGCGGCCTGGATAGTGGAAAAATTCCGGACGTGGAGCGATTGCGGCGGCGACGTCGAGCGGCGCTTCTCGAAGGACGTGTTGCTCACCAACGTGATGCTGTACTGGGTGACTGGCGCCATCAACTCTTCCTTCTGGCCCTACTGGGCGCGGCGCCATGAGCCATGGCCGTTCAGCGCCCAGACCCCGGTCCGCGCGCCGACAGCGTATGCCTCGTTTCCGAAAGAGATCCTGCACCCACCACGCGCGTGGGTTGAGGCGGTATATCCGAACCTCCTCCGCTGGACTACGATGCCAGCGGGCGGCCACTTCGCCGCGCTGGAGGAACCCGAGGCGCTCGCGGCCGACATCCGCGCCTTCGTCAAGCGGCTCAGATAGGCTGGTTCATGATCTTGTCGGCGAACGCACAGCCGACCTGATCGGCGACCCATCTGCGCGGCGTGTGGGACGGGCGCCAAATGGAGGGGCTGCCAGAACGCGACGCAGGACTCCCCCGAGAGCCGATCTCGCCGTCGTCCGAGCTGCCGGCAAGAACGCCGCACCGAGGTCGATGCGGACCACGCCTCGATACGAACCGGCCACAACGAGGTGCGGGGGAGCCCAGGCGAGACGCGACGGCCGAGCGAAAGCAGGCGTCAGGATCGCGACGGGTGGCGTCCCAGACAAGCGATTCCATTGGCCAAACAGCCCAGACGGTGCGAGCAGCGCGACCAGCGTTCCGACGCCATCGAAGATCTGCACGCGGCCATTGCCACGGTCTGCGACAGCGAACAGTGCCTGTTCGATCGCGAACACCGGCTCGTGCGTCAGCGGCACGACGACGATGTCGCACGGATCGTTGAACTGTCCCGGCCCTTCGCCGTGTCCCCCGAAGGAAAACAGCGGACGAGCGTCCTGGTCCACGACGTCGATAACGTGGTTTCGACGATCGCAAAGGAACACGCGCCCGAAACCGTCCGAACCGAGCAGCATCGCAACGCCATCGGGCCGAAATCGCTCTGGCAGCGTGACCGCCGTCGCCGAACCGGATCCAGCTCGCTCGCCCAAGGCCGCACGTACCGGCTGGAGCACGCGCGTCACGGGTCCCTCGCGCAAGTTCATGACCTGCTCTCCGATGCGAGCGGCACTGTCGCGCTGAAGCGGGCCGGCGTGGAGGACGCCCGCGTCTTGCCCCCCTGACTCCGGTAGGGCGCCACATCCGCTCCACCTGGGTTGCCGTTCAGCGCGAGGAGAATCGAAGCCCACTGGCTCAACGCGGGTGCAAGCGCACGTTCGAGAATGTCGGCCACTCCGCGCCAGTTGTCGTGAGTCTGGCACTCGACGATCCCGTCAAGCACGCCGCACAGGCGACTGGCCAGTCCGTCGAAGTCGATTCGGGGCGCGCCACCAGCGCCACGGGCCGTCGTCAGCATAGAAGTGACCACGGTGAGCCCTTGCAATGCTGCGAGCAGAGAGGGAAGGTCTCGACGCGGGCCGTCAGGGTCGTCTCCACGGAGCGAGGCGGCAATGCGACCGACGGCCCTTTGCAGGGGGGCCACGCTTTCGTAAGCGGCTTGTGCGGATTCGTGCAACAGCTGGTCGAACGTCGAGGTCTCGACCTCGATCAGGCCGACATCTCCGACTCCCCTTGCGAGTATCGCCGGCTCGCGAAATGTCGGTGCGGCGACACCATCGAATCGGACGGCCGTCACGATGGGTCGACTCGATCCGTGCCCCTGCTCGAGCAATTCGAGCAACTCTCCCCAGCTTTCCCTGCCTGATTGGCGCCAGCGGGCCTCGCCGTTCACCACGATCTCGAGCACTATGGACCTCCGGCTGCGACACGCAGCCAGAAGCTTGCCAACATCGAGGGGCAACGCTTAAGAATCGGGTTGACCGAGAGTAATCGCGAAGCGAACATGGCCGGTCTGGATGCTTCTTCTGGTCGATCAGCTGCGCGAGGGACTCGAGAGAGCGACCGACTGTTGATCGCGGAGCGCTTCCGGACGCTGCGAGGCCGAGTCCACGATCGCAGCGTTCCGCGCGCCGATCTGCTGGGCGAGCGTATTCACCTGCTCGACGCTATCGCGGATCTCGGCGTCAGCGGCTTATTGGGCCGAGCTGAACTGAGCGGCGCTGTTGTTGAAGGTGACGGCTACGGCGCTTCACTTGCATGTCGCGTCGCTCGTCGCCCTCCGGCTCGACGCCGCGGAAAAACGCCGCTCCAGGGCCTTTGTCTTGGCGCACTCCGCGTGGGTCCCGGTCACCCACGCGTCGGTCACCCGCCTGCCGCGGCGTTTTTCAAACTGCCGCCGTCGCGTCGCTCGCAGTCGGGTCGTCGTTCGACGCGACATGCAAGTGAAAGAGGCAGTAGCGAGGTGAAGAGGTCAGACACTACGCCGTCACCCTGACCGCGGAGCCCGAAAGTGCGTGCTCGGGGTACTCGTCGTCGCGGTCGTAGGTCTCGATGCCCGTATGCAACGGGAGGCGAGATCTCGCCACGCTGGTAAACGCGCCACCAACCCGGCGGCACCGCAGAAGGGCGTCGCGTCCGCGCCGCACCAGGGGTTCGAGCGCAGCCCGATCTTCGAAACGGTTCTCGCTGCCGACTGCCGCTAGCAGTCGGCCGAGCGTCTCCTCGGTCTCGAGAAGCGTGTCCACGTCGAGAGCGACGAGCGCGTCCCCGATCCGTTCCAAGGTCGCGCACAAACGCTCGGCGCTCTGGACGATGGGATCTGGCCCTCCGGTCATAGGTACTGCATCGGGCCGCCAGCGGCAGTGTGTGTCACGAGAACAGGTTGCCACGGCGGCTGGGCTGAACCGCTCCCTCTTAGTTCAGTAGTCATGCCGTCTCATTCGAGCCGACTGCCGCCTGGCTGATTCGCGCTGGCGAGGCGGACGCGGGATTCGGAGCAAGAAGGGTGCCCGCGCTCAGGCAGCGCACTAGGGGAGAATCCCGGCGACATGGAGACGGTGGGGAAACCGCGGCTTATCCATCTGCTCAATAAGGATTAATCGGCCTCCCACCAGAGGGTTTTTGGCCGTCCTGCGGGCTGAGGTTAAAGCGGTGCCAGGGTCGAACCGATTATATGAGGCTGAACCGTAAGTGTCGGCCAGCTGGCTCCCCCGCTCGGCCAACCGACCGGCGAACGCGGTGCAACGCCTGTTTGCAACAGTTTTGAGGTTCTCATGACTGACCGCGTGCGCCCATCCGTCCTTGTCATTGAAGACGAACCCGATCTTCGCCAATTGATCGCCGAGTGTCTGGAAGCCGACGGGTTTGCCGTTGCACAGGCGCTCACTGGTGCGGACGCACTCGAACGACTCCGAGCGTTCGCCTACGACGGCCTTGTCGTCGATTTACGGCTGCCGGATGCAGATGGAATGGACATTCTCGACGAGGCCCTGACGCGCTTCCCGGCGATTCGAGCGGTGGTCATCACCGGCTTCGGAGGCGTCAACGAGGCGGTCCGAGCTATCAAGCGCGGCGCGGTCGATTTCCTGATCAAGCCGTTTCAGCTCGCCCAGCTCTCGCGCGTCCTTCGGGCGGCCGTCGAACAGCGACAGCTCCGCCAGGAGAACGCGGAACTGCGAGCCCAACTCCAGAGTCGCTTCAAGTTTGACAACATCATCGGCTACAGCGCGGCGATGCGGTCTGTTTTCTCCACGCTCGAGCTCGTGGCGCCGATGCACAGTACCATTTTGATCGAAGGCGAGACAGGCACGGGCAAGGAACTGATCGCCCGGACGATTCATCACAACAGCCCCCGCCACGATCAGCACTTCGTCGCTTTCAACGCTGCCGCCATTCCCGACGGCCTGGCCGAAGCGGAGCTCTTTGGACACGTGAAGGGGGCGTTTACCGGCGCGATCCAGACGCGCACGGGCCGTTTCGAGCTGGCCCACCGGGGCACCTTGTTCATCGACGAAGTGTCCTCGATTTCGCCGGCGCTGCAGGCGAAGCTGCTGCGGGCCCTGCAAGAGCGGCAGCTCGAGCGCGTCGGGGATTCACGCCCCGTCAAGTTCGACATCCGGATCATCGCGGCCACCAATATCGACCTGCGCAAAATGGTGAAGGAGGGAACGTTCCGGGAAGACCTGTACTATCGGCTCAACGTCATCCCGGTTCGCCTCCCGCCGTTGCGCAACCGCGGAGAAGATTTGCCGCTCCTTGCACAGCATTTCGTGCGGAGATCGTGCGAGAGTAATGGCCTGCCGGCGAAGACGATGACCCAGGAGTGCCTGCGCGTGCTGATGGCCTACTCCTGGCCGGGCAACATCCGGCAGCTCGAAAACGCCGTCGAGCACGCCGTCGCGATGAGCGGGGCTGATGCGGAGATCGGCGTTGCGCAGCTTCCAGAGGACCTCCGCCAACCCTTCGAATCGCGAACGCTGCCGTCGATGACCATCCCCGACGAAGGCATCAACTTCGTCTCGGTCGTCTCGCAGCTCGAGCGGGACCTGATTCTGCGCAGTCTCGAAAAGACGGGCGGCAACAAGCGGCAGGCCGCTCGACTGCTGCAGCTCAGCCGAACCACGCTCATAGACAAGCTGCGGCGGTTCAAGGTCGGCGGGGACACGGCAGCGGCCTGACCCGACCCTCTCAGGCCGGCTGTTGAGCGGCCGGGAACGACAACGTCAACGTCACAGCGAGCTCGGTTCTTCGGACGTGGACCGTGCCGCGCTGCGCAGTCACCAGATGTACCGCCGCCCAGATCTCGGCGTCCGTGGTGACGGCAGCCACAGAAGATGCACGGCGCGTGGCGGGCGCGACCTGCGCGACGTTCGCCTCAGCTCCTGCCGCGGCCGTGACCGACAGCGCGACCGCTTGTGCCTGGCGGTCGAGACGAACTCCGATCCGCGCATCCCGGCCTGGCTTGACCGTCTCTTCCGCCGACAACAGCACATCCAGAAGCGCCTGCAGGGTCCGGTTACGATCTCCGGCGATCCAGTAAGGCTCCGAGTCCGACCGCTCGATGCTGATTCCAATGCGGGCGCGGTTGAGCGCACATGCGCGCATCGCGACGGCTGATTCCAAGAGCGGCGCGAGGTCGAACGTGCCGCAGGTCTCGGGCGCCTCGCGCGCATACAACAACAGGCGTTCGATGATAGCGGCCGCCCTGCCGGCCTGCATCCGGATGGTTTCGATCCGCCGTCGGAGGGTCGGTTCCAAGTCGCGTGCTTCGAGCAGCTCTGCGCTTCCGGTGATCACCTGCAGGGCGTTGTTGACATCGTGTGCGGTGTTGGAAAACGCCCTCACGATCGTCCAGAGGCGATTGACTTCCTGGAGCGCTTCGTCAGGAAGGCCCGCGGCAATGGCGGGGCGGCTGGTATCCACCTCTCGCGTCAACTCCTTTCCCGACGCGAGTTTAGTACTGGCCATGGCTCTCGTCAAACTTGATGCTCCGGTAAGGCCGGGCCGCGGACGGAGTGATAGACTGCGGATAATGAAAACCATCGACTGGCCGCCACGGCGCCGGTCGCGACAGCGTGGCTGGGTGCTGCTTCTCGCCGGCCTTGCCGTCCTCGTCCTGGCCGGCGGGATCGCCTTGTCCTACTACGTCGAGTCGCTTTGGTTTGCCACCCTGGGCTTCGCTGATGTGTTCTGGAAGACCCTGAGCTTCCAGGCCGCCGTGTTCGCGGTCTTCGGCGTCGTCACGTTCCTCGCACTGTACGGCTCATTCCTGGCACTGAAGCCGGAACATCTGGGCGACCTGACGAGCGGACCCATTCTGATCAACGGACAGCCGCTCAGGCTTCCTGTAGAGCCCGTGCTGCGGTTGGTCGCCGTGTTGGTCGCCCTGCTCATCGCTGGCGCAACGGGCTTTGGCATGATGGCGCAGTGGACGACGTTCGCGCTGTACTGGCACGGCGGGGCTGGGGCGGCGAGCGCCGAGGTCGACCCCGTGTTTGGCCGGACGCTCGCGTTCTATTTCTTCACCCTTCCAACGTGGCAACTGGCCGCCTCGTGGTTCACCACCATCGCCGTCATCGTGTGCGGAATGGCGGTCTTCTTCGCCATTGTGCGGGGCGGCACGCGCGTCCTCACACGCCAGACAATCGGTTCGATATCGCTCCGTGGCGTGTCGCTCACCTTCGCGGCGGTGCTGGCGGCGTTTGCCGCGCAGGTGTATCTCGGTCGATTCGAACGCCTGCTGGCCGACCACACCGTGTTCGCGGGCGTGACCTATACCGATGCCCACATCACGATCACCGGCCTGACCATCGTCGTCGGCGCTCTGCTCGTGGGTGCGCTCATCGCCGCTCTCAATTCAATGGCCGGGTCGACGCTCAAATGGCTGGTCGCCGCCGTCATCCCTGCGGCAGTCGTCTACGTCGTTGTCGGCCTCATCGGGTGGTACGTCAGCAGCTTCGTGGTGAGACCGAACGAGCTCGTCCGCGAGCGGCCGTACATCGCCCACAACATCGAGCTGACGCGCAGGGCCTTTGCGCTCGACCGAATCGCCCAGGTCCCGTTCCCTGCGGACACGGGTGTGGACGCCGTTGACGCCGCCAACAACCAGGAGACCCTGCAGAACATCCGCCTCTGGGACTGGCGGGCGCTGCAGGACACGCTGCGCCAGATTCAGGAAATCCGGACCTACTACGACTTTCCCGACATCGACATCGATCGGTACGAGATCGGAGGCTCCGTCCGACAGATGATGCTCGCGGTCCGCGAGCTGAATGTGGAGCGCCTGCCTGAAAGCAGCCGGAACTGGATCAACGAGAAGCTCGTGTACACGCACGGCTACGGCATCACGATGAATCCCGTGAACGGGTTCACGCCGGAAGGGCTGCCCGACCTCCTGCTGAGCAACATGCCGGTACAGACGACCGTCGCCGCTCTGGCCGTCACACGGCCGGAGGTCTACTTCGGGGAGCTCACGAACAACGACGTATACGTCCGCACGCGGCAAAAGGAGTTCAACTATCCACAGGGCGAAGCCAACAGTCTCACGTCGTACGAAGGCACAGGCGGCATACCGATCGGTGGGTTCTTTCGACGCCTCTTGATCGCGCTGGATCGCGGTGATCTCGCAAAGCTGCCGTTCAGCGACGATGTGACGGCGGACAGCCGTCTGCTGATGCGGCGCAACGTGCGCTCGCGGGTCGAAACGCTCGCGCCCTTTCTCACCTTCGATGCCGACCCCTACATCGTGGTCACCGCCGGAGGCCGGCTGGTGTGGATGATGGACGCGTTTACGACGTCGGAAAGCTACCCCTATGCGCGGCACTACCGCCTGGGTCGCGAGCGCATCAATTACATGCGCAACAGCGTCAAAGCGACAGTCGATGCGTACGACGGCACGGTCGCCTTCTACGTCTTCGACGCCGAGGATCCGATCATCCTCGCTTATCGACGCATGTTTCCGGGCTTGTTCAAGGACGGGTCGGCCATGCCCGCCGACCTCCGGACGCACGTGCGCTATCCCGAGCTGCTGCTCGAGATGCAGGCGGCCGTGTACGGCCTCTATCACATGACCCTTCCAGAAGTGTTCTACAACCGCGAGGACCTCTGGACCGTGCCGAACGAGGTGGGACTCGACGCGCAGCGCCGGCAGGCGACGCAGATGATGGAACCGAACTTCGTCTTGATGAAGCTCCCCGGGGAGCGCGTCTCCGAGTTCGTCGAGATTTTGCCGTTCACGCCGTCGAACCGGAACAACCTGATCGGCTGGATTGCCGGCCGGAGTGACGGCCCGAACTACGGCACGGCTGTCGTCTACAACTTTCCGAAGAGCAAGCTCATCGATGGGCCGCTTCAAATCGAGGCCCGCATCGATCAGGACGCCCAGATATCCGGCCAGCTTTCACTTTGGAATCAGCAGGGATCCCACGTGCGGCGCGGGAGCCTCATCGTGATCCCTATCGGCCGAGCTCTGCTCTACGCCGAGGCGATCTACCTCCAAGCCGAGCGAAGCCCGATGCCGCAACTACGCCTCGTCGTGCTCGCCCTGCAGGATCGGCTGGCATACGCGCCCACCTTCGAAGCGGCGATGGCGGGGCTCTTCGGCAACGCGGCATCATCGCTCTTACCGCAGACCACGCGGCCGCCTCAGCCAGCTGAAACGGTGCGGACGCCCGGAGGGGCGGCGCCGCCGTCCGGTGCGAGTGTTGGCGGGTTGATCTCGGAAGCCGCACACGACCTCGCCGAGTATCAACGGCTGACCGCCGAAGGAAAGCTGGGAGAGGCCGGCCGGCGGCTGGAAGCGCTGAAAGAGAAGCTCGACCAACTGCAGAAGAGGCGCTGAAGGGTCGCAGCATGCGCATGTTCATCGCTTCTCTTGCTCTGGTTGCAGCCGCGTTCCAGGTGAACGGATCGGCGCAGGCCATCCCAGCGCCGCCCGATGTTGGCGCACCGCCGAACAACACCGTCAAGACGTCGTCAGGACTGGCCAGCCGCGTCGTCACACCGGGCGGGGGGACGGCTCACCCCGGCCGGACCGACCTCGTCACGGTGCACTACACCGGATGGACGACCGACGGGAAAATGTTCGACAGCTCAGTGGCGCGCGGGATGCCGGCCACCTTTCCGCTGGATCGGGTCATCGCGGGATGGACCGAAGGCGTGCAGTTGATGGTGTCGGGCGAGACCAGACGCTTGTGGATTCCCGAAGCGCTCGCGTATCGAGGCCAGCGCGATCCGAAAGGCATGCTGGTGTTCGACGTGGAGCTGATCTCGTTCACGCCGTCGCCCTCTCAGCCGCCAGCCGACGTCAAGGCACCGCCACCTGACGCGAGGAAGACCGCGAGCGGGCTTGCATTCAAGGTGATCCAGCCGGGAACGGGCGGCCGCCATCCAACCTCCAGCAGCGAAGTGACGGTTCACTACTCTGGCTGGACGACCGACGGCAAGTTGTTCGACAGTTCGGTCATTCGCGGGCAGCCGGCGACATTCCCGCTCGGCACCGTCATCGCAGGCTGGACCGAGGGCGTGCAGTTGATGTTCGAGGGCGAGAAGACCCGCTTCTGGATCCCTGAGGCGCTCGCCTACAAGGGGCAGAGCCCGCCGTACGGCGCGCTGGTCTTCGATGTGGAACTGCTGAAGATCAGGTAGATCCTCACCTCACCGTCGCGGCTGCCCGCTGCGTTCCGATCGGCCTGCGGGCTTGCTGACGGGACCAGGGGCAGGCACTCGTTCGCTGATGCGGCGACACGCGCGCTGGAAGCGGTCGGACAGCTGACGCCGCGCCTCGTCGGGCACGGCCCCGATGCGGGACCAGGCGGCCTGCGCCTGCCGCACTTCTTCGGCCGCTGCACTCAGCCGGCTGTCCTCGTGGAGCTTGCCGCCGATGGTGTTGGCGGCCAGTGCTTCCTTCAGCATCGTCGCCAGTCGCGTGGTCGGCGACAGCGACTGGTCCGCAGGGCTGGAGGCAGGTCCTCCAATCGACACCGCAAGATCTTCGATGCGCCGGACGAGCGCCTCCATGCGCTTGCGATTCGCCTCCGGATCGAGATCGCTGCCGGCCAGGACCGACGTCCACCGAGAGACCACCTTGCCGTAGGCGGCCGAATAACGCTCGTCGAGGGCCCGCGCCTGCTGCGGGTCCACGCCGCGTGCGGCGATTTCCTGGTGCCAGCGGACACGAATCGCACGGATGGTCTCGAGCAAACCCGAGGCGGGCTCGGAGGCATCCTCCCCGGCCAGCCCTTCCAGTTCTGCGCAGATCGCTTCGCGCGCGGCGACTCGCTCCGCTCTGGCGGTATCGTGTCGCTGCGCGTAGCGGGAGAAGAATCGATCGCACGCGCCGCGAAAACGCAGCCAGATGGCGTCAGACTTGCTCTTCTTGACCGGCCCGATCGTCTTCCAGTCAGCCTGCAGCCTCTTGAGCTCCACCGCTGTCTGGTCCCAATCGGTGGATTCGGCGAGCGCTTCGGCGCGGACCGACAGCGCCTCCTTCTTGCCGAGGTTCTCAGCCCACGTGGCCTTCCGCTTGGCCAGATCTTCGTGCCGTCGCGTGAAGAACTGGTCGCAGGCTGCACGAAAGCGGTCCCAGATCACCTTCTCCCGGCCGTGCGAAACCGCCCCAATCGTCTTCCACTCCGCCTGGAGCTTCTTGATCTCTTCGGCGGTCTGAATCCAGTTCGTCGAGTCGGCGAGCAAGTCGGCGTGTTCGCAGAGCCTGGTCTTCTTGGCCAGGTTCTCCGCGCGCGCGCCGGCAAGCGCCGCGAAGTGGGCTTCACAGCGTGGCCACACCGCATCGTGGGCGGCCTTGAATCGTCGCCAGAGCGCGTCGGCCTGCGCCCGAGGAACATCTGCCGCCTCTCGCCACTGGCCCTGGAGTTTGTGAACCTCGCGGGCGATGGCTTCTGCGTCCTCGACCGCCTGAAGCGCTTCCATCTTCGCGCAGAGCTGCTCTTGGATCGCGACGTTGGAGAAGCGCCTCCAGTCGTCGGCTTCCCGCAACTCCTGCACTTTGAGCGTCAGCGCGGTCTGCGCCGCCTTGAGGCGGTTCGTGACGGCTTCGACATCCTGTCGTGTAGGAAGTGGCGGCATGCCGGATAGGGCTGTGCGAACGTCGCGAAGAGCCCGATCGGCCCCTTTCAGCGAGACATCCGCCTGCGCGGCGAGGGGCTCGACACGTCCAAGGAGACTATGAAGGAGCGCAAACGCGTCCCGACGCGTGCGAGCCTCGGTTTCATGCGCCTCGGCCTCGCGCCCGGCCATCTGCGCCTCGGCCTCGCTGAATCGCGCCTGTAGATCCGGATCGGTGCCGGCGCGGGCCATCTGGTCCCGCCACTCCTGTCGGACGAGGTTGAAGCGCCTCCGCGCTGAGGACAGATCCTCGTCGGTGCGCGCGGCGGTTGCCTCCTCGAGAAGCTCCGCCAGCCGTGCACGACCGCGCTCGGCGTCGAGACGGGCCTGCCGGTCGCGATCCGCCCGTTCCTTGGCTTCGGCTTCAGCCAGCGCCTCCGCTCGCGCACGCTCGGCGGCCCCGCGTCCCTGCTCGGCCTCCGGCCCTGGCGCATCGGGCGCGACCTCCGGCTCGACGACCGTCTCCACGTTCGGCTCGCCGTGCGGCGTCAAGCGGAGCGGGGCGGTCTCGGCGGACGCCGACGCGATCGCCGAGGGCGCAGCTGCCACCTCGGCCGCGTCGAGCGCCGCCTGCTCCTCGGCTTCGCGCAGGATCGCGCGCGCGCGCTTCGCCGCGCTCTTGTTCCGGCCCCGGGCTGCAATCTGCTCGACCTCGCCACGGTCCGTCACAAGCTCCAGGGCTGACAAGGCCGTATCCTTGAAGTCACCGTTCATCGCGATCGACAGAATTTCAGCGCGCTCTCCCCTCGGCCGCAGAGACTCGACGGCACCACGGCGCGCGCTCTCGACGACGGCGTGACGCGCGATCGACCCCAGGAGGCGTGGGTCGTCGACCCGCGACATCGCCCGCAGCGCGACGATCTCGCGCGTCGCGCTTTTCGCCACCGACGCGAGCGCCCGCGGATCGGTCATCGCGTCGACCGCTTCGAGGCTTTCCGCCTCCCCGATGTCCTCGAATGCTTCGAGCGCGATATCACGCAGCATGCCCGCGGCCTGACTGCGCACGCCTTCGTCGCGATCGGCCTCGGCAATCGAGGCGAGCGTTCTGGGATCCATCAGCTTCGCCACCGCCGCGCGACGAACGCGCGGATCCTCGTCCTCACTCGCCATGGCGGCGATCGCCTCGCGGTCGGCGAGCGGCAGCTCAGCGACATAGGCCAGCCGCACCACCGGATCCGGATGGCTCTGACGAGACGGCGTGCGGAATCGATCGAGCAACGTCATGACTCGCTCCAGCCTGGCTGCGGCAGCCAGCTTGTGAGGGCGGACCTGACTGCCTCCGCTAGGGCTACGGCGGTCCGCCGGAGGTTCGCGCGAAGGCGGAAAGTCTGCATTAGAGCGCGCACCAATTGTAGGGCGGGCTGCGGGAGATGCATGTAGCTCAGCAGCGCTAGGACCTGCACGCCATCGCGTCCTGTGTCATTCTAGTCAAGTCCATAGGTTTGTCTGTACTTTCGTTGCCCGTTGATGCCCATGTTCCGGTGTCGTCCAAAAATTCGGATCTCCCCTTTTCTGCTGCTCTTTGGAGCCTCTCTCGGCCTCACCGCCTGCAACGCGCTGGGAGGCGCCAAGACCCCAACGGCACCAAGCGGGCCGCCCGCGGCGGGATCGACCATCGTGTACTCGGCGGTGGGAGCCAGCGACGTGATCGGGTTCGGGTCGAGCAAGCCGTGCCTCCCCTTCGAAGACTGCGACGGCGGCGGCTACGTGTGGGTCGCAGCACGCCAGCTGCGCACCCAGGGGTTCGCGGTCAAGGTGTCCAATCTGGGCATTCCGACCGCCGCGATCAGTCGCGCGTTTCAGGACCTCGGAAACCAGAACGGACGGACAATTGCCGGCAACCTGATCGACCAGGAAATGCCGTTCGTGCTGAAAGATTCAACGGTCGTGACCATATTCACCGGCGCGAACGACGCGAACACTGTCACGGCGGCGCTCGGTAACGGGGCGGGAGGTAGCGATCCCAGCGGGTACATCGACCAGAAGGTGAGCGCCTTCGGGAACGATTACAGCACGCTTGTCTCGGGCGTCAGCGGTCGCGCGCCCTCGGCGCGGATCATCGTGCTGAACCTTCCGAACCTCGCGGGGCTTCCGTATCTCGCGAGCGCGAGCCTCCCGCAAAAGCAAGCGGCCCAGCGCGTGTCCGTTCGCATGACGACGAACGCGATCAACGCGCTGGCCAATGTGACCGTCATCGATTTGATGTGCGATCCGCGGTTGTACCAGGCCTCCATTTATTCAGCGGACGGTTTCCATCCCAACGATTCCGGCTACGCGATCCTCGGCGCTGAAATCGTTCGGGCGATCACGACCTCGTACCCGGCACCTAGAAGCAGTTGCGCTCAGATGACATTGTTCTAGTGTGACGAATCACGGTCACCAACCGCTGACCTACGGTGACGCCCTTGCCCGTCTCCAGGCCGCGCTGAAACAGCCGCTGCCGGGCCCGTCGGCTCAGCGCTGGCTGGAGCCGCGCGCGGGGCGCCCGTGGCCGCCCGACTCCAGTCCAAACCGTGTTCGCTCCGCGGCCGGGCTGCTGCTCGTCTTCCCCCGAACTGAGCGCGCGCACATCGTGCTCACCGTCCGGACCCACTCGCTCGGGCGGCACGGCGGCCAGGTGTCGCTGCCGGGAGGGGTCGTTGAAACGGGCGAGACGTTCGAACAGGCGGCGCTCCGAGAAGCCCATGAAGAAATCGGCCTCGATCTCGACCGCGTCCAGGTCGTCGGCGCGCTTACGCCCCTCGACATTCCGGTCAGCGGGTTTCGATTGCATCCGATCGTCGCCGCCCTCGACGCGCCCCCGGCACTCCGCGCGGCGGACGGCGAGGTGGCGCGAATTCTCGACGTGTCCGTCGACGATCTGATGGTCGCCGACCGGATCGTGCAACGTACGATGCTGCGCGAGGGACAACCGATCGACCGACCCGCGTTCCTGGCCGATGGTGTGGAAATCTGGGGTGCGACGGCGATGGTGCTGGCGGAGTTTCTTGCGGTCTTAGGCTGGCAGGGACCGTGAGGCTGTGGGTCGATGCCACAGCCTCCCGGCCTCGGACGAAAGCCTCCTCAGTTGTCGTAGTAGAGATGGAACTCGTACGGATGCGGCCGCAGCCGGATCGGGTCGAGCTCCTTGTCGCGCTTGTAGCTGACCCATGCGTCGATCAGATCCTGGGTAAACACATCGCCCTTGAGAAGGAACGCGTGATCCTGCTCAAGCGCGTTGATCGCCTCCTCGAGCGACGCAGGCGTCGTGCGGATGCCCATTTCCGCCATTTCCGCACGGGTCATCTCGTAGATGTCGCGGTCGAGCGGCTTGCCGGGGCTGATTTTGTTCTGGATCCCGTCCAGCATCGCCATCAGCATCGCCGACCATGCCAGGTAGCCATTGCAGCTCGGATCCGGGCACCGGAACTCGAGCCGTTTGGATTTCGGGCTCTTCGAGTACATCGGGATGCGGATCGAGGCCGAGCGATTGCGCGCCGACAGCGCCAGATTCACGGGCGCTTCGAAGCCGGGCACGAGGCGCCGGTATGAATTGGTCGTGGGCGCCGCGAACGCGAGAATGGCCGGCGCGTGTTTCAGCAGGCCGCCCGCCGCGAAGAGCCCCATCTCGCTCAGGCCCGCGTAGCCGTCGCCCGCGAACAACGGCTTGCCGCCCTTCCACAGCGACGTGTGCGAGTGCATGCCGCTGCCATTGTCCTCGAAGATCGGCTTCGGCATGAACGTCACGGTTTTCCCGCGTCGGCGAGCGACGTTCTTGCAAATGTACTTGTACCACATGAACTGATCGGCCATCTTGAGGAGCGGCTGGAACAGCATGTCGATCTCGCTCTGGCCGGCCGTGGCAACTTCGTGGTGGTGCGCCTCGACGACGATGCCGACCTTTTTCATCTCGTAGACCATCTCTCCGCGCAGGTCGTGGTACGTGTCGGTCGGGCTGACGGGGAAATAGCCGCCCTTGAAGCTTGGCTTGTAGCCCAGGTTGGGTTCCTCGATGCGCGCCGTGTTCCAGGCGCCCTCCGTCGAGTCGATCTCGTAGTAGCCCTTGTGCTGGTTCTGCTCGAACCGCACCTCGTCGAAAATGAAGAACTCGGGCTCGGGGCCGATGTTGCAGGTGTCGGCGATGCCCGACTCGCGGAGGTGGGCTTCGGCCTTACTGGCGATGTGCCGCGGATCGCGCGTGAACTTCTTGCCCGTCACCGGATCGACGATATTGGCGATGACGCTCATCGTCGGCTTCTCGAAAAATGGGTCGATGCAGCCGGTGGCCGCGTCAGGAATGGCGAGCATGTCCGACTCGTGGATCCCCATCCACCCTCGGATGGACGAGCCGTCGAAGCCGAGACCCTCTTTGAACGTGTCCTCGTCCCAGAGATCTATCGGGTAGGAGCAGTGCTGCCAGCTACCGAGCATGTCGACGAACTTGAGGTCGACCATCTGGGCGTCGTGCTTCTTGGCAAGTTTCAGAAACTCGTCGGGTGTCATGTCTGCGCTCCTCGTT
>JBGPJH010000032.1:0-18093 GCA_041485305.1 Vicinamibacteria bacterium | reverse complement strand
CTAGGCGGTAGCCCACCACCCGCCGCAGATGGTGCAACACGTAGATCTCCGCTATGATTGGGTGGCTTCCCCCTATCTGATGGTCCGTCGACTACTCGTCTTCTTGGTCGCCCTGTTTCTGCTGGCCGGAATGCCCCTGCGCGCGGACGACTTTCTCCTCACGCGTCTCGCGGAGTACCTCGAGGCGCTGCGCGCTCAAACAGGCATTCCAGGGCTCTCGGCCGCGATTGTGGGGACGAACGACATTCTCTGGGAGCGCGCGTTCGGCCAGCAGGACATCGGTCGGTCTATTGCCAGTCGTACCGACACCCCGTTTCATCTCGACGGCGTCACGCAGGTGTTCACCGCTTCGATGGTGTTGCGCTGTGTTGAAGAGGGAAGCCTGTCGCTCGACGATCGTGTCGGCCAGTTCGACGGCGACAGCCCAGACGCGAATGCAACGATTCAGCAGCTTCTGACCCATACCTCGGGTCGACCAGACGACCTTGCGTTCGCGTACCGGCCCGAGCGACTGGAACCGCTCATGCGCGTGGTGCGGGCGTGTGCGGTCGGATCGTATCGCAAGACGCTCGCCAACCTGCTCGATCGGCTGGCCATGGTCGACTCGGTGCCCGGACCCGACGCGATTCGCCTCCGCCCGCCGGCCGAGGGAATCCCGACCCCCGCCGCGGCCGAGCGATACACGCGGGTGCTCGAGCGCCTGGCACAGCCCTACGCGGTGAGCCCCCAGGGACGTCCCACGCCGTCGGATTACTCGACGACGACGTTGACGCCCGCTGGCGGTCTCATTTCGACGGTGCGCGACTTCGCACAATTCGACCTCGCGCTGAAGCAGGGTGTGCTGCTGCGCGCCGACACGCTGGCGACCGCCTGGCGCGCGCCGATCGGCCACGGCGGACAGCGGCTGCCTCATGGCATGGGCTGGTTCGTCCAGCAGTACAACGGTGAAACGATCGTCTGGCAGTTCGGTTCGTCAGACAACGGTTCCTCATCGCTCGTGGTCACCGCGCCGACACGCGGGTTGACGCTGATTTTGATGGCGAACAGCAACGGTTTGGCACGGCCATTCGTGCCGAACCCGGGCGACTTGACGGCTTCGCCGTTCGCGCGGATCTTCCTGGGCCTGTTTGTCCGGTAGGAGCCACTCGACGGTGAAACGAATTCGACCGCTGGCGTTCCTGCTGTCCTGTCTGGTACTCTCACCGGGGGCGGCGGACGCCGAATGGCAGGTCAAGCCGTTCTTGGGCGTCACGTTCGGCGGCGATACAACGTTTCTCGACTTGGAGCAGGCGTCGGGGAAGCGGCACACGGCACTGGGCGTGAGCGCGGCGGGACTTGGCGACATGATTGGTGTCGAAGCAGATTTCATGCACGTACCGGGATTCTTTCAACGGTCCGGCGGCAGGCCCCTGCTGGTATTACAAAGCAGCGTCACGACGCTCACGGGCAACGTCATGATCACGCTGCCTCGACGTATGACCGAGTACACGCTCCGCCCGTACCTGGTGGGTGGCGCCGGACTCATGCACGTGCGGGCCGACGACGTGCTCCCGGTCGCGACAAACCTGGCCACCGTGGACGTCGGCGGGGGCGTGACCGGGTTCCTCACCAATCGGGTCGGACTCAGTTGGGACGTTCGACGTTTTCGGAGTGTGCACGGCAAGGATGAGGGGCTGGGGATCAGCCTCGGTGCGGAGCACCTTTCCTTCTGGCGCGCGAGCATGGCGCTCGCAATTAAGTATTGAACCGGAGTTCCCGATGAATGGCCGATTCCCCGTCGTGTGCCTGGTCGTGCTCCTCGCAGGGGGCACATTCGCCCTTGCTGCCGAGAGCCTTCGCATCGTGCCGATCGTGCGCGGCGACAACGTCGTCGTCTCGTTCGAGCTGGCCGACGCGTACAACGACGAGATCCGGCAGGCGATAGCCAGCGGGCTGCGCACAACATTCACCTACGACGTCGAACTGCGGATGGTGGTCCCGGCGTGGGTGGACCGTACCGTAGCGACGGCGGTTGTCGCCAGCAGCGACGAGTACGACAACCTTACCAGGCGTCACAAGCTGTCGCGCACGCTCGACGGGCACGTCCAGGAAGCCTCGGAAACAGAGGACGAGTCGCTCGTCAGGCGATGGTTGACGACCTTCGGCGGGCTGCCCCTCTGCCGGACGTCGAAGCTCGACCCCAGCCGCGACTACTACGTGCGCATCAGCGCCCGCGCGCGGCCGCGCGGGGGCTCGCTGCTCGGCTGGGCCAACCCGATTACCGGGCAGGCGAAGTTCACCTTTATCCCCTAAATCCATTCTCCCCGGCGCATCAGGGGCTCGACGGTGCCGTCGCCGAGCACGCCGTTCACGTCGAGGTCGGCTGACCCGATCATGAAATCGACGTGCACGACGCTCTGGTTGCCACCAGCGCGCCCGAACTCGTCTGCGTTCATGCCGTCGCCCCCGCTGAGCGTGAACTTGTAGGCCGAACCGAGCGCAACATGGCTCGCGGCATTCTCGTCGAAGAGCGTGTTGTAGAACAGCAACCCAGACTGCGAGACCGGGGAACTGTGCGGCACGAGGGCCACTTCGCCCAACCGTCCCGCACCAGGATCCGTTTCGAGGAGCTCGCGAAGCACCCTCTCCCCACGTTCCGCTTGGAGGTCCACGACGCGACCCTCGACGAAGCGAAGGCTAAACCCCTCGATCAAAGTCCCCCCGTAGCTCAGAGGCTTTGAGGATTTCAGAATCCCGTCGACACGATCCTTGTGGGGCATCGTGAAGACCTCCTCAGTGGGAAGGTTGGGGGCGAATGAGATCCCCGATTGGCTTTCCGATTGTCCGCTCACCCAGGTGTGACCGGGTGCGAGACCTATCGTCAGGTCGGTCTCAGGACCCACGTACCTGAGTGCGGTGTACTGCTTGCGATTGAGGTGATCCCTTCGCGCGGCGAGCGCCTCCAGGTGCGCCTCCCAGGCCGAAACCGGATCGGGTTGGTCCAGTCGACAGAGATGGCCGATTGCGTCCCACAGGCTCGACATCCGCTGCTCGGGCGCCTGTCGCGGAAACACTTTGGCCGCCCATCCAGGGGCCGCCGCCGCGATGACCGTCCAATTCGTCTGATTGCGAGACACGAGCTCCCGAAACGCTTGCACGCCGCGGGCGGTGGCCCGCTGTACGGCCGTGATGAGTTCCGGCGCCTGGTCCTTCAAATGATCGGGATCGTTCGCATAAATCGACAGCACAGCGTTGCCCGCCTCCACATGCTCGACGAGCGCCTTGGGCAGCCACGCCGAATAGCCGCTCAAGGAATCGCGGGGCGCGTCCCTGAACCGGATCAGCTGCAGCGGCTCGTCGCCCCAGATCGGCTCGACCAGGCGGGCGCCTGCCTGATAGGCACTCGCCGCGATGTGCCGCACGAGAGGGGCCGCTTCCAGCGAGACGCCGCCGCTGGTAAGCGGCCCGATGATGAGTAGGCGCTGACCTGCCTTCAGGTTGAGGCCCACCTTCACAGCCAAATCGCCGTATGTCTCAAGTCGTCGTTCGAAATCGTTCGTCATCGGTTCACCATTAAACCTTTCGGGAGTCCAAGCGGTCAAAGGAATGGTGTGCCGGGAGGCCGGGCAGGGATGGGTGACGGGATGGAGGACCGATTGAGCGACGATCCCGGAATGTTGTGGAACGATCCAGGCACTGGGAAGAGGTTGTGGTCTCTGCGCAAACACGATCGCGAGCTGACCGCCGAGCTTCTGGCCTGGGGCGAATACGGATGTGAACTTCAGCTGCTGAGAGATCGCGGTTTCCACAGCTCGAAGCGATTCGACACGATCGAGCGAGCGGTGACGTGCGCCCGCCGGATCTGCCAGAACCTCGAGGCCGAGGGCTGGGAGCATACTTGAGCCGTCGTCAGACCCTTCCATTTCTGCCTGGCCCAGAGGCCTGCCTGGTGCTGAGCGCCGGGCGTGGAGGGTGCACGCCGAGAAAGATGACCCCCGGGGAGGTCGCCGATATAATCGGCACAGACGTGTTGCAACCCCAAAGCGTAACCCCGGATCAGCCGACCGGCCCCGACACGGGAGTCGACGATGGTTGGCGGACCGTGCTGTCTGCAGCCGCCAGCGCCGAACGGCTGGCACGCGCCAACGAGACCGCTTCGTTCGCCCTGGCTGAAGGCTCCGGCCTGAGACCCGTCCCCCTCGGCCATCCCGATGCAGCCATCGCCTGGCATCCGCATACCGGCTGGGAGCTGGTCCTTGCGGGGAGCGATCCGCGTCATGCGCTCATCGACCTGTACCTTCCGATTTGCAACGCCACAAGGGTCCGGCCGATCACCGTCGGTCACCTCGGCCAGAGTCTGGACGGATTCATCGCCACGCACACAGGCGAGTCCCAGTTTGTGACGGGCCGGGAAAACATCCTCCACCTGCACCGGATGCGCGCGCTCTGCGATGCCATTGTCGTCGGCGCGGGGACGGTCGCCGCCGACGATCCGCAACTCACGACGCGGCACGTCTCTGGTCCCAACCCGTTGCGTGTTGTCCTGGATCCCGCCCGTCGACTTGGCGACCACTATCGCGTGTTCAACGACGACTCGGCCGAAACCTTGTATGTGTGCGGGCGTTCCTTGACGCGTCCTGGCGAGACGCACTTCGGCCGCGCAAGCATCCTCGCCGCGTTCGACGCGTCTGGCGCGCTCGACGCCTCGGAGCTTCTTGGCTTGCTGCAGGCTCGCGGCTGTAGCCGGACCTTCGTCGAAGGCGGCGGCGTGACCGTGTCGATGTTCCTCGAAGCGAACCTGCTCGATCGCCTCCAGATGGCCATCGCGCCGCTGATCATCGGCAACGGGCGGCCGGCCATTCGACTAGCTCCGCCCACCGCGCTCAGCGACTGCCAACGTCCCCGCTACCGGGTCTTCCGAATGGGCGGCGACGTGTTGTTCGACTGCGACCTTCGGGCCCAGGCCCCAGACGGCGGGGAACGCGATGGGGTTGTCGGGCCGCCCGTCATACGGGTCATCTGAACACTGAACTTGTTCATTTGGACATCTCGTCATTTGGTCATCTGGGCATTTGGACGTCTGGCATTTGGGAATGACGAGATGTCCAGATCTTCAAGTGAACAAATTCCCTGCCGCGGGCAGCCAGCCGGCCAGATCCTGGTGTCCGACGATGAGCTCGGAGCGACGGCCGGCAACGTGGGTCAACCGGCGCGCACGCCAGCTTTGGATGAGCACCGCCTGACTGGGCGCGATCTCGACTGCCGCCTGGGCCCACCCTTCGATCAGCTGTCGCTGCAACTCGTACGACTCGGGCGGCAGAGTCCAGTCGCTGCGCTCGCGCTCGACATGGTACCCGAGCCCCGCGAAACAACGCTCGGCGTGGGTAATCGCCTCAGGTCCGAGCGCAGGGCCCAACCCCTTGTCGGTCCGCTGATGCCGGTTGACAAGTTCTTGAATGACGTGATCCTCGGGCTCCGCTGGCGCGCAGCGGATGCGACCGTCGTATGTGAGAGCGAAGAGAACGACCGCGCCACCTCGGCGACAGCGGAGAGCCAGCTGACCCAGCCAGCGCTCTGAAACCAGGTCGAGTAGGGCCGAGGCCGTCACCAGCCCGCGGTCCGCAAGGATCCCGGTTTCATCGTCGAGGCGGGCAAGGTCGACCGGGCGCGTCGCGACACGGCACGTCCGACCCTCTCGCTCGAGGACGAGGCCGTCCGGCCTGGCGTCGACGTGGTACCCCCTTTCCGCGCCCCACGACGTGATCTGCGCCTGACCACGCGCGAGCAGCGTGGAATCGTGGTCCACCAGAAGCCAGCTTTGCTGCTCGGCTAGAGACTCTGCGAGGAACCTCAGGTTCGACCCCGTACCTGCGCCGAGGTCGAGCGCGCACAGCAGCCGGCCGCGCGGGAGCACGTCGGCCACGGCATGTGTCAGACGCAGGGATCGCGCCGCAGCGTCTGCGGGCTCTCGAAGGGCCAGCCACTCGGCGCTGAAGCTACCCATCGGCAGCGACACGCTCCAAGGCGTGAGCCATTCTGGCTGACGCATCTTCCCAGCTCACGAGCCGCTCCCGCGCGTGTCGGGCGCCTTCGGCGAGTCGCGCGCGCAGGCCTGAGTCGCCGAGCACCTGGGACAAGGCGGCGGCAAGCGCGTCCACGTCGCCCGGCGGCACCAGCAAGCCCGCCTCGCTGGGAACCAGCTCCGCAATGGCGCCAGTGGTCGTGCTGACCACGGGAAGTCCACGTGCCAAGGCTTCAGCCACCGCCATGCCGTAGCCTTCGTAGAGGGTCGGTAGCACAAAAAGGTCTGCGCGGTCGTAGTAAGCGGCCAGCGTGGTCACATCGACTTCGCCTGCCAACTCCACCCGACCCGCTAGGCCGCGAATCCGCAGACTGGCGCGCAGGCGCTCGGCGGTGTTCGGATGCCGCTGTGGGCTGCCGACACAGGTCAACCGCCAGTTACAATCGGAAATCGCGCCGAGCGCGTCGAACAGGACGTCGTGACCCTTGCGCGGGATGAGAGTGGCCACGCAGAGCAGCTGCAGGAACGGCCCACCGGAGCCACGGGCCAGGGGCGCCCGATCGGTGCCTGGTTCGACGACCTGAAGCCGTTTCGTGCCTAGACCATAGCCTTCCAGCGTCGATGCGGTCGCGCGGCTGGTCACCACCACCAAGCGAGCGACGGCAAGAGCGCGGCGCTCGCTCGTCGCTAGCAGCGCAGCCCTGGTCGGAGCGATTCCGGTCTCGGCGGCCAGCGGATGATGCACGAGAGCGACGAGTCGGAGGCGCGCGGCTTCGGCCTCGACGACAGCGGGCATCGCTCCTAACGCGAGGCCGTCCACGAGCACAATCGCATCCGCTGGAATTGCGGCGAGCAGGCGAGCCGCATGCGCGAGCGCCGCCGGGGTGGGTGTGGGAAAGCTCTCGTCGAGCGCCTCGACCTCGACTGCCCAGCCCCGATTCCGCAGGCCAGCGACCATCCGGCGGTCGTAGCCGTAGCCGCCGGTCCAGGTGTCGAGACGACCTGGTGCGATGAAAACAATCGGGCGCATCGCGTCTGGCCTAGGAAGCGTCGCCGACGCGCCCCTCGAACGATGCCCAGGCCACGTGGGACTCGTGCAACGTGACCCGCACACTCTCCACCTGTCGCGCTCCAGATCCCAGCTCGCCGCGCTGGATCGCCGACACCACCTGGTCGAACACAAAGCGTGCGAGGAACTCCGATGTGGTGTTGCGCCCGTTGAAGGACGGGTCTTCATCCAGGTTGCGGTAGTTCACTCCCGACAGGACGCCTCGCACCACCTCGTTGGCTCGTCCGATGTCGACGACGACGCCGTCGGCATCGAGGTCGGTTCTGCGAAACTCGACGTCGACCACGTAGGTGGCGCCGTGCAGCCGTTGCGCGGGCCCGAAGACCTCTCCGCGGAAACTGTGGGCGATCATCATGTGATCGCGGACGGACACGCTGTACATGGCGGCTCCTAAAGCTACCTCGCCAAGAACGCTTTGGCTACCGATAGCGGACGCGGTGGCACAAGGTGTCGCCCGGCGTGGCGGCCAGTTCTGCCATCACGGAGGGCAATTCTTCGAATGCGCTCTCGCCCGTCACGAGCTTGTCGAGCACCGGATCGGCGAGGAGCGCGAGCGCAAGCTGCATTCGTCTTCGGGTGTCCCAGCGCGCGCGCTGCGATTCTGCCACGGTGCCCACTTGCGACGACTTCAGCGTGAGGCGTTGAACGTGAAAGGCTTCGCCGAGGGGGATCGATACGAGCTGACTGCCGTACCAGCTCAGCTCGACGATCGAGGCCTCGAAGCCGGCGACGCGAAGCGCCAACGCCAGCCCCTGAGGCGAGCCACTGGCATGAAGGACCAGGTCCGCGCCCTGACGCCGTCTCAGGAAGCGCGAATCGCACGCCGAGGGCCTGGGCGATCGCCGCCCGCTTCGGGTTGATGTCCAGGAGCTCGACCTCACAGCCCGGCATGCGTCCGGCCAGCCAAGCGATCAAGCAGCCGACCGTGCCACCGCCGACGACCGAGATGCGATCGCCCAGTCCGGGGCGCGCATCCCAGAGCGCGTTGATGGCGGTCTCGAGGTTCGCAGCCAGAACCGCGCGCGGTGGCGGCACCGTGTCCGGAAGCACGTACACCGAGCTGGCTGGCACGACAAAGCGGGTCTGATGGGGGTATAGGACGAAGACGTGGCGGCCCACCAGTTCTCGTGGTCCGCGCTCGACTCGACCGACGCTGGCATACCCATACTTGACGGGCCCAGGGAAGTCGCCCGCCTGAAACGGCGCTCGCATGCGCCGGTATTCGCTGACCGGCACGCGACCCGCAAAGACCAGCGATTCGCTGCCCCGGCTGATCCCGCTGAACATCGTGCGCACCACCACATCCTCAGAGGTGGGCGTGCCCAGGAGTTCGTCCCGGATCTCCCCTCGTCCTGGAGCAACAATCCAGAAAGCGCGCGGCGGGTCGCTCATGGGCCTCAATTCTGTGGCGACGCGGGGCCGCGTTACAATCCCCATTGGGGGCCTGTTAAGCAAAGATGATTGTCAGCGGGTGGCGGCTTCCCGATCATCCCTTGCGCGGGAGTGCGGTGACGGCAAAGCTTGTCGGGCTGGTGACGGTCGTTGGCGTGGCGACGGCCGCGCGCACGGCGCTGCCATTGGGCGATTTGTATCCGCTCAAGGCGGGCGTGTTGTTCGCTCTGGTCAGTGTGTTGGCGATCGGGTTTCTACGCGCAAACCATCCATTCGCACAGTTCGGACCAGGCAATCAGATCACGACCGCGCGGGCGATGCTGGTCGTCCTGGTGGCGAGCCTGATCGGCGAGCCGGGGCTTGGTCTGGCCGCGGCCAGCGCGGCCGGGGCGAGCTTGCTCGTGGTGGTGCTGGACGGCGTCGACGGGTGGCTGGCTCGACGGAGCCGGATGGCAAGTCCCTTCGGCGCGCGCTTCGATATGGAGGTCGATGCGCTGCTCATCATGTCCCTCTCGATCCTGGCGTGGCGGTACGGGAAAGCTGGCGCGTGGGTCGTCGTGTCAGGTGGACTGCGCTACCTCTTTGTCGCCGCGGGCTGGTTACTGCGTTGGCTCCAGCAGCCCCTCCCGCCGAGCCGTCGTCGCCAGGCGATCTGCGTCGTGCAGGTCGTCGGCCTCAGCCTGGTGGTCATGCCGCTCACGATGCGAACGCTCAGCAGCCCCTTAGCCGCCACGGTCGTCTCGACCCTGTGTTATTCGTTCGGGGTGGACATCCTATGGCTCTGGCGGCACGCAGCCGCTACCGAGCAAGCGGGCACCCTGGCCGTCGAAGCCCGTGGAACGTCGCGCTGACCGGCGCTGGCGGCGCTGGATCTCGCTCCTTGGAGCGCTGGTCCTGCTGGACGCGTCGGTCACGTTCCAGAACGTCTGGCCGACGCCCGCCATTCGTTGGACCGGCGAGCTGTCGATGGAGCTCGCGATGGGAACGCTCGCGCTCATCGCCGCGTGCCGCTGGCTCGAACCACCTTCGCGGGCCGTGCTCCGGTGGCTCAGCGTCGCGTGGGCCCTGCTGGTCGTCGGCCGGTATGTGGACGTCACGACGCCGGCGCTGTACGGCCGCGAAGTCAACCTGTACTGGGACATTCGGTACATTCCGGATGTGGCCGCGATGCTGGTACGCGCCGCCCCGATCTGGCTCGTCCTCGCGACTGTCGCAGCGGCGGTTCTGGTTCTCCTGGTCACGTACGGGCTGATGCGATGGGGGGTCGGTCGCCTGGCCCGGGCTGCGGTGCATCCCACGGAGCGCCACGGGATCGCCGTCCTCGCCGCTGCCTCCGCGCTGCTGTTCGTCGGTCAGCGAGTGGGTGCTCTCCCGCCCGACGTGCCCGCGTTCGCGGTCCCGGTTTCGCACACCTACGCGCGGCAGGTGCAGTTGGTGGTCGGCGCACTCTCCGGAACCACTTCACTGGCACCGAGCCCGTCCATGAATTCCGACCTGGCGCTGCTGCAGGGCGCCGATGTTCTTCTGGTCTTCATCGAATCCTATGGTGCGGTGACGTACGACCAACCCGCGTTTGCCGGTCGCCTTGCCGCGGATCGGACCCGGTTGGAGATGGACATACGTGCGACGGGACGGGACGTGGTGTCGGCCTTCGTGGTGTCGCCGACATTCGGCGGCTCGTCCTGGCTCGCGCACATCACGCTGATGTCTGGCATCGACGTGCGCAACCCGGATACCAACGCGTTGCTGATGACGCAGAACCGCGAGACGCTCGTCGGGACTTTCGCCAGAAACGGCTATCGCACGATCGCGTCGATGCCAGGGCTGTGGTACCCCTGGCCGGAAGGCACGTTCTACAAGTTCGACGAGATCTATGGTGGTCAGCGATTCGACTACAACGGCCCGCCGTTTGGGTGGTGGGATATTCCCGACCAGGTCGCGTTCGCCAAGCTCGACGAGCTCGAGACGAATAAGCCTTCGCGTGCGCCGCTCTTCGTCTTCTTCCCGACCATCAGCACGCACACCCCGTTTACGCCGACACCGCCCTACCAGGCCGATTGGCAGCGCCTGCTCAAACCTCACCCGTTCGACCGGGAAGATCTTGCCCGGTCGTACGACGAGGTGCCCGACTGGCTGAATCTCGGTCCGGGCTATGTGAAGGCGGTGTCGTACTCCTACAGAACGATTGGCGGCTACCTGCGCGCGCGCGCCAGTCGGGACTTTGTCATGATCCTGGTGGGAGACCATCAGCCGCCCGCTGCCGTGAGCGGCGAGGGCGCCCCGTGGGACGTTCCCGTGCACGTGATCACCAGCCGCCGCGAAGTGCTCGACCGGTTGGCGGCGCGGGGGTTCCAGCCCGGCCTCACACCCGAGCGAGCGGCGATCGGGCCGATGCACCAACTGCTGCCCATCCTGCTCTCGTCGTTCGGCAGCACCAACTGAGAGCGGAACGCTGAGCGCTGAAGGCTACGCCCGCGCGTAGTAGTAACCGTCGACCTCGTGCAACATGATCGGCGCGCCGAACAGCGCGCTCAGCGGCTCGGCCCTGAGGATCGTCGCCTTCGGACCCTCGGCCGCAACGTGACCGCCCTGGAGCAGAACAACCCGTGCAATTTCCGGGATGATTTCCTCGACGTGGTGAGTGACGAGCACGAGCGTGGTGCCCCGGCGCGCGATCCGGCGCAGGAGCTCGAGAAAACGGTGGCGGGCAACGAGGTCGAGGCCGGCGGTTGGCTCGTCAAGGACCAGCGCACGCGGTTCGCTGATGAGCGCTCGGGCAATCAGCACGCGCCTCGCTTCGCCAGCCGACATCTCGTTCAGCCATTTGGCGCCGAGATGTTCGGCCTCCAGGCTTGCGAGGACCTCCGAAGCTCGCCTGCGCATGTCCGGAGTGACAGGAAGACTGCCGATCAGGCCGAGCGTCGCGAACAACCCGGAGACGACGGCATCTTCGCCCCGAATGCGCCCAGCCGAGTTGCCGTTCACGAACCGGTGATGCAAATCCCCGGTGATGATGCCGAGCTGCGTGCGGAGCTCGAAGACGTTCCATCGATGGCTGCCCAGGACGCGCACCGGGCGCCTGCCGCCGCCCCGGGCCACGGCGTGGTCCTCGTGGGTCAGCAGATTGATCAGGGTGGTCTTGCCCGAACCGTTCGGGCCGAGAATCGCCGTGTGCTCACCGCTGCGAATCGTCAACGTCAGTCGGTCGAGAACCGCCACCCCACCCTTGATGACTGTCGCGTCGCTCACCTGCAGCAGGGTGTCGTCGCTCATCGATCGCCTAATCATACCCGCTGACCTTGGACACTCCACAAAAGGTCGCCAAGCCCATATGAGATCTTTTGCTGTCGCCGTCCCGCCCTGCCGAGGGGCCAGGCGAGGTCGACGGCTTGCGGCGGAGTTGGTTGACCCGCCCGCGCTACAATCCTGTGAGCCTCGCACACATGCACGCGCTCGTCACTCTCACGCTCGTCCCCGGCGTGGCGTTTCGGGGTCTGGCCGCGGCTGATGACGACGCACGGGGGATTCTGACGGAGCCTTTAGGGAGGCGCCGACCGTGCGTCAGAGGAATTGAGGTATGACTCGTGCAACCGTTGGCGTGATCGCGCTTCTTCTGATGACGATGATCCCCGTGCTGAGCCAGGCTGACATGGCCGGCGAGTGGGAGGTGTCGTTTACCACCCCGCTCGGTTCGGAAGAGTTCACCATGTACGTCGTACAGGAAGGGCCGAGGCTTTCGGGACGTCTCACCTCTGACGCGGGGGAGTTTCCGCTCAGAGGGACGGCCGACGGTGACGAGTTCGAGATCGTGTGGTCCCTGCCCGACCGAGGCCGGGTGCTGCAGGTCACCTTCAAAGGGAAGGTCGATGGAGATTCGCTCAGGGGCACGGCGAAGCTCGGTGACCGCGGCGCGGGGTCTCTGTCGGGATCGCGTACCAGCCGATAGGTCAGAACGCCCCGACTCGCGCTACTTCTTCAGCTCGCCGTAGATCGCCTCGACGGCCGCCTTCAAGCGCTCGGACCGGTAGCCCTTGTACTTGTCGGTCACATTGATGGATGCCGCGGCGGCTTCGGCGGTTTTCCCGGCGGCCATCGCTTCGCGCACGGCCGCAAGCAGGTCGGCCGTGTACCGCTGATACTCCTCGAGATCCTTCAGCGCCATCACCGGGCTGTGGCCGGGAAGCACGGTATCGACGTTCTTGATGCCGGCCAGGGCCTTCTTCAGCGTGTTCGGGAGCTCGACACCGCTTCCGCCGGTGCTTCGGTCGAGAAACGGCGCGTCCTTCCACGCGAACATGTCGCCTGTCTGCAGCACGCGGAGCGCCGGATACACGACGAACGTGTCGCCGTTGGTGTGGCCCGGTCCGAAGTAGTACAGATCGACTCGATCCTTCCCGCTGAAGAGCGATAGCTTGTCCTTGTAGGTCCGCTTCGGCAAGAACTTGGCCTTCTCGCCCTTGAAGGCGTCCATGCGCTCCATGTTGGCCTTCGTGTTCTCGTGCGTGACGATGTCGACCGTCGTAGGAAATCCTTCGTTGCTTCCGGTGTGGTCGCCGTGCGTGTGGGTGTTGATGATGGTCGTCACGGGCTTGTCGGTGACGGCCTTGATCTTCTCGAGAATCAGCCGACCGTAGCCCGCGAGCTTCGTGTCGACGACGACCACGCCGTTCGCGGTGATGAACACCCCGGTATTGCCACCGGTGAACATGGAGCGGTCGACCGGACTCGACGATCCGATCATGTACAGGTTGTCTTTGACTTTGACGAGATCCGGCAGCGGCGCCTGCGGCTGTTGCCCCTGACCTCCCGCAACCGCCACCGACAGCGCACCAACGGTCAACAACGTGCCGAGCCCGATGAGTCGTCGCATAGATCCTCTCCCGTGCCCTATTATCATGGAAACGACTGGAGTCGTCACCTTGGGACATATCCTGCAGAGTCTTCCCGTCGGCGAGCGTGTCGGAATAGCCTTTTCGGGGGGACTCGACACGAGCGCCGCCTTGCACTGGATGCGGCAAAACGGGGCAGTACCCTACGCCTACACCGCAAACCTCGGCCAGCCCGACGAACCGGACTACGAGGACATCCCGCGACGGGCACTCCACTACGGCGCCGAAAAGGCGCGGCTGGTGGACTGCCGGTCTCAGTTGGTGTCCGAAGGCCTCGCTGTCCTCCAGGCGGGCGCCTTCCACATCTCGACGGCCGGGGTACCCTACTTCAACACCACGCCCATCGGTCGCGCCGTGACCGGAACGATGCTCGTCGCCGCGATGAGGCAAGACGAGGTGCACATCTGGGGCGACGGGAGCACTTACAAGGGCAACGACATCGAGCGGTTCTATCGGTACGGCTTGCTGGCCAATCCGAACCTTCGGGTGTACAAGCCGTGGCTGGACCAGCGCTTCATCGACGAGCTCGGCGGTCGAAAAGAGATGTCCGAGTACATGCACCGGGCTGGCTTGTCGTATCGGATGAGCGCCGAAAAGGCGTACTCGACGGATTCCAATCTGCTGGGCGCCACGCACGAAGCGAAGGCCCTCGAGCAGCTCAGCCAGGGAATGAAGACTGTCGCGCCAATCATGGGCGTGCCGTTCTGGCGCGAGGACACGGCGATTCTGCCGGAGGTCGTCTCGGTCCGATTCGAAGAAGGCCAGCCCGTCGCGCTCGGCGCCAGGACGTTCGCCGATTCCGTGCAGCTCATGCTCGAAGCCAACCGGATCGGCGGACGGCACGGCCTCGGCATGAGCGACCAAATCGAAAACCGGATCATCGAGGCAAAAAGCCGCGGCATTTACGAGGCGCCTGGAATGGCCCTGCTGTTCATCGCCTACGAACGACTCCTCACAGGCATCCACAACGAGGACACGATCGAGCAATACCGCGACACGGGCCGCCGCCTCGGACGGCTGCTCTACCAGGGCCGCTGGTTCGATCCGCAGGCGATGATGCTGCGGGAGATGTCCCAGCGCTGGGTGGCGCGGGCCATTACCGGAGAAGTGACCGTCGAGCTGCGTCGCGGCAACGACTACACGATCCTCGACACAACGAGTCCGAACCTCACGTACCAGCCCGAACGCCTGACGATGGAGAAGGGCGAATCGGCGTTTTCGCCGCAGGACCGCATCGGCCAGCTGACCATGCAAAACCTCGACATCTCGGACACCCGGGAGAAACTGGTCTTCTACATGAAGTCCGGCCTCCTGAAGGGAACAGGCGATGCCGCGCTGAGGTTGCTGCTGGCGGCCGGCAGCGACGACAAAAGCGATGGCGACTGAGCTAGAATGCGCCTGTTTTCGCCCCCCGAGGGCCAACGGACCCAGGCTTGGTGTATAAATGTAGGTTACGCTCCCAGGTCCATGCGCAGCTGTAATGCCGGACCCTCCCTCGCCTTCGAGACGTCCCAGGGTGCCATTCAGCACCGCCGGGCGGTGCGCTGGGGTCTATGCCCGACCTTCGCCTTCGCTGCCGCGCTCGCGGCGGGTGCCATGCCAGTCTCGGCCGCAGCGTTGGAAACCACAAGTATCCGGGCCGATTTCGACAATGACGGCATTCCGGACACCGTCACGGTCGTCCACGACGGAGCCTCGTCGCAGGTTAGGGTCTGGCTGTCGCACCGTGCTCGCTTCCGAGTCCTGCGGGTGCCAGACGAGGTCGTGGCTGTTGTGGCCGCCGACGTCAACGCCGACGGGCGTGTCGACGTCCGCGCCTCGACGCGCCGCTACGGCGTCCTGGTCTGGCTCAACCTTGGCCGCGGGCATCTGAGTCGGGTCAGACCAGCTCTCCCAACGCTGGCCGCGAAGCACCGGTTCGGCGGGACCGGCCCATCAGCAAATCCTTCGTTCGCCCGTTTGATCGGCGACGACAACCCGCCTTCGGGGAGCCTGCCGGACCTCCAACGCACACCGCTCCACGATGCGCGGATTCCCCGCGCTGCCGCCCGATCGCCCGGCATCCTCTCGGCCGACGATTTCTTGAACGCTCCGCCACGCGCGCCGCCCACGACGTAGCACCCAACGCACTTATATCGTCGTCGTCTCGATCGTTCACGTGTTGCGTACTGCTGGTGACTACAGCGCATGGGCATGCGCGTCGCAAGGGTGAGGAGCGTGGTATGCGTGTCGTTCTTGCTGATTTGAAAGGTGGCAGGGGAATTGTCACCAAGGACACGGTCGTCGGGGGGTACGGCTCCCGCCTGGAGCCGTTCTCGAAAGTGACCCGAGTCGTGGGGCTCCTTAAGCATCGTTTCCACGACGTGCCGAGCGTGATGATGGGCTATCTCGCCGCCGTGTGTGCGGCCCACGGTCATGAGGTCCGGTGGACACGCGGGGAGCTGGTCGATGGAGATATCGCCATCGTGCTGTCCTCCCTTGTCGATCATCGCCACGAAACGGCGTGGGCCGGCCGCATGCGGGAGCGAGGCGCGAAGGTCGGCTTCGTCGGCCTGGCGGCGTCGAAACTGCCGGAGCTGTTTCTGCCGCACGCGGATTTCGTCATCAACGGCGAGCCCGAGGACGCGGTCATCCGCCTGTGCCTGGGCCAATCGCTGACGGGCATCTGTCGGAGTGAGCCGGTCGCCGATCTGGATTCGCTCCCGTTTCCGCGGTGGGACCTGGTCGCCGAGCGACCACCGCACGCGGTGGCCGTTCCCTTTTCGGGACGACCGCTCGGTGGAGGATTCCCGCTCCTGGCCAGCCGCAGCTGCCCGGAATTCTGCACCTATTGTCCGCACCGCGTGCTGGCGCCGTACAGAAGCCGGTCGGCTGACAACGTCGCCGACGAGCTCGAGGAGCTGTGCGATCGGTACACGAGTCCTTACGTCATCTTCCGCGACCCGCTCTTCACACAAGACCGCGACCGGTGCGAGGCCCTCTGCCACGAAATCATGCGCCGGCAGCTGCAGCTGCGCTTCGAATGCGAGACACGCCTCGATCGCCTGGATGCCCGGCTCATCGACGTCCTGCACGCCGCCGGACTGCGGACCGTCAGCTTCGGCGTGGAGTCGGTGTCTGCCGAGACACTGAGGCACGTGGGACGCCGCCCGACGCCCGAGGCGCACCAGCGCGCGATCATCGAACACTGCCAACGGCGAGGGATCGTCACGGCGGCGTTCTACGTGCTGGGGTTCCTGGAAGACGACCGCGATTCGATCGCGGCCACGATCGACTACGCGGTGGATCTGGGGTCGACTTTCGCGCAGTTCAAGCTGCTGACGCCGTATCCGGCGACGCCGCTCTGGAAGAAAATGGCACCCCTGGTCACCGAGAGCGACTGGGAGAAATTCGACGGATACACGCCGGTGTTTGCCCATCCGCACCTTTCGGGGCAAGAGTTGAAGCTCCTGCTGGGGTCCGCCTATACCCGGTTCTACATGCGGCCCTCGTACCTCACCAACTATCTGCGCCTGCGCAACAGGCGCGTGATCGAGGTCGTCGGTCGGCTGGATCGCCGCGTCGCCCGACGCCAGGACCGCGAGTTGGTCGAGTTGCTGGCTGGAGCATGTTGACGGCGATCCCTCGCTACGGCGCCCGTGTCATTCCGAACACGGAGCAGACCATCGCCCAGTGCCGGAGACGGGGCGAGCTGGTGCAGGGGCCGCAGCTGTTGGCGTTCGAAGAGGCCTTCGCGAAAGTCGCGGGCGGCGGGCGAGCCATCTCGACGTCTCACGGGCGTATGGCCTTCTACTACATCTTGAAGGCCCTTCGCCTACCGCGGGACTCGGAAATCGTCCTGCCGGCGCTCACCTTCTGGGTCATTCCAGAGCTGGCGCGTGTGGCAGGCCTGAGGCCGGTCTTCGCCGACATCGATCCGCGGACCTTCACGCTGGATCCCGCCGCCGTCGAACGCGTCATCACCCCACGCACGGCAGCCATCGTCCCGACGCATCTCTACGGGCTGGCCTGCGACATGGATCCGCTGCTCGACATCGCGCGGCGCCATGGGCTCGCGGTGGTCGAAGACTGCGCGCACGCCCTGGGGGCGACGTACCGGGGACGTCCGGTCGGGACATTCGGTGAAGGCGCTCTGTTCAGCTTCCAGACGCTGAAGCCACTCAACACGTACGGCGGCGGGGCCGCGGTGGTGAACGATCCTGCCCTGGCCAAACGTGTCGCCGACGCGGCCGCCAGCGAGCCATGGCCCGAGGCGCGCGCGGTTGAACGGCGCCTCCAACTGGGACGGCTGCAGCGAATCTTCATCCGCCCGCGTGTGTTCACCATCACTGCCTTCCCGATCCTCTGGTCAGCGTCGTGGCTCGACTGGAATCCCGACGTATTTCTCTGGGAGCAGATTCGTCCCCTCGATCCGCTGCCCGCCGGGTATCGCCAACGGTATTCGAACGTGCAGGCCGCCATCGGCCTCGAAGCACTCAAGCACCTCGATCGGTGGACAGCAGACACCCGTGAACATGCTCGGACGATGAATCAGGCGCTCGCCGGCATTCCCGGCGTCGACCGACCGATCGAGCCGCCTGAGCGACGCCACGTCTACTACCAGTACTGCGCGTACGTGCCAGACCGGGATGCCCTCGTGTGCAAGGCCATCCGCCACGGGGTCGATCTCGAAACGCTGCACGTCGACGCGTGCACGACGATGTCCCTGTTTCCCGGACCGCACGCGCCCACTCCCGGAGCCG
>JBGPJH010000031.1:0-18232 GCA_041485305.1 Vicinamibacteria bacterium | reverse complement strand
GCTCGGCCAGGTCGATGACCGGCCCGTCGTACTGGTTCCATCCACCTCGCATGGGCAGGCTGAACGAGCTCTCGCCGACACCTTTGACCTGGACCGTCAACGTGCGATCGATGGAGGCGGGCTCGTACAGAAAATGCACTCGGCCCTTCGTCGCCCCGAGGACGTTGAAGTTGAACGTCAGCCTGTCCGAGGTCCAATGCCACCACCGCTTGCCGTCGGTTTCGCGATCAAATCCGCCGGTCACGCTGGCCATGTCGACGAGGGCATCTGGACGGTGCCGGACCACCAGGTTACCTGCTCGGGCGAAGGCGACAGGATCGGCAGTCTCAGCAGGCGGTGCGAATTCAATGAGCCATTTCGTGGGCGCGTACGGCATCGTGCGATCCGGAACGGGGAGAAACCCCGAGATATAACCGTCGTCGTTGTAGTTGCTTGCGAGCTTCCGATCCCAGAGCACGTACGCCACCATTTGACGCAGCTTGTGGTTGGCATCGCCAAGATTCAAGTAAATGACGTCGTCCGATGGCAGCGTTTGGACCAGTTGCCGCAAGTGCACCAGTTCGAGAAACGCGTCTCGCTGATAACCCGTCTGCACCGGGAAAGCGCTGGTGAGACTGTCCGAGGCCTGGGCATGTCCGATGACCCCGAACACCGTGGCGCCCACGAGGCCCGCCGAGACCATCGCGGCCGCCACGCGCCCGCGGTGCCAGTAATAATCGGCGGCCACGCCCACAAGCACGAATGCGGAGACGCTGGCCCACTTCGCCAGCTTGAATTGATTGAAGGTGACGCCGATTTCCCCGGGATCGAGACCAGGCAGGAAATAACGGAAGTAGACGAACGCGGCGCCAAACACGCCAAGCACGGCCAGATGAAGCAGCAGCACGAGCGAGAATCTCAAGCGCCACACGCGAAACACGAGCGCGAGCAGAACCGCGGCCAGGAGGACGGTCAACCCGACGGCGGTCGCCTGCCGCGTCATGAACAGCCAGACGCCTTCTACGGAGTGTCTCATCCCGAAGACGAGCGCGAGGAATTCCCACGGTGCCCACCTGACGGGCCATCCGAATCGCACGGTGCCGGCCCCGACGCCCAGATCGGTGTGCAGAAAATTGTTCAATACGCGAACCATTTCGACGTTGACGAGCAGGATTGTTTCGGCCGTCACGATCGCGAGGAATACTGGAACGCTCGCTAGGTCACGCCGACGCACGAGAGCCAGTCCGAGCACAAACGCCGCGATGGCGATCACCATTAACGCGAGCAGGTCGTTGTAGGTGTAGGTAAAAGCGGCGAACGCCAGCGCGATCGGGAAAGCCTCTTTCGCCTGACGGGCCAGACTTGGCCCCCCCGCGCGACTGCTCGCCAACGCGCGAGGCCGCAACCTCAACGCGAGGCCGGCGCCGAGCAGGGAAACCGCGCCGGCCGCGAACGCGAGCCCGAAAGTCTGCGGGAAAAAGCCGTAGGTCGATCCGTACACGAAGCCGTTCAAGGTCGTGGCCGTCGTCGCGGCCGTCAAGGCGGGGACCATCCTGCCGCGACGGGCGATCAGCCTGACGGCGCCGCCCACCGCCAGTGAGCCGGCAATGAGCGGCACGGCGACCGCGGCTGGAAACGCGTAGTACGACCACTCCGTGTGGAAGAGTGCCTGGAACCAGCCGAGGAAAAAGGACGCGCCCATGCGGTGCCCGCGGCTCTGGTACGCGGCCACCTGGGTGGCCGCGGGATAGTAGCCGTTGGCGGGTGCGTGTTCAGAGAACGCGTGGAGCTGCAGCCACTGGGCGTGCTCGATGTAGGTAAAGGCATCGTTCATCGGATTGAAGGCCCCGTACCGGAGAGTCGGAAACAAGATCGGGGTCGACGCCAGCACGCTGAACGCCACGAGCGCGGCAACCAGCGGGAGCAGCGGACGCCACCTCCGCTCACGCCACAACGCGTAAGCCACGAGCGCCGCCGTCACGCTGCCGCAGAGCGCGAACGAGAAGTGGGTCACCCACCCGATGGCCGTCGCCAGAGGAATGAACACCGACAGGCCGATCACCGGGCTGAAGTACCCTCGGCTAACCGGGCGGATTCGGTACGGGAGCCAGTTGCACACGCGAAGACCGAGAGCGGTGACAATGACCACCATGACCAGCGTGGCGAAGAGTGAACCGAGATAGAGCATTCCGTGGTTCTCCTGCCAAACGCGTGGAACGACCCCGCGCGGCCGGTGATCTTATCTCGATGAAGGGGCCATGTCGACAGTCGTCGGGGTAGGTCCCGTAGAGATCCAGGGACGAGCCCGGCTGCCCGATCGCTCCCTGGGTGTCCGCAATCTCGTTGGGCCTGGTGCGAAACCAGTCGGCATTCTGTGTCGAGCGACCGGAACACGTATGATACGTTTACTCACGCCGACCGTATGATTATCAGCCGCACGCCCTTCCGCGTTTCCTTTTTTGGAGGAGGTACCGACTATCCGGACTGGTACCGCGAACGGGGCGGCGCCGTGCTGGCGACGACGATCGACAAGTACTGCTACATCAGCGTCCGGGAGCTCCCGCCGTTCTTTGAACACAGGTACCGCCTTGTGTACTCCGTGGTGGAGAACGTGCGGCACGTGCGGGAGATCACGCATCCCGCCGTGCGCGCGGTGCTCGAATGGCTCAAGGTTGATCGCGGTCTCGAGATTCATCATGATGGCGACCTGCCGGCGCGCTCCGGCCTCGGATCCAGCTCGACCTTCACCGTCGGACTGATCAACGCCATGCGCGCCCTCGACGGGCGTCATGTGTCAAAGGATGATCTGGCGAGCCAGGCGATTCACCTCGAGCAATCGGTGTTGTGCGAGCCGGTGGGATCGCAGGATCAGATTTCCGCGGCGTTCGGCGGCTTCAACCACATTACGTTCCAGCAAGATGGCAGCTATCAAGTGCGTCCGATGATCCTCCAGCGGGGTCGCCTTGAGGTGTTGCAGAACCATCTGATGCTGTTCTTCACTGGCATCTCCCGTAATGCGGCGGAAATTGCCGAGACGAAGATCAAGAATCTCAAGAACCGCGTTGACGAGCTGCAAGCAATGCACGCGATGGTCGACACGGCCATCAAGATTCTCTCGTCGGCCGAGACGGATATCGTGGAGTTCGGGCAACTGCTGAACGAGTCGTGGAAGCTCAAGCGCACGCTCTCGGATCGCGTGTCGAGCCAGGTGATTGACGACCTGTACGACTCGGCAGTCCGGGCAGGGGCGGTCGGGGGCAAGCTGCTCGGCGCCGGTGGTGGCGGCTTCCTCCTGCTGTTTGTCCGCCCGGAACATCGCATGCGGGTGGGCGACGCGCTCCGCGGTCTGATCAATGTGCCGTTCCGCTTCGAAGGATCAGGCAGCCGAATCGTGTTGTATCAGCCCGATGGTTTGTAGGTCATGGGGCCACGACGATGATTCGTTATCGCTACGAGGGTGAAGGGAGTCGCGGCTTCGATCGATTCGCGGACGCGCATGCAGCAGGGTTCCTGGCGGAATTGTACCGAAGCATGCTGCGTATTCGCCGGATCGAGGAAGAGATCGAGCGCCGGTACCGCCAGGATCAGATGAAAACTCCGATCCACCTGGTCATCGGCCAGGAAGCGACCTCAGTGGGCGCCTGTGCCGCGATGCGCGTCGGCGATCTGTTGTATTCGAGCCACCGCACGCACGGGAACTATCTGGCCAAGGGCGGCGATCTGAACGGCATGCTCTGCGAGATGCACTGTCGCGTCAACGGTTGCGCGGGCTCGCGCGGCGGCTCGATGCACCTGATCGATAAGCGTGTCGGTATGGCCGGAACGTCGGCGATCGTCGGCGGTGCCATGCCTGTGGCCACTGGAGCCGCCCTGGCCCAGAAGATGAGGCGCACAGAATCGGTCGTCACGGTGTTCATCGGCGACGCGACAACTGAAGAGGGCGTGGCTTCGGAGAGCCTCAACTTCGCAGCGCTCAAGCAGCTGCCGATCGTGTTTTTCTGCGAAAATAACTTCTACTCGGTACAGTCACCGCTCGCGACTCGCCAACCGGGTCGCGACATCGCCAGGTGGGCGGCCAGCTACCAGATGCCGGCTGTCGTTGTCGACGGCATGAACGTGCTGGCGGTATATGAGGCAACACAGCAGGCCGTGGAACGGGCGCGGAGCGGCCGTGGACCGACGTTCATCGAAGCACGGGTTTACCGGTACCGTGCGCACGGCGGCGCAGGGGACGATAGCCATACCGGCTACCGCGACGAATCGGAACGCGAGGAGTGGGAGGCCTATTGCCCGGTAAAGATGTTCGGCGAGTACCTGATCCAGGCCGGACTTCTGGACGAACGGGCTGTCGCGACGATGGAAGCCGAGATCGCGGCTGAGACCGGCGCGGCCTTTGCCTTCGCGCTCGCAAGCGCGAACCCTGTGGAAGCAGACCTCTATCGGCACGTCTATGCTGAGTGAGCCACCGCGGCAGATTGGAGGACGTTGCAGTGCCGTGGGATGAAGCGCTCGTCAACTCACTCGTGTACGACGAGCCTGATCCAGCCGAGGGACGGGTCCTGAGCTACGGCAAGGCGATCAATGAGGCGCTGGCCTTAGCGCTCGAGCACGATCCGGGCGTGTTCGTGCTGGGCCAGGGCGTCGACGACCCGTCCGCGATGTTCGGCACGACGAAAGGTCTCCAGGACAGGTTCGGCAGCGACCGCGTGTTCGATACGCCGCTCTCGGAAGAAGGCATGATGGGCGTCTCGACAGGGGCTGCCATGAACGGCCTGCGGCCGGTGTTCATGCACAACCGCCCGGACTTCGTGCTGCTGGCATTTAATCAGCTCGTCACGCATGCCGCCAAATTTCACTTTATGGACAACGGCCACACGAGGGTGCCGATGGTCGTCTGGGCAGCCATCGGCCGCGGCTGGGGGTCCGGCGCCCAGCACTCACAGGCGATTCAGGGGATGTTGCTTGGCGTCCCTGGCCTCAAGATCGTGATGCCGAGCACCCCGTACGATGCAAAGGGTCTGCTGCTCTCGGCCATTCTCGATAACAACCCGGTCTGCGTATTCGAGCACCGCTGGCTGATGCGGAAAGAAGGCGTGGTGCCTGAGGGTGTCTATCGGGTCCCGCTCGGCAAAGGTGTATACCGACGTCGCGGCGACGATGTCACGATCGTCGGCGCGTCGCACGCGATCGAATTGGGCATGCAGGCGGCGAATCGCCTTGCTGCCGAGGGAATCGAAGCGGAGGTCATCGACCTGCGCACGATCAAGCCGCTCGACGAGCACATCATCCTCGAATCACTGCGCAAGACCGGCCGCATCCTGGTCGTCGACACAGCTTGGATGAAGGGTGGCGTGTGCGCGGAAATTGGTTGCCTGGCGGCCGAGCAGGGCTACGAGTTTCTCAAAGCGCCGGTTTGCCGCATGGGTTTGCCCGATGTGCCGACGCCAGCCGGTTATACGCTGGAGCAGTTCTACTATCCTGACGCCACGCGCATGGCGGCTGCCGCGCGCCAGTTGGTCCGCCGGGGCGTCACCTGGTCCCGAAAGACCTTCTCTTAGATGTTCTACGACCTGGCGAGCACCACATGGGGAGAGGAGGAACGCGCCGCCATCGGCCGGATTCTCGATGAATCTCGCTTCACGATGGGTGACAACGTCCGCCGCTTCGAAAAAAGCTTCGCGGCCAAATTCGGCATGAAGCACGCCGTCATGGTCAACTCAGGTTCGTCTGCGAATCTGGTAGCTGTCGCGGCGCTCTCCCATGTCAGCGGCCATCCGATCGGTCGGGGAGACGAGGTCATCGTCCCCTCAATTTCGTGGGCGACGACGTTCCATCCGCTCCAGCAGTACGGGCTCAAGCTGCGCTTCGTGGATGTCGAACTCGAGACGCTCAACATGGACGTCTCGCAGCTCGAGGCCGCGCTGACCCCGCGCACGCGGATGGTGGTGGCCGTGAGCATCCTGGGCAATCCGGCAGCGCTCGACGTGATCCGCGCGTTCTGCGACAAACACGGCCTCTACCTTCTGGAAGACAACTGCGAGTCGATGGGGGCAAGTCTCGGCGGCAAGTCGTGCGGCACGTTCGGCCACGTAAATACCTTCAGCACCTTCTTTTCACATCACATCTCGACGATGGAAGGCGGAGTGCTGCTCACCGACGATACAGAGATCGACCACTTGGCGCGGGCGATTCGCAATCACGGCTGGGCGCGCGACGTGCCGGCGGACACGACGCTCTACGAGCGGCACCCGGACGGCTTCTTCGAGGCGTACCGCTTCATTCTGCCTGGTTATAACGTCCGACCCCTCGAGATATGCGCGGCCGTCGGTGTCGAGCAGTTGAAGAAGCTGGATCGCATGGTCGAGATTCGAAGGGCGAACGCCGCCCTCTTCGTGGATCTGTTCAGGGGCGACGAGCGGTTCATCATCCAACGGGAGCACGGAAGGAGCTCGTGGTTCAGCTTCACGGTGATTCTCAACCCGTCGATGCGGATCGACCGGCGTTCCGTGATGGAATCGCTGCGCGGGGCGGATATCGGCTTCCGAATGATCACGGGAGGGTGTTTTCTGCGGCACGACGCGATCAGGTTCTTCGACTATGACACGGTCGGGACCATCGTCAACGCCAACATCGTCCACGACCACGGGTTCTTCGTCGGCAATCACCCGCAAGACCTGGCACCGCAGATTGCCCGATTCCGCGAAGTGCTCGACCGCGCGGCCGTGCCGTCCGCTGCGGTGGTCGGGCGAACCTAGTGTCCTAGGTCCGACGGAGGACACTAGTCACAGGAGATCAGCCGTATGCAGAGGGTGCTCGTGACGGGTGGGGCCGGCTACCTTGGGTCGACGCTGGTGCCCGCGTTGCTGGATCGCGGCTTCGCAGTAACCGTCATCGACAACTTCATGTTCGGACAGGACAGCCTGTCGGCGGTGTGCTATCACCCGCACTTTTCGCTCATCCGCGGTGACGTGCGGTCGCTCGATCGGATCCGTCCTCTCCTCAAGGACGCCGACATCATCATTCCGCTGGCCGCGCTCGTCGGCGCGCCCATCTGCGACCGCGATCCGCTGGCAGCGACATCTACGAACAAGCAGGCCATCGTCGACATGCTCGCCTTTCTCGGCAAGGAACAGCGCGTGCTGCTGCCGATCACCAACAGCGGCTACGGCGTCGGAGAAGCTGGAAAGTTCTGTACCGAGGAGACTCCGCTCCGGCCGGTGTCGCTCTACGGCCGGGACAAGGTGGAGGTCGAGCGCATTCTGCTCGATCGGCATCCCGCGGCGATCAGCCTGCGGCTGGCGACGGTGTTTGGCATGTCGCCTCGCATGCGGCTGGATCTGCTCGTGAACGACTTCGTCTACAGGGCCTGCACCGACCGGTTCATCGTCCTGTTTGAAAGCCATTTCAAGCGCAATTTCGTCCACGTGCGGGACGTCGCCCGAGCCTTCATTCACGCCATCGATCAGTTCGAGGCCATGAAAGGTGAACCCTACAACGTTGGACTGTCCGATGCGAACCTGTCGAAACTGGAGCTCTGCCTGCAGATCCAGCGACACCTGCCCGACTTCGTCTTTCTCGAATCGAGCATTGGCCAAGACCCTGACCAGCGTGACTACATCGTTTCCAACGAGAAGATAGAGCGCACCGGTTACCGTCCCGCATTCTCGCTTGACGATGGCATTCGCGAGCTCATGAAAGGCGCGAGCATGATCCGCAACGTCAAGTATTCGAACGTCTGACCGGTACTGGTCGCGCGATAAGGAACCGCGGAGAATGCTGTATCTCGGGATGCTTCTCGTCACGCTCGTCATGATGCTTGTCGTGACGGCCGTGGGCTTGCGGGTCTGTGATTTGTTGCCTTTTCAGTTGCGTCAGGTCGGGCGCGCCTACTTCAGTCCGGTGCTCGGGTTGGCCGTGTTGATTCTTCTCGCGACACTGTCTGGCTGGATCATTCCTTTCAAGCCGGCTGTCTGCGGCGGCGTGACATTGGTCCTGGCGGGGTATTCACTGTGGCGCGAGAGGCGGTCGAGCCGAGTCGTTCTGTACTTCCTGGCCGTCCTGACGTTCAGCGTGGTCGCGTCCGCCCCGATCTTATTTCCAGTGATGCGATTCGAGGCGTTCAACCCTTTCAATGACGCCTTTACCTACATCGAGCACGCGCAGTGGCTTCAATTGCACCCGTTGTCCCAAGCTGCCGACGGATCGGGTCATTACCCTGCGGCCACGCAGGTGTTGCTGTATCAGACTCACGGGCACCGCATGGGGGCCTCCTTTTTTCTGGCATGGGTTCAGGCCCTGTTCCGCCTGGACTGGTCCTACTACGCGTACCCGGCCGCCATGGCCGTTCCTCTGACTGCCGGGTCGCTTGCCGTGGCCGGAGCGGTCAGGTTCGTCACGCGGCGGGGCAAGCTCATCCCGGCCCTGACCGCGGGCGCCACGGCGACGACCTTGAATGGGTTCGTGTTCGGATCCACGTACGGCTTCTTTCCTCAAACATTCGGGCTGGCGCTCGCGGTCGGGGCGGTCGCGTTACTGGGCGCAAGCTTGGGTCTCCACCTGCGACTCGCCCCGCTGGGCGGGGGACAGGTTCGAACATCGACGGTGCTTCGGGAGGCCGGCGAGATCGTCCCGGTCAGCCTGGCTCTGGGCGCGTTCGCGTATACCTACAACGACCTGCTGCCGTTCGTCCTCCTGGCTGTCGGCATACTCACCGCCGCGATTGCCGTGTTTCACCGCGATCGGGTGAAACCCGTGCTCGGGCTACTCGCCATCCTCTCGGTCGAGACGCTGCTGCTTGTGAACGTCGAGGCCCTGCGGATTCTCAACAACTTTCTCAACACGATGCTCGGCGTCGGCTCGGGTTCGGTGCGGTTCGGGTGGCCCGTCTTATGGCAGCCCTGGGAATTCGCCGCGCTGACGTTCGGGTTGCGGTCTTCGACCGAGGGACTCTGGCTGCTGGCGTTCAAGGTGCCAACCGCAATCGCCTTTGCCGTGCTGCTGCTGGCCCTGTTGTACGCGCTCGTCTCTCGGCTGAGGACGGCGCCGAGGTCCGCCGTCTTGCTGCTGAACCTCTCGGTCCTTGGCGCCTTCACCGCCGGATTCATCTACTTTCGATATCGCCTGCCTGGCTCCGATCCAGGAGAGGTGGGGCAGACGTTCATCCAGTTCAAGCTCGCGAAATGGGCCAGTGTCTTTGCCTTCGTTGTCGTCGGCGTCGGCGCGGACTTTTACGCGCGACGGCACCGCATGCTGGCACGTGTCGTGACTGTCTGTCTGAGCGGGGCCATCTTCCTTGGCCTTGCCGCGAACTACTGGTCGGCGTTGCCCCTTACGAACGACTTCCTGGAGCAAACTGGGTACCGACGGGCTGGGTTCGATGCGTTGTTGCATCTGCGGCGGCTCGCCGCGAATCTACCGGCGAATGACGTCATCTACATGAGTTTGGGAGAGGCGCATCACAAGCTGCGGCAGATGGTCTCCTACATCCTGTGGGACCGCAAGCTCGCCAGCAACTACAACGACGACGCCTATATTCGCGGTCACCTACCAATGTCGGACCGTGCGATGCCATTCTCGGACGCGAATTGGGTGATTGAGTTCTTGCCGCCGGCGGCGGCCGGCAGGGTGACCGATGCCCGGGCGGGGAATCTGGTCGTGAGGCAGCGCCCGGAGACTCTCGTCAACCTGGCTGCCGCGACTGGCGGATATGACCGGGAAAGCGACGGGAAAAACTGGTGGCACTGGACGTCGGAGCGGCTGACCTTCAGATTCAATGTGCTCGGCTCTCCCACGAAAGGCCGGTTCCGCTTCTTGTATATGCCGGCGACGCCGAACCGAACGCTGAGCGCCAGCGTGGAGTCGATAGGCGGAAGCAGTTTCAGCGTTCCAATGCAGGGCGGGTGGAACGAGTCCGTCAGTCCTGTCGTCGATATCGCGGAGCCTGAAGTCGCAATTACCTTCGCCACGGATCAGCCGGCCGCCAAGCTTCGCGCGGACCCGCGCTCGCTGGCGTTCTTGGTCGGCGATGTCAGATTCGAGTTCGCGGGTCCGTCCGACGCGGCGGCGCCGTCCGGTCAGTCCGCCGCTCAACCCATGCTGCAGGCCGTCGCGGGCGGATATGATCGCGAGAACGACGGGAGAACGTGGAGATACTGGACCGCGAAACAGCTTGAGTTTCAGTATGTCGTTCCTGAGACGATGAAGTCGATGCGGTTGAAGTTCACCTATCTCCCGGCCGTTGCCAATCGCACGTTGAAGGTCATCGTCAACGGCCAGACGGAATCGGCGCTGACCCTCACCATGAAGCCCGGGTGGAACGACTACGTCTCCGCCCCCGTGTCGGTTGATGGTTCTCACGTCACCGTGCGCTTCGTCTGCGATGGGGAGCCGATCCGCCTCGGCGCCAACGATCCGAGACTCGCCTCGTTTCTCGTTCAGAATCTAGAACTGTTGAATGTGGAACGGGCGGCGCCAGTGGCACACACGATCCGCTGAGTCTTCGAGGATCGCGTCACGTCCAGTTGTTGCTTCGGCGTGCCGTCGGGCTTCTCACGATCAAAGACGAGATCGGCTTTGGGATAGACGACGGATCGGAACCACGCCTCCTCCCAGCACGAGGTGCACCAGGCGATGCCCTTCCCACGGCAATGGTTTTCGATCTGTTCCGATGATCCTGGCGAACCTCAGGCCGCGGCATACTTCCGCTCGAGCCGATGGGCGGTCATGTCGCGAACGTGCGCCAGCGTGTCTTCTCCAAACTTCGCGCGCACGAGGTCTAAGTATGACGAGCCCGTGAAGTAGGTGCTGAACGCGTCGTCGCGGAAGCGGAGCACCTCGCCCGCCGAAAGGTATTTGGTGGGCAGCGGCAGCGTGTCCACGGCATGCTGGGAATACCCACTCCACGTCTCGGGGAGCTTCCAGTTCAGCCGAAGCGCCTGCTGGTACAGGGGAGAGCCAGGATAGGCCATCGCCGAGTAGAAGTTGGCGAACTCACAGTTCAGATTGAGCGCCAGATCCAGCGTCTCCTTCATGCTCTCGTGCGTGTCCTCGGGCAGCCCGAAGATGTAGTTGCCGATGATGTTGATGCCGGCCGCCTTGACCTTCTTCACCGTGTCATGGACCTCCTCGACGCGGTACCGCTTGTCGATGTCAGTCAGCACTCGGTCGTTGGCGGCCTCGATGCCGAACGCCAGCCAGTTGAAGCCCGCGCGCTTCAGCTTGTCGAGCATCCCGTCCTTCACGGAATCCACCCGCGCGTACGCCCAGATGTTCAGGTCGTACCCGCGCTCGATAATCCGATCGCAGATCCCGATCACGTGCCGCAGGTTGAGCACGAACATCTCGTCGGCGAGCTTGATGTTGCGCACGCCGTACTTGTTCACGAGCACATCGATCTGCTTGATGACGAGCTCGGGGCTCCAGAAGCGATAACTGTTCACGCTGTCCTTCAGACCCAGTTCCTTCTCGCCGCTCTTGAAGGGCGCCTGGATACAGCAGAACGAGCAATGATACGGACACCCGAGCGTGGTGTACAGCGCGGCGTACGGCTCGCGCTCCAGATGGCCGAAGCAGTGCCAGTTGTGGGCGCGGTACTTGTCCATCGGGAGCAGGTCCCACGCCACGCCGGCCATCTCGTGTTCGACGTCGTTGACGAGCGGCGCCGCCTGGTTCGACACGTACCCGCCGCTCTTCCGATAGACGAGCCCGCGGACCTTGGTCAGGTCGGGACGGTCCGACGCGCGCAGCGCCTCAATCAGATCGACGACGCCGCAGATCCCTTCGTCTTTGGTGACGAAGTCGCACGGCTCATCCTTGAGAGTCTGCTCCGCCAGCGCCGCGACGTGGCCGCCGAGCATCAGGACTTTGGTCTCGGGGTACGCCGTCTTGAGTGCGCTGACAATCGCCGAGGCGCCGGTCATGTTCTGCGTCGACGCGGACGGCTGGTGGCCGTAGACGACGACGGTGACCAGGCGGGGATCCAGGTCGTGGACGCGCTCGGCAGTCTGCTCCGGCGTCAGCTCCTCGGCCTCGGCGTCCACGATGGCGGCCGAATAGCCTTTGGTCCGCACGAATGTCGCGATCAGCCCAGCCCAGACCGGATTTTCGATCGCCGTCAGGCGCTTGCCGAGGCCCTGATAAATCTTCATGCGGCTTCCGGGATTGACGAGTGCCACGTCGAGTTTGTTGGCCATCACGTATCAGTTCTCCCAGTTGTCGTGGAATTATACCGGTAACCGCCTGGCACATGAGTCGACCCCGGGCCAGATTTCCGCGTTTCTTCGTGAGCGACGACAGTCAGAAGTGCTATCGTCGCCTCGAGACGCTCCGCGAGCGCGACGTCGCGGTGGTGCTTATGAGTCAACCCCGCCTCACCGTCATCACGCCGTCCTACAACCAGGCCCGGTTCATCCGCCGCACGATCGACAGTGTCGTGTCCCAGAACGTCCCGGGCCTGGAGTATCTCGTATTCGACGGCGGCAGCATGGACGACACGCCCGCTGTCCTGCGTGAGTACGCGGACAGGTTGACGGCGATCGTCGAACGTGACGCCGGCCAGGCCGACGCCGTCAACAAAGGGCTCGCGCGCGCATCCGGCGACGTGATCGGATGGCTGAATTCCGACGATGTGTACTATCCGGCAGCGTGCAGCCGGGTACTGGACATCTTCGACATGCGTCCGGATGTCGATGTGGTGTACGGAGAGGCCGATCACATCGACGAAGACGATCGCATCATCGAGCCGTACTACACCGAATCGTTCAGCTACGAGCGGCTGAAGGACGTCTGTTTCCTGTGTCAGCCGGCGGTGTTCCTTCGACGCGCTGTCGTCGAACATTACGGACCTCTGGAAACCGGGCTGCGCTACTGCATGGACTACGAGTACTGGCTCAGGATTCTGGCGGACCGGGCTCCGTATTTCCTGAAGACGAAGCTCGCCGGCTCGCGGCTGCACGCGGAGACCAAGACGCTCGGCAGCAAGGAAGCGGTCCACCGCGAGATTCTGGACATGCTGGCGGGCAAGTTCGGCGTGCCGCCCTCGCGCTGGGTCCACAACCTCGCCCATGTGATCGTGCGCGAGCGAGGATTGACGCGCGAGACGCCGGCAGAGAACGCGCAGTTCGTCGCCGCGCTGGTCGATGTCAGCGAGGAGGCGTTCGCGCGGTACTGCGGCGGCGTACCGGCGGAAGAACGGCCGACGCTCGCCGCATGGCGCGCGTTCGGCGGGAATCGGGCGCACCCGTGAGGATCGGCTTTGATGTGAGTCAGACGGCGGAGCGGATGGCCGGCTGCGGTATCGTGGCCGACCAGTTCCTCCGGCATCTCGTGCGGGCTAGTCCGTCGGACGACTTCATTCCGTACCCGGTGTTCGGGAACTACCGCCATCCCGAGTTTGCCGCCGCCACGCGACCCGAGGCGCCCAATGTCATCACCAGCCAGTTCGGAATGACATGGGCGGCGCTGAACGAGGGATGGGACGCGTCCGGGGACATCAGCGCATTTCTGGTCCATCCAGACATCGTGCACGCCAACAATTTCTTTTGCCCGCGCAATCTTTCGGCGCCCGTGGTGTACACGCTCTACGACATGAGTCAGATCGAGTGCCCGGAGTTCCACACGGAGCGTAACCGTCTGAACTGTTTCAACGGACTCTTCGAAGCCAGCCTTCATGCCAGGCACTTCGTCGCCATTTCGGATTACTCGAGGCGCGCGTTTCTCAAATGGTTTCCGCACGTCGCACCGGATCGCGTCTCGGTTGTGTATCCGGCGGCGCGATCGTCGATCACGGCGCCGGTGGAACAGGACGCGTTGGCGGGCGTTCTTCGGAGGTTCGGCCTCACGCCCGATGGGTTCTGGCTGACGGTCGGGACCATCGAGCCCCGCAAGAACTATGGAGTCCTACTCGAGGCTTACGCCGCGTTGATCGCGCAGGCGCCCGGCCACGACCTCCCGGTGTGCATCGCGGGGCAGGCCGGGTGGCTCGAGTCGTCGCTCGAACCTCGCATTCGGCAACTCGGCATCGGCGACCGCGTGCGGTGTCTGGGCTTCGTGGAAGACGCGGAGCTTGCCGCGCTGTACCGCAGCTGCTTTGCGTTCCTCTATCCGTCCCGGTACGAGGGGTTCGGCCTGCCGGTGGTAGAGGCGCTGGCGTGCGGCGCGGCCGTCGTCGCCATGCGGTCGACGAGCTTGCCCGAAGTCGTCGGTGTGGCCGGAATGCTCGTCGATCCGGCATCACCCACCGCCTATCTGGAGGCGATGAAGCAATTGGTGATGGAGCCGGAGCGCCGTGCCGCGCTGCGCGCGGCCGCGCTCGGGCAGGCGGCCAGGTTCTCGTGGCAGCGCGGCGCCGCCGCGTTGCTCGAGGTCTATCGATCGGCCGCCGCACATCCTTGAAGCGCGGCCGTCAACATGTTACTCAACGTCCCAAGAGCAGAAGCCGAATGGCATGATCATGGAGAACACCTGGGAGGACGGGATTGGCCTCGTCTTCTGGCTTCGTAACAACCGATGACGCGTCCCTGCTGGTGCGGAAATGTCGATCTCGAGAAGTTTTCCGACGCCTATCGGATCTGCCACCGATGCGGCTCGCTCGTCAGCACGTACGACCACGGGGGCGACGTGTCGCGCGTCGGCTCCGACGACGTCGATTTCTACGGACGAGACTACTGGTTCGGGCACATGGAGAAAGAACTCGGCTTCGCCAACATTTATCAGCGGGCGAGAAGCGATCTGACGGAACGGTGTCCCTACTGGTTGAAGACCGTCCTGAAGTACAAGACGCCGCCTGGTCGTGTGCTGGAGATCGGGAGCGCCCACGGGGGATTCGTCGCGATGCTTCGATGGGCCGGATTCGACGCCACCGGGCTCGAGCTCAGCCCCGCCATCACCTCGATTGCGCGGGATCTCTTCCACGTGCCGATGTTGCAGGGGCCCGTCGAGGATCAGGAGATCGAGGCCGGGACGCTGGACGTCATCGCGCTGATGGACGTGCTGGAGCATCTGCCGGATCCCGTTCAGACCATGCGGCACTGCGTGCGCCTGTTGAAGCGGGAGGGATTCCTGCTGATTCAGACGCCCAAGTATCCGGACGGCAAGCGTCTGGAGGCGATGCGCGACGAGGGTGACCGTTTTGTTGAACTGCTTAAGGAGCAGGAGCACCTCTACCTGTTCAGCGCGAGATCCGTCGTCCGGCTCTTTGCCGACCTCGGGTGCAACCACGTGTCGTTCGAACCGGCGCTGTTCGGCCACTACGACATGTTCCTCGCGGTCAGCCGCGAAGCGCTCGTGCCGATCGAAACCGCCAGGCAAGAGGAACGCGTGATGCAGGCAGAGACGGGCCGGCTCGTCCTGGCGCTCCTCGATGTGTCCAGCCAGTTGCAGCTCTCCACTTCACGTTTTCTCGAGGCCGACGAGGATCGCGTCCGGCGGCTGGCGGCGAACGAACAGGTGCAACGGCGGCTCGCGGAGTCGGAGGCCGACAGACAGGCGCGCCTGGCGGACATCGAACGGCTTCAGGCCCTGCTGGCGGAGTCTGAAGCCGACCGCGCGGCCCGTCTGCAGGCGATCGGACAGCTGAGACGGCCGCTCGAGGAGTCGGAGGGTGACAGGCACGCGCGTCTGATGGCCATGGAACGGCTTCAGGCCCTGCTGGCGCAGTCTGAAGCCGACCGCGCGCCGCGTCTGCAGGCCATCGAGACGCTCGAGACAAGACTGGCGGAATCGGGCGCCGATTGCGCAGCGCGCCTGGAGGCGATCGCACAGCTGAGACGGCGGCTCGAGGAGTCGGAGGATGACAGGCACGCGCGTCTGATGGCCATGGAACAGCTTCAGGCCCTGCTGGCGGAGTCTGAAGCCGATCGCGCGGCCCGCCTTCAGAACATGGAAGCGCTCACCGCGCGGATCGACGAGCTGGAGCACGAGCATCAGCAGCTCGGGGAAGCCCATCGGCGACTCGAGTCTCGTTTCCAGTCCGTCAGTGCTGCATTCGCTGACGTCTCGACTCGCACATGGGTGCGAATCGGAAGGCAGCTGGGACTCCTCAAGGACCAATGAGCGCCCTGCGAATCGCTGTCGACGTGACGCCCATTCGAGCCGGGGGGGAGTGTGGCGGTGCCAAGCCCTTCGTCCTCGAGTTGCTCAAGGCGATGGCGGCCGCGCCGCGGCGACACGAGTACCGGCTTCTGACGGCGGCCCACAATCACGACGCGTTCGCGTCGCACGACGCGCAGAACGTCACGCGCCAGCGTGTCGACACGGTTGATATGCAGTCGACCTCGTGCGGGTTGCGCGAGACCGGGATCGATATGCTGTTCTGTCCGATGACCGCGCCGACCTATGCGGAGGCCAGTGTCGCGACCGTGTCGATTCTGTACGATTTGCAGCACCTGGCCTATCCGTGGTTTTTCGATGCGGCGGAATTGGCTCATCGAACGAAGTTCTATCGGGACCTGGCAGACCGTGTGGACCATGTGGTCTGCATTTCCGAGTTTTCGCGCATCAGTCTGATTCGTCACTTCGGTGTCAGGCCCGACCGGACCAGCGTGGTCCCGATCGCCATCCCGGACCGCCTGCCGCGCTACGAGCCGACGGCTGCGTGGGAGGCGCTGGCCACCTGCGACATGCCGCGCTGCCGGTTTGCGTTCTATCCGGCGAACTTCTGGCCGCACAAGAACCACCGCATGCTCCTCGTGGCGTTCGGCCGGTTCGTCAAGGAGCGCCCCGAGTCGGATCTGCATCTGGTGCTCACCGGTGAACCTCTTGGAGAGGGCGAAGCTGTGCGGTCCGCCATCGAGCGCATGGGGCTCTCGTCGCGAGTCCATCTGCTGGGATTCGTCCCCGAGGCGCAGCTCGGCGCCCTCTGGTCCGCGGCGTCGTTTCTCGTGTTCCCTAGCTTGTTCGAAGGATTTGGCATTCCATTGACCGAAGCGATGTCCTTCGGCACACCGATTCTGTGCAGCCGGGAAGGCAGTCTGCCCGAAGTGGGCGGCAACGAGGCTGTGTATTTCGACGCGCGGAAGCCACAGACGCTGGTCGACGCGTTGGCCATGGCTGTTGACCAGCCCGAAGAGATGCGCCGCCGGACGCTGGGCGCGCGCGGCCGGCTGTCGGCGTACAGTCCGGCGGTCGTCGTCGAGCGGTACCTCGATCTATTCGACCACGTGACGGCGCACCCGTCCGTGAGGGTCAGCCCGACGTCGCCTGAACGTCAGGAGGACGGTCGACTGCTGACGCCGCTCGAAGCGTACGTCCGATATCTCGAACCGCAGCCGGTTCGGGAGATCCACAAGTTGCTGGCACAGGTCGAGGCGTTACAGTCGGCGTTGGAAGGCAGTGAAGCGGATCGGGCGGCCCGGCTCGACGTGATCCTGCGGCAGGCGAAGGAGTTGGAAGTCAGTGAGGCGGATCGGGCGGCCCGGCTCGACGTCATCCTGCAGCAGGGGAAGGAGCTGGGAGAGTACCAGGAGCGGGCGTTGGCCGCGGAGCGGCTTACTGCCCGCGGCATCTTCCGGCGAGTCGCCGATCGATGGCGACGCAGTCGACTGCTGCCGCTGTCTCGATGACGACCTTCAGTTGCCCGTGACGACGCGCGCCGCCCCTCGGCCAAGGGCCGGCGGCCCTCGCGGGCCCATGTCAATCCCTACCAGGCCGTCACTCGGGTCGGTGCAGGACCTTTCGGCCGATCTTGTGGAAGATGGACGCAGGCTTACGGCTCACGTCGGGCGGCTGAGGCGGCGAGAGGAGCTGTTGATAGTACGCTCGATTGTACCCCTGTAGCCACCAGCTATCGCTTTCAGCGTCGATCAGCGTGGCCTCTGTCCGCCTCACAATCGCGGTGTTGCCATCGACAACCTCCAGGAACTCAAACATCTCCTCTGCCTTGATGATGTCGAACATCCTGGCAATCGAAGGGATTTGAATGTCGTCCAGTATGAGCAGGCCGCCTGTCTGGAGGGTCGGGTACAAGTAGTAGTATTCCAGGTCGGGAAAAGGGTATCCGTGCGGACCGTCGATGAACACGATTTGGTGCGTGTGTTCGAACGTCTGTCTGGGCAGCGTCCGTTGCGTGGGGCCTTCCACGAACGTTGTGCTGTTCCGATTGAACAGCGGGCTGTTCCTGACCTGCGTGATGGACTGACCCGCATCGACCGCGAAGACGACGTGGTTGGCCGACAGATGCGAAAACAAGAGCGTGGTCTTGCCCGATCCGGTCTCGACCGAATGGTGGATCGGCCCCAGGTGTTGCACGTGGCTCACG
>JBGPJH010000030.1:0-18454 GCA_041485305.1 Vicinamibacteria bacterium | reverse complement strand
AGCCACCAGCACATTGTCGGACGATGTCTGAATCAGCAGGGCGCTCCCGACGGTCGAGAGCGGCGAGCCGCTGTCGATGGTGAGCGCGACGGCACCGTTGACAACGGTCGCCCCGACCGACGGAATCGACGGAACCGACGGAACCGATGATGTGGAGCTCGGGGATGTTGGACTGCTGCCGCCGCAGCCCTCAAGAATCGAGCCCACAGCGGCGAGAGAGAGTACTTGGCACGAATGAACGCAGAACTCTCGACGGGTGTTTTGCATGATTTCCTCAGGCGACTCTGACGTGGACGCGCGCCGCGGCGTTGTGCAACCGGCATGCCTGGACAAAAGCGGCCGTTTCTGATTGATTTTCCGTGTCACCTGTCCTCGCGGTCAGACGACGCTGCCGCCAGCCGATGACAGTCACACAGCTGTCGTGCGTCACAAGCCTGTGAAAAAGTCACTCCTGATGTAGCGTGGACGTTCCGCGCTCGCGTGAAGCTCCGGCGGGCCAGTTTTTTTCGGCACCGCTCTTTTGTGCGGTCAAGCGGACAGCATCGTCGCCAACCATCCAACCAGCGCTCCAGCAGCGATGAGCCAAGCCGAGTTCAGGTGATATCGCACGATCAGGATCAGGCTGAAACTGGCAACGACCATCGCCACAGGGTCCACCAGGGCGGCACGGCCGAGCTGCCAGACAGCGACGGTCATGAACGCCAACGACGCCACGTTCACGCCGTCGAGGACAGCGCCCGCGATCGGCGAGCGACGCAGGCGCGGCACAAGCGGCCCGCTCAGTGCCACGAAGACGAACGCCGGCAGGAAGATCCCGAGGGTCGCGACGCCTGCGCCCATGGGACCGCCCAGAACATAGCCGACGAACGTCGCGGTGGTGAACACCGGTCCCGGTGTGACCTGCCCGACGGCCGTGGCATCGAGCAACTGTTGCTCGGTCAGCCAACCGAGGCGATGGACCAGATCGGCTCGCAGAAACGCGAGCAGCACGTATCCGCTCCCGAAGAGCACGGCGCCAATCTTGGCGAAGACCAGAAACAGAGACCACAGCCCATAAGGACTTCCGACGGCCGATAACCCAAGAGCGGAAACGGCCGACGATCCGGCTCCATCGAGGGCACCTCCAACACCGAGAACCAACGCGGCCGTCTCTCGTCGTCTCGACGAGGAGAGTGCTCGACAGATGGCCATGAGGACGCCAGCGCCGGCCAGCACGACGAGCTCGTGGACACCGGCCGCTATGGCCGTCACGGCAGCCATGGCCAGCACCACGAGCGTGACGGTCTTCATCGCCTGCCGCCCCAGCAACCACAGCGCCTGGGCAACGATGGCGATCACGACGGGCTTGACCCCGTACAGAAGTCCCGCAGCCGCCGGCAGAGTTCCGTAGCGCACGTACGCCCAAGCGATGGCGCCAACGATCAACGTGGATGGAAGGATGAACGAGGCGCCGGCCACGACGAGGCCCGCCCAGCCGGCGCGGGCATGTCCGATGTGGATGGCGAGCTCGGTGGAATTCGGCCCTGGAATGAGGTTGGTAGCCCCAAGGTAGTCGAGAAACTGTTCACGTGTGAGCCAGCCGCGACGACGGACCACCTCGTGCTCCATGATCGCGATGTGCGCCGCGGGGCCGCCAAAGGCGGTCGTACCCAGGCGCAGGAACAGCAGCGCGATCTCGGAGAGATCAGACTTCGGCATTCAGCATTCAGCCCTCAGTCAGCAGCTGTCAGCTGTCAGCTATCAGCAACTTCGTTCTGCTGAAGGCTGAATGCTGAAAGCTGAGGGCTACAGCCAACGAGGCGCGCCAAGCGGCCCGTTCTGGACCGCCAAGGTGTAACCTGCTACTTCTTCGTGAGCAAGGGGTGCACGTGTCCGCTCGGCAGCAGGTGGTCCGGGTCGATCCGCACCGAAACGTAGTCGATGTGATCGGGGATCTCGCTAAACCCATGGTAGACGCCGGGCGGAATGACGACGACGTCGCCGGCTGCGACCTTGCGGCTTTGAGCAGGCTGAGTAAACACTCCGTTGTTGCTCGGTCCAACGGCCACCTTGACTAGATAACCGTCGGGCGGCAGCGGTTTCGCGCCGGCGACGGTCCCTCCTGTGACGAGCGTCCCAGACCCCGACACGACGTAATAGATTTCGCTGACCCGTTCGTGGTTGATCGCCCCGACGGCAGCCCCACCTTTCGTCGCGCCGCGATGGAGAATGCCGACGCCGACGTTGTATCTGTCCATGCCGACGACCTTGATCTGCTGGTCGGTGCCGCCGGCGATATTCTGCACAACCGTCTGAATCTCGGCTGCAGTGATATCGGTCGCGAGAGTGGGATTGCCGGCCTGCGAGAAGGTCGGCGCCTGCGAGAGGGTAAACAGGACGGCGACCAATCCGAGAATGATGCGTCGCATCGCGTGCTCCTTGTGAGATGTGTTGGCTTTGCGCTCGTTTCTACTTCTCGATCCGGCCGCCTCGTATGCGACGCGTGGGCGGTCCGACCGCGCTGTCAGTCTGCCCTGACATTCAGCGCGCGTCAAACTCATTACAACGGATCTTTCTGGAGCCGCGTCCATCAGTCTTCGAGCAGCCGCGCCTTCAAACGCCCGAGGTCTTGATCCGACAGCTTGAGCGCAGACCGGCGGTAGTTGTCGAGTGAGCCGAACGTCCGGTCGACAGTCTGGAGTGCCGCCTCCAGGTAAGCGCGATCGGCGATGAGCAGAGCGCGAGCGGCGTCGGGCGACGCTTTCAGCTCCCTGGCTGTCGCCGCTATGCGCTCGGCTGTGCCCACGTAGCTGTTGGTAAGCAGATAGTCCTCGAAGACCGTCTCGCGGGAAACACCCAGCATCAGAAGCAACAAGGCGCTGAAGACGCCCGTGCGATCTTTCCCGGCCGAGCAGTGGTAGAGCGTCGGGCCGGAGCCCTGGAGGATCCGCTGGATTACGGCTGCGTACGAAGGTGCGAACGTCACGATGTATTGCTCGTAGGAGGCGCGCATGCTGGCCGCCACCTCGGCCGCACTCGCGCCCGCGGCCACCAGTTCGCGCGCTGACGGCGTGGGCGTCGCCGCCGGGCGGGTCGCCGTCTCGGCCGGCAGCCAGACATTCTCGGGAGGATTCGGTCCCCGCCAGCGAGTCGGAGCGGCCCGTCTCTCGTCGTCGCGTCGGAAATCGCAGACCGCGGAAATTCCGAGGTCTGCGAGATACTCGTAATCTTTATCGGTCAACTGAGCGAGCTGGCCGGAGCGGTAGACCCGTCCCCACCGCACGTGCTTGCCATCCCCGGTGACGTACCCGCCGATATCGCGCAAGTTCGGCGCACCCTGCAGGGGCAGACGACGAATGTGGTCTGCGCCCTGCGCCAAAGCGCCGCCGGCCAACAGTGTCGCGGCGAGTGCGGTCAGGACCGCGCGGCGTGTGGATGTAATCATCGGAGGCTTGACCTGTCTCGTGTTCACACCTTCTCGGCAAATCGTCAGCGGGCTACTTACAGCGTTCAATAGTTGGGACCCGCTGAGCGAGGGCGCCTGGAATGTGATGTTCCGTAATCGGGTTGACGTTGGAAATGATGTACTCGGCGATCTGGCCCCGGCGAGAAGCGTCCGAATTGATCGCACGTCGCGCCTGCACACGGTGCGCACGCAGGCCGGCGTCCTGCGCTGCTGAACTTGTTTCGTACAGTTCAGTGATGAGAGGAGCGGTCGAGTTGCTCAACATCACGAAGCAACCCCGACGGGCGAGGTCGATCACGACGGCTTGAAGGCGCCGCTGGTCCGCATCGGTGAACCCCTGAGCGGTGTACGACGTGAAACTGGACGTCGTGCTAACTGGCGCGTAAGGCGGGTCGAAGTACACGAAGTCGCCCCGGCGGCACTCCGAGACGACGGCATCGAAACCACCGTGGCGCAATTCGGTTGCCGGCGCCCGAAGTGCAGAGGCCACCGCTTGTAGATTCGAGGTGTCGCAGATCTTCGGATTCGTGCACCGTCCCGCCGGTACGTTGAAATCGCCACTCGCGTTCAATCGGTACAGCCCGTTGAATCCGGTACGGTTCAGGTACACGAACATCGCTGCAAGCGTCGCGGGGTAGTCGACACAGCTATCCCGACGGCCTGCCCTCAATTTTCGGCGCAACGGATTAAATCGCTCGTCACGGATTTGGTAGTAGTGGCGCTGGCCGTCGGCCTCGTGGGCGGTTGCCAATTTTCGAAGCTGTCGGATCACCTGTTCGACATGCCCCCCGACAGCCATGTAGCAGCCGATCAGATCCGCATTGTTGTCGGACAGGATCGCGGAGCGCGATTCGATGTGGCCACGCACGCACAGATCGAGGAAGAACGCACCGCTGCCAAGAAACGGCTCGAAGTACCGTCCGAACGCTTCCGGGACAAACCGTCTAAGCTGCGGCAACAACTGGCGCTTGCCGCCCGCCCATTTCAAGAAGGGACGCAGCGGAGACATCGAGTTGGAGGATGTCACAGCCGATAGACCAGCCAGATCCGCAAGAGTTGGCTAACCGCCCGCGAGGGCGTGGAGCTTGGTCATGGTCGCCCAGTTGCGGGACGTCGCGGCATCCCCAAGTGCCCGGCTAACAGCCTCGGCCACCCCGCTCTTGAGAAACCCGTCCGGACACCAGAGGTAGGCTACACGCACGCCGATTGCCAAGGCCTCTGGGGTCCAGTCCGCTCGCGCAAACGGTTTCAGACGCGCTCGATCGGTCGGGTTGGTAAGGACCGTGACGAGCAAGCGACTGGGATCATCGGCGACATCCTCGAGGGGGTTGTCAGCGATGGCGGTCGCAAGCTCGGCAGCAGTGAGCACCGTCACCCGGGACGAGACGCCCAAACGCGTCTCGATCGCGCGCTCGATGCGGGCGGCAGAGCTGCCCCGCATTTTCCCCGGGACGGTGAAAACCACGTTGCCGCTGTTGAGGACGGTCCGCACATCCTGGTAACCGAGGTCTTCAACCAGCGTACGCAAATCGGCCATGGCGATGCGCTTCGCGCGACCGACGTTAATGCCGCGCAACAATGCTATCTGTCGGCCGGCCATCGCGTCCGCCTCCGCGTCGATCCATTGGTTACCCTGGGAAGGGCTCGGTCAGGCTTACTTGGCGAGCGGGTTCGGTCGGATCTGAAATTTCGCGACCTTGGGCATCGTGCCCTTGCCACCTTCCATGTGCCATGGCGTGTACGTAGAGAAGTTGGACCAGACCCCCCTCCCCTTCCACCCGGTCTTCGGATCGTCGATCCGGCCCGAAGCGGAACGCGAGAAGAAACCCAGCGGATACGGGATGCGCAAAATGAGGACCTGCCGCGTCTGCGGCACGACGGCCAGGAGGGAATCCGAGTTCATGGCACCCGCGAGTGCGACGTCCTTCCCGAGGCCGAGCGCGTTGTCGCGATCGCTCTGCGTGAGATACAGCATGTCGGCTCGGTACTGCTCGGACGCGCCCTGGAACGACGGTACCGATTTCGGGTAGACCGTCCACCCCTCCGGGCACTGCGGTCCAGTCGCGTTCGGACCGTTCAAGACTTTGCACTTCCGACGGTCGAAGCTCGTGATTTGGTAGGGACCTCGCCAGTTCTGCCACACCACGCCGTTGCTGTCCACGGCCAGACCACCCGAGCCAGGGAAGGGCATTTTGTCTGCCGGCGGCTCGTAGACCTCGGCTTTGCACGTCTGTGGCGGGTTCGGACCACGCTCGATGCGCACGATCGCCTTGTTCGTGCGGCCGATCCCGGCACACCAGGCGCTGCCATCGGGACCCGTGGCGATCGAATAGCACCCGAAGGCGATCCGGTGATCCTTCTTCGGATCGATCGGCTGATTGGGCTCCGTCCACTCGGTGATCTTGCCGTCGCCGTTGGTGTCCAGCACCGCAGGACACCAGCCCTGGGAGGCTGCCGCATCGTGAGTCTTCTCGAAGGTCGCGACGTTGACCCAGTTGATGAGACTGTCCTGGCCGAAAAACAAGGAATCGTCTTCGGCGAAGTGATTGTGGTCCGCCGTCCCGCACGTGTCCAATGTCGTGAACTGCTTCGTCTTCGGATCGTACATGGAGAGCTGCCTGCTGCTCCCGACCGGCATCGGGAAGTACTTGGCAAACTTGTTCAGCGACGCGTCCTTGCAGTAGGCGGGCTGTTGCTCCGGCGTCCGCACCCGCGCCGCCACCCACACGCGTCCCTGCCGGTCCATCACGACGCTTCGCGGGTCTGACGACCGCTTCCAAATCGCCTCGTCCCCGTAGTACGGCGACGCCGATCCGATCCCGATGGCCGAAGCGCTCGAGGGAACCTTGATTTGACCCGCCCGATTCTCGTTGGGATCGAGCGTGGCAATGATGTCCGCGCTCTGGATCGCACCGTACACAGGTCCATTGGCGTTCATCGTGGGGTGGCGATCGTCGGTGGCAATGGCGTCGCTTCGACCACCGGTAGGACCGGCCCAATCCCAGAGCGAGAGCACGAGATTGCGCTCGAGCCCAGCGGGACGTGGCGGCGCCTGCCGCGGGTACGCGCCGGCGGCAATGCGATCGGTCCAGTCCGCAAACGCTTTGCGGACGTCGCCAAGGCGCTTGAAGCCAGCGGCCATTCCGGGCCCCGCAGGCCCGACGGCCACGCGTCGATCCCAGGCCTCGAGACTCGACGTGAATGTGCCCAGAACCTTCGGGATCTCTCGAGTGGCCCGGTCGCCTAGCTGATGGCACGCGAGGCACCCGCGGGTCGCATCGACCAGCTCCTCTTCGTGCCCTTTGGGAAGCTCCATCAACGAGAACCAGTAGTTGGCCGGATAGACTTGCGCAGCCGCCTTCGCGTCGGGCGCGACGACGGCTTTCAGGTCGAGTTGCTGACCCGGCTTCGCGACGACCCGCGGCGAGTCCACCAGCCCGTAGCCCCGGACGAACACCTCATAGCTCGCCCTGGGCAGGTCAGGCAGCACGTAGCGTCCCTGGTCGTCCGTGACGACAATTCTGGCGAACTTGGTGGGCAACTCCGTCGTCTCCGCAATCACCCAGACACCAGCTTCCGGGCCTTTGGCGCTCGTCACGACGCCTCCGATGTCGTCGGGGTCTATCGCCACGGCGTTCCCCCGGCTCTGGGCGTGCGCCCATGTGAAAGACAACGCCAGGGCGCCCGCGACCGCCAACCCCGATAATCCAACCGCGTTCACTCGCAGTGTCACTGACATCCCCGTTCTCCTACCTTAAACTACTTCAGCGCTTCGACGCCGGCCTGGGCGCACTGGCCGTCCTGCTCGGAGGTGCCGCCGGACACGCCGATCGCTCCGACCAACCTGCCGCCGACGATCAGCGGCAGGCCGCCCTCCACTGGTACGGCACCCCGAATCTTCAAGATGCGAAGCCCGCCGCCTCCCCCCGCCAGGGCGTCCTGGAACGCTTTCGTAGGCCGCTTGAACAAGGCCGCCGACCGGGCTTTGTCGATGGACACGTTCACGCTGCCGACCTGTGTGTCGTCCATCTTCTCGAAGTAGACCAGCGCTCCGGAGGGACCAACCACCGCCACGGCCATCGTCCAACCGTTCTTGCGCGCCTCGGCCAGGGAAGCAGATGCCGCCTTCTTCGCGCCCTCAATCGCGATCGTGGGGATGTTGGTAATCATGACCAGAAGCTCATGTCAGTGCGTCAAACCGTAGATGATGTAGTTCACGCCGAGTTTGTACGCTTCGTTGGTATCTTCAACCGGCCTGAAACCCCTCGCCGAGTATTCCCAGAACTGCGAGACGTCGGTATTGTAGTTCACCATCATCAGCAACCGCTTGTGCGGATCGTTGTCTTCGTACACCCCACGGAACACCGGCCGCCCGCTGTTGTAGAACTGCGGGACCGTCTCGAGCGACTTGATCTCGAAAAACGAATGAAAGATCGGATCGGACACGTCGAGGTCGAAGAAGCGAGCTTCGGGCAGGACCCGCCGCACGTTGGATTCAAACGGCTCCCAGCCGCCGCTTTCGAGACCTCTCCAGCCCTTGACCTTGAAGTCGTCGACGATCACGAATCCGCCTTTCAGCAGGTAGGCGCCGAGCGCGGCCGCTTCCTGCTCGGTCATCGTCCACCAGCCCACCTCGATGATGTAGGCGATGGGAGACTGGAACAGCGCGGGATCGTCGAGCGTCAGCACGTTGACGTCCTCGACATGGCCCCCGAGAAAGCTGAGTTCGTTCATGATTTGCATCAGGTTCCGCTCGGCCAGCGGAAACCCGTGTACCCAGGACGGCCGCCCGCCAGCCCAATAGCCGCCGGGCGCCGTCGTGTATTTCACGCGAACAAACGTGAAACGCCCGTCATAGGGAATGTTGTGAATCGCTGGCTCCCGCCCGTAACCGTCAAAGAACCCGCGCTGCGCCAGCGCCGCCGCTGTCAGGCCCAACACGAGGGCAAGGGTCGCGAGAATCGCTCGGTGACGTTGAGTGCGGCCTCGGGAGCGCATGCGCGAACGCGGACGCGGCGAGCATAACACTCGGACTGCGATCGGGCTTGTGTTTTTACGGGTTCACAACAAGCCGCGCGCTCGAAAGAAAAAGAAAAGGTGCGACACGGGGCAAAAAAACCGGCCGAACCCCTCGGGAGATCCGGCCCGGATGGCTCGCGCGAGGTCCCAATTAGACGCCTGAGAGCACGGCGGCGCCGAGGTTGGTCAGCTGGCCCGTGCTGTCTCCGAACTTGTCGACGTGCACGCCCAGCTTGTCCAGAATCGTGACGTGCAGGTTGGCGAGCGGCGTCCCCTGCGGATGCCGGAGGTAGCGGCCCCCCTTGATCCCTGCCGCCTTGCCGCCCACGAGCGCAATCGGCAGGTCGTCGTGGAAGTGCGTGTTGCTGTCGCTGATGCCCGTGCCGTAGAGGAACAGCGAGTGATCCAGCATCATGCCGTCCCCCTCGGGCATTTTCGCCAGCTTGTCGATCAGATAGCCGAAGTGCCGGAAGTGATACTCGTTGATCCGGTGCAGCCGATCGAGCTTCGCCTGCTCGTTCTGATGATGCGACAGCGGATGATGCGAGTCCGACACGCCGATTTCGGGATACGCCCGCCCGCTCACTTCGCGGGCCAGCATGAACGTGCAGACCCGCGTCATGTCGGTCTGATAGGCCAGCGCGAGCAAGTCCATCATCAGCTTGGCATGCTCGGCGTAGTCGGTCGGGATGCCCATCGGCTGGTCGACCACCGGCAGCTGCCGCGCATTCTGCTCCTCGGCCTTCTGAATCCGGCGCTCCACGTCGCGCACCGACTGCAGATACTCCTCGAACTTCGCCTGGTCGCTCGGTCCGACCCGCGTGTTGAGACGCTGAATCTGCTCGTTCACCACGTCGAGAATGCTGCGGTCGCGTTTGATGCGCGCCAGCCGCGCCGCCGAGTCCGTGCTCCCGCTCGCTCCGAAGAGTCGTTCGAACAACGAGCGGGGGTCGTTGTCGAGCGGCAACGGCGTCGTCGGCGTGCTCCACGCAATCGTGTTCGTCAACGCGCAGCTCGTGCCGTCGCACGAGCCGAGCATCGCCGCCGACTCGATCCCGAGCTCGAGCGAGGCCAGCTGCGTTTCCTTGCCGAACTGCTTCGCCGCCACCTGGTCCATCGTCGTCTCGGCGATGACGTTGGCGTCGGTGATCGCCTTGAACGGCACGCAGGTCAGAAACGTCCCCGCCGAGCGGGCGTGGTCGCCAGAACGCGGCACCTTGTTGGCGGCCTCATCGCCCAGCCCGCCCATCAGCAGCACGTGTTCCTTGTGCGCCTGCAGCGACTGCAGCGTCGGCGGGAGCGTCTGGATCGGCCCCTCCGTCTTGGGGAACCAGGCCCACATAGCCATGCCGTTGGGCACGTAGAACACCCCCAGCCGCTTCACGGGCGCCGCCGCCGTGTTGGCCAGCGCCGTCAGCGCCGGCACCATGCTGTCGAGCAGCGGAAGGGCCAGGCTCGCCCCGAGTCCCCGCAGCATCGTGCGCCGGGAAAGATGCAGTTTCGTGATGAACATGTCCGTCTGCCTCCTCGCGTCTCCGCGACCCTCTTGAACGTTGCCTCGATCTGTTCGCCTTATCGGCCCTGCGCCGCGGCGGTCGCCGGCGCCGCTCTCGGCTCTTGCACGCGTCGCGACTGGAAGGGCTGACTGCTGACAATGCCGAGAATCAGCGCGGACCAGCGGTTCTGGTCCCTGGCTGCGTCGCGCACCAGCTGCCGAACGGTCGGCGCGTCGTAATAGTCCAGCGAGCGGCCCATCGCATACGCGAACAGCTTCTCGGTGACCGTCCGGATGAACTGGTCGCTTCGGCTCAGTAACACCGCCCGGAATCCCGTCACGCCATCCACTTTCGTCCCGTCGGCCAGCGTGCTCCCCGCCTCAATCGGAGCCCCCTCGTCGGTCGTCCGCCACTTCCCGGTCGCGTCGAAGTTTTCAAGCGCGAACCCGTTGGGGTCGATCCGCGCGTGGCACGACGCACAGACCGGGTTCCGGCGGTGGCTTTCCATCCGTTCCCGCAGCGAGGTCGGCGCGCTCCGGCCGTCGTTTTCCTTGAGCGGCGGCACGTTGGGCGGCGGGGGCGGCGGGGGCGTGCCCAGCAGGTTCTCGAGCACCCACTTGCCCCGCAGCACCACCGATGTGCGGTGCGCATACGAGGTGACCGTCAGAATACTCGCCTGCCCGAGCAGCCCTTGCCGCGCCGCGTCCGTGACGGGCACGCGGCGGAAATGGTCGCCGTACACCTTGGGCACGTTGTAGTGCCGCGCCAGCGTCTCGTTGAGATAGGTGTAGTCGGCGCGCAGCAGATCCAGCACGCTGCGATCCTCGCGCACCTGACTCTCGAAGAATAGCTCGGTCTCTTTCAGCATCGCCGCGCGCAGGTTGTCGTTGAACTCGGGGAACTTGACCGGATCCGGCTCCTGGGCCTGGATGTTACGAATCGTCAGCCACTGCCCCACGAAGTCGTTCAGGAACCGGGCGGCCTTGGGGTCGCCCAGCATCCGCCGCACCTGCTGCGCCAGTACCGGCGCCTCTTTCAGGCGGCCACGGACCGCGACGTCCAATAGGTCGTCGTCGGGGATGCTCTTCCAGAGGAAGAAGGACAGTCGTGACGCCAGCTCCAGGTCGCTCACCCGGTACACCGCCGCTGGCTTCGCGCCCGCCGGATCGTGCTCGATGCGGAAGAGAAACGCCGGCAGCGCTAGCAGGCCTTCGAGCGCCCGCCCGATGCCCGCGTCGAAATTGCCTTCCTGGCGCCCCAGCGTGTAGAGGTGCAGCAACTCGCGAACGTCGACGTCGGCCACCGGTCGACGATATGCCCGCCGCGCCAGCGTGCTGAGAATCTTCCGGGCGCAGGGCTCCTCGTCGGGAGGAGAGACCGGTCGGCACACGAAGATCTGCCGCCGGCTCGCCGTGTCGTCCGGAACCTTCGCGTCGGACGGCCCGGAGATCTCGATCGAGTCGATGCCGGGATCGCTCGCATCGTCGAAGTTCGAATTCTTGAGCGACCGCGGCCGCAACGGCACCATCTCGGACACCGACGGCGCGCGATCGGTGAATGCCGCCGTCACAAGCCGCGTCCCACCCTTGACCGCGATCCGGAAATTGAAATCCTGATCGGCGTCCAGATGATACGCATGCAGCTTCTGCATCTCGGGCTCGTCTTCGGGGATCGCAATCAGAATGCCCGCGTCGGCCCCCTTGTACTTCCCGCCCACCTTGTAGCGCTGCACCACGCCGCCGTCGAGGCGCACTTCGATCTCGTGCTCGTCGTCGATGCCGTGAATCGTGCCGCCGAAAAAATTCCGCTGCAGGCGAATCTTGATCCGGTATTCCCCGTCGAGCGGGAAGGCATGCCGCACCGCCAGCCCCCCGTGCGTGCCAAACGGCTGATCCTCGTTGGCGCGGGTGGTTTGCGTTCCCCATTCCGAAGCCCGATAGACCTGAATCGTCGGGCGGATCGTGGGGTCCCCCATCGCCAGACGGCTCACCTTGGTGGCCGTCGACAGGTACCGGTTCATCAGCGCTGGCGTCACCGACAGGATGTCCGCGTTGTTGTCGAACCCCACGCCGCCGTTGTCGGCCGGCAACAGGGCCGAGCCGTCGATGTCGAGCGCCAGCAGATCGTGGACGGCGTTGACGTACTCCAGCCGATTCAGCCGATGCACGACGACGCGACCTGGATTGGGCGCTCCGGCCGCCGACTGGTCGAGCGCGGCTTCGAGCTTCGTCACGAAGGCGTCCGCCGCGGCTTTGTCGGGGCGCGGCCGCCCGGCCGGCGGCATCTGCCCCGTGGCCAGCTTGCGGGCGATCTTCTCGAGCACGTCGGCGTTGGGTGCCACCGCTGTCAGGTCGAGCGTCTGGAGCGTAAGTCCCGCCGTCTTCAGCTTTTCGTTGTGACAGGTCACGCAGTACTGATCGAGAAGCGCTCGGTCGAGCGGGGTGGCGGGCGTCGGAGCGGCCGCCCGTGTCGCCGCCGGAGCCGATGGCGCCTGGGCGCGCGCCGCCCGGGGGGCCGGCGCCTGCGCGGCATGCAGTCCGACGACGCCCACGAGCGCCACGCCTGCCAGAGTCGAAAAGATCCGCAAGATCCTTGACATAGCTACTTCTGCTCCTGCTGCTTTCCAGCGTCCTGGCCTGCCGCGTCGCGCTGGCGCTCCTGGACCCGACCCGCAACCCCCAGGTTTGTATCGGCGCCCAGCTTTTTCAGCAGTTCAGCCGTTTCCGGCCACTCCTGAAACTGAAACGTCTGCTTGGAGCCTTCCGCCATCCGAAATGCGGTGCGCTGCATGTAGTCCTGCGCGTTGATGTTGGCCCCGTGCGCCACCAGGTACTCGATCACCTCGTTCAGTCCTTTGAAGGCCGCCCCGTGCAGCGCTGTAAAGCGTGCCTGGTTCGTGATGTTCACGTCGGCGCCCGCCTCGACAAGAATCTTGACGGCTTCCTCGGCGTCCGGCGTCCGCGCGCCCCGCGGCTGGCCCGGCAGGTACGTGCCGTGTCCCAAGCCCGCTGCGGCCATGAGCGGCGTCGTCTTGTCGTCGGTCGTCAGGTTCAGGTCGGCCCCTCCTTCGAGGAGCACGCGAAGGATGTCAGGTTTCCGAGACTTGTTTTCCGTGCTCCGATCTCCGAACGCCGCCCCCGAGTACTGCTGGCCGTGCATGTCGAACGCGGCCACCCACAACGGGGTCGCCCCCTTCAGGTCGCCGGTGCCCACCGAGAACGGCTCGAACGGACCGTTCTTCAGGGTCAGCCAACCTTGCACGCCCGTAGACTCCGTAATCTGCGCATTCACATCGGCCCCGTGGGCGATGAGCGCCTTGACCAGCGCCACCCGGCGACTCGAGTCGATCCCAACCGCCAGCCTCGAATAATCCACGCCGCGCTCGCGGTACCACCCGCGCAGCCACATATCAACGGGCGCCGCGGCCGCGTGCAGCGCCGTGACGCCAAACATCCGCCCGTTCGCATTCGCCTTCTGGTCCAAAAGGAACAACGCGTACTCGTCGTTGCCGCTTACGACTGCCAGCGGCAGCGCATGCGTGCCGTCCGAACCGGTTTCGTTCACGCCCGCACCGGCCGCGATCAGGATCTTCGCCGCGTCGATGTCGCCGTTGCGCGCGGTGAAAAGCAGCGGCGTGAACCCGATCTTCGACTGCGCGTGTACGCTGGCTCCGCCCGCCACGAGCGCCCGCATCACGTCCAGGTGGCGTTCCGCGGTCGCCCACATCAGCGCCGTCTGGCCGCTCTCCGGAATCACCGCGTTGACGTCTGCGCCGTGGCCCAGCAACGCCTTCACGGCCGCGAGATTGCCGCCGCGCGAAGCCGTGATAAGCGGCGTCAGGCCGTTGGCCTGCGCATGCTTGGCGTCGGCGCCGGCCGCCAACAGCTTTTCGATCGTCGCCGTGCTGGCGTTCTCGCTCGCCAGGTCGAGCGGGGTTACGCCATGGTCGTTGGCCGCGTTGACGTTGGCCCGGGCCTTCAGGAGCAGGTCCACGATCTCGACATCGTCCCAGTGCGCCGCCCAGTGCAGGGCGGTGGCCCGGTCAGTGGCCGCGCTGTTGACATCGACGCCCTCTTTCAGCAGCGCACGGATGACCGCCTTGTTCTGCTCTTTGGCAGCCGCGACCAGTCGCAGGTCTGACCCCGCAGCCAGCGCCACGCTCGCCATGGACAGCAGAAACACCAGGGACAGACCACCCAGGCGCCTGATCGTCGCTTGCATGCTCGTTCCTCCTTCGGCGCAGGACGCCCTGCGGCCGTGCGACCGGCCGGCGCCCGCGGTTATCGGCGAAAATGGGGGGAAACCGCTTAAAATCACCGCAGAATAGCCCGCAGCCGACCCATCACGGGCCGGTGACACAAATCCGAAGAATACTCTAGCACGACGGCGACCTGTGGGCTGAATGAGCTGTCAGCGCTCCGCTGTCCCCTGTCAGCATGGAACCGGAGCCTTCACGCGAAGGCGGAACGGCCTCGGCCGGTCGTTACTGGGGGACTTCGAGCGGTTCAATCCTCAGCAGCGCTCCAGCATCCTCGTCCGTGAGCAAGTAGAGGAGGCCATCGGGTCCCTGCCTTACTTCGCGAATGCGTTGCTTCAGCTCGGTCAGCATCCGCTCCCAGGGACGGCCCGGCAGCCCCTTCGCGTTGACCGGGACGCGCTCGAGATGCGTGCCGGTGAGCGCTCCAATAAAGGTGTGTCCCTTCCAGGCCGGGAATCGATCGCCTGTATAGATCACCATGCCCGACACAGCAATCGAGGGGGACCAGAACAGATACGGCTGTTCCATCCCGGGCGCGCACGGTTCCTCGAGACTTGGACCGGAGCCGCCCTCGTTCCGCTCGCCCCCGTACGCCCTGCCATAAGAAATGACCGGCCAGCCGTAGTTCTTCCCTGCTCGGATCGGGTTGATCTCGTCCCCTCCGAACGGCCCATTCTCAGCGTCCCAGATTTCGCCAGTGTCGGGGTGCACGATCAGGGCGAGCGCGTTGCGAATGCCCATCGCAAAGATCTCGGGGCGATAACCCCGCCGGCCCACAAACGGATTGTCGGACGGCGCACTTCCATCGTCGTTGAGCCGGAGCACTTTTCCGGCCAGATTGGAAGGATCCTGCGCGCTCCGCGTGGGGAGCGTGCCGGGCTTGACGCCGGGAATCGGGATGCCGATGGACATGTAGAGCTTCCCGTCGCGGCCGAAGACGATCCGGGACGCCGACGGCTGATCGGTCCATGCGTCCGACACCAGGAGATCGCGCACGTCCGAGAGCGCGTGCCCGCCATCGTAGCGCGCCCGGCCAAGCGTCGCGCTGGCCACGTCGGCCTGGTCCGGCTTGGGTCTGGAATACGTGAAGTAGATCAGGTGGTTGTCGGCGAACCGCGGGTGGAGCGCGATGTCCATCAGGCCCATGAGCCGCTGATGTAGCACCTTGGGCATGCCGGTGATCTCTGCCGGATCGAGCACGCCGTTGCGAACGATCCGCAGGCGCCCGGGCCGCTCCGTGATCAGCATCTCGCCACTCGGGAGGAACGCCAAGGCCCACGGCCGGACCAATCCTTTCGTTGGAACCACACGGTAGGCCTTCCCGCCGGACATGAATACCTGCGGGCCGTTAGGCAGCGTATCCTGGGCCGGCGCGGGAGCCTGCTGGGCAGTCCCGACTGCCACGACGATGACGAGCGCCACCAGCGTCAGCGTCACAAACCGCTTCAGAATCGATAGGCCACGCTTCAGGATCATGTCACTCCTCCATTCAAGAAGCTGTCAGCTGTCAGCTCGCCTACCAACTTCAGATTTCGAGCTCGGACATCAGCGCCAACGTGTTGCCCTCGGTGTCGTCGAAGAACGCCATCCAGACCTCACGATCGGGAAGGCGCGCGATCAAGTGGGGCTCGTCGCGAAACTTCACTCCGCGGGTCAGCAACAACTGATGCATCGCCCGAATGTCGTCGACCGCGAAGTACAGGATGGAACCCGGATGGTCGAACTCCTTGTCTACCGGGACGTCCAGGAGCAGCCGCACCCCCCCGCAGTCGAAGAAAGCGAGCTGAGGGGGCGCCTTGAAGAGAAAGGGAAGGCCGAGCGCATCGCGATAGAACACGATGGCGCGGTCGATGTCGCGGGCGGTCATCGAGATCTGACCGATACGCGAAAGACCGACAACTGCTGTCAAGCTGTCCTCCCCTCCGACGTCTTTGGCGACGCTAGCGTCACGTCTCAGACCTCCGCGAGGCTGAGCGGACGCGGTTGTCGTCCATCGACGTCGGTGAATCCGTACTCACGAGCGAGCGCCGCCGCCACCACAACCTGCCCGGTCCACCGAAGCGCCTCCGGATCGCCGGCGAGCGCCGCGACCGCGCGCCCGATGAATTCGGGGCTCTCCGAATTGCTCAAATCGAAGACACCTGCCGCCAACACCGCCTCGGTTCGAACAAGACCGGGGTACATCGACACGACGGTCACGCCGTGCGGCTCGAGCTCGTGGGCCATGTCCGCCGCCAGCTTGTCGCTTGCCACCTTTGCCACGCCGTACAGGGCATTGCCGATGTACTTTCGGGCAGCCCAGGAGGACAGATGCACGATCAGTCCCTGGCGCGCCGGCAGCATCAGGCGAGCCGCATGCTGGCTCGCCACGAAAGCGCCTCGCACACCCACGGTGATCATGGCCTCCCATCGCCACAGCGGTTGCTGCCAAAACGGGACGGGCCACGTGAACTGGCCGTCTTCGACCATGCGTTCGTAGCCACCCCAGGCGCTGTTGACGAGAACGTCCAGGCGACCCCGCTCTGTCCTTATGCGCTCGAACACCTGAGCGATGGCATCAACGTCCGTGGAATCGCACGCCACCGGCACGATGCCGCGACCGAGATCGGTTTGAGCCGCGGACCGACCAGTGGCGTATACAGAGAAACCCGCAGCCGCGAGGCTGTTGGCCACGCCCTTACCAACGCCTCGGGTCGCACCCGTGACGAGCGCGACTTTCTCACTCGGTGCATTCATGCGCTTACCCTGACGGCGCCGGCGCCGCCCCTCCAGCGAAGAATACGACCGCGTATGTTGCCACATCGTTGGGCACTGCCAGCGACCATTCAGCGTGCACTCTTCACGTCGAAGCGTTATGAGGTTGGGCGCCCAAGCTCCGCGCTATGGAATGGTTCCAAGGTGTCGATGGCGTCGGGAGATTGCGTCTTGACATCCCATTTGAAGAATCGCAGGGCGATCCGATCCGGCAGGAAGTCCGCCAACGTGAAGCCGTGCTGTTCGATTGGCTTGATCTCCTCGCGCATGTCCAGGTGTGCCGGCGGGGTAGCACCCACGCCGCGGAACGCCGATGGCCAAAGACCCGCGCCTGTGCCGATGGGACCGGCCAGGACAATCGTGATCGGGTTCGCCTTGAGATCGAGCGTGCCGCAGCGCAGCATCTGGCCCATTGCCACAGCGTGCAGATCGCCGCTCACGACCAACGGCATCCGTCCTTTCATCGCCGCCAGCAACTCCATCAGGCGGTCGTGCTGTTTGAGCCAGCCATTCTGCCAGTAGGGCTTTGGAGTGGCAGTGGTCAGCCTGTTGTCGGCGCCGAGTACGTCCGGATACCACTCACCCCATTTCCCCGCGCTCCACCCGGGAGGATTGGATGGTGCGTGGACGAGATGGGTCACCTCCGGCGACGCGGCGAGGAGCGCTGCACCCATGCTACCGGTCAGGAATTCGCGGCGATCCATGAGAGCCCTCCATCGATGACGCAAAAGCTGACAGCCCGCGTCACGGAATCGGCAGCGACGGTTTCTGGCCCGCGGGCGGCTGCTGATCGAACGCGGTCAACAGAGTCGCTTCCCTCGCGTGCGGCGCCATTAACCCGACGACGAAGTCCGAAAGGTCTCTCTGTCCGAACACCTGTTTCGCTCGCGCGTAGGTTCCCGCCGTCACGTAGTGCTTGCCGAACAGCTCGCGGCCGAATTGGATCAGGATCGCCTCCTTTTCACTCAATCCCGTCAGCGGCTTGCGAAGGCGGACGACGTCGATGGCCGCAGGGTCCAGGCCGTCCTGGCGCGCGGCAGGTTCGTTCATGAGCCAGTCATAACGCTCGTCGTGCTCGCGGGCCGTGATGAGGATCGCCAGTGCCATCAACGCCCGCCCCTGGCTGGATTCCAAGGACTTGAGACCTGCGGCGAAGCGCCCCATCGATGCTGGTCCGGTCGGGGGCGGCGCAAGCGTGCGCCGGTAAAGACCGGCGGGTGCCGGCTGGCCTTGGGCCTGGATCTGAACCGGAGGCGGGTTCGGATTGACGACGGGAATGCGGCTTCTCGAGTCCGGAAGAATATCGTTGGGAGGCGTGAACGGCAGCGGTAAGAACTGCTTCATCTGAGGAGGCATCCACTGGTTGGCCGCGGTCAGGTTCACGGCGGTCCCGGCATACTGCGCCATCAAGTCGACGACATCAACGAGATTGGTCTTGCCAAAGAGCTTCAGGGCGCGCGCGTAGGTCTCGGAGGTGACTCT
>JBGPJH010000029.1:0-18584 GCA_041485305.1 Vicinamibacteria bacterium | reverse complement strand
CCGTCGGCGTGTGGAGCAAAGGCGAATGACCCGCGCGGCCCAACGTTGTTGTCGTCGTGCACATAATTCTGCCAGTCGAACCGGAGACCGAGCGAGACAGACAGTCTGGGACTCACGCGCATCTCGTCCTGCACGAACAGGCCGACCACCTTTTCCAGAAACGCCACGTGGCCGTTGCCGCCCTGTTGCACGAACGCGTACGGCCGGCCTGCGGTGTAGTCGGCGAGGCTCGAGAAAGAGAACGTGCCGCCGGTGTTCGTGTTGTCATCGAACCGCCGGCGGCTCCAGTCGGGAATATTGATCCCACCCTTCAGCGTGTGCCGGCCCGAGGACCACGTCAGCATGTCCGTCAAGGTGAAATGGTGCTCCGTGCGAAGCTGGGTGCCTTGTGCGCCGCCACCTGTGAAGGCGTCCAGCACGACCAGCTTCGGTGCCGGGGTGACGCTCGTCGTCGGCTCGAACTCCTGACCCACAAACAGCCGCAACTGGTGGAGCAGCCTCGGGGTGAAGACCGTCTGCTGCGTATACACGGCGGTCTGCTCGAGGAAGTGCCAGTCGGTCGCGGCCGACGGGAGCGTCACGCCACCCACGCCCTGATTGTGCGTCGTCTGGTCCTGATACGAGACCGTGAGCGACATCGTCGTCTTCTCGCCGCGCTGGTGATTGAGTGTCCCCGCGGCAAGCACGTTCCGGTAAGGCGAGGCGACGTTCTGCTGAATGGGTCCAGACGGTCCCTGGGCAAAAACGATCGACTGGGTGTCGTCGGCATTATCCTTCAGCGACAAGGTGAACGAGGTTCTCTCCGAGTGGCGCACGGGCCCGCTGAGGAACCCCTCGACGATCCGCCGCTGCTCGGGCGGCTTCACGGCCGCGAAGGCGTTGCGTGCGTCGAACGCTGAATCGCGGAAGATGACGTTTCCTGTCCCGTGGTACGCCTGCGATCCCGGTTTCAACACCACCTCGATGCGTCCGCGGCCGGGCCGTGCATACTCGGCAGAATACGGGTCCTGGTTGATTTTGATCTGCTGGATGGCCGACGCGGAGACGTTCAGGTTGTTGACTTCCACGCCGTTGACGACGAGCGTAGTGCCGCTCGTACCGATCGCGCTCGCATCGAGGAACCGCGAGATCGTCGCGAGGATGTCCTGGTTGAAGACCGGCAGATTCTCGATCGCCGTCGCGTCCACGGTCGCGGCGTCGAGATTGGAGGCCGCGTCCGGCTTGATCTCCGCTGGCGCCCTGCCCACCGTGACCTCTTGACGGATCGCCGCGAGCGGCAGCGTGACGCGCACCGGAGCGGGCGCTCGAGTACCGACCGTGATGCGAACGGTCGTGGGACGAAACCCCTCGAACGTGACGACGAGGTCGTAACGGCCTGGCGCCACGCGGTCGAAGCGGAACGCGCCGGTGTTGTCCGCGCTCGTTGAACCGACCAGCGAGCCCGCTGACGTTCTCAACTCCACCGGGGCCGCTGGGAGAACGGCACCCGTCGGGTCGACCACAGCACCCGTCACCGGCTGTCCGGCCGGTGGCTGCGCACCCAGCCGACCAGCGCCGTTGAGCATCAACACAACCGCAAGCAGAAAGGCACGTCCTGAGCGCTGCGGCATGGCGGCTTCAGTCTAAGGATGGTTCACCCATCGGCAGCTACCTCGCAGCTGAAGCCGATGGAGCGGGGCGTTCGGCTCAGTCGACGATTGTGAAAACCTCGCGATGGCCGGACTCCACCAGCGGCACCATCTGTTGGTACTTCGCCTGCCAGTCCTTGTCGCCGAAGAGGCGGGGGGCGTAGCTTTCAAAGGTAGCGAGATTCGGCACCGTCAACTCCAGCACCAGCGTGTAGTACGGGCCCGTGACATCCGTTAGAAGACGCGTGGAAAAGTCCACGCCGGCGAGCGCCTTCTTCTGGAGAGCTACCCCTTCCTTCATGAGAGCGACGGCTTCTCGCGCTTTCCCAAACTTCAACTGGAACACGTTGCGAACGACGATCATAAACGCCTCCCTTTCATGCGACTCGCGTCGCGGGTGACCATTATCCTGCCGGTCGTATGGTAATCGACACAGCTACCGGCACAGTGCGCGGTAGGCATGTTATTAAAAAACTCGAGAGGGCGCCAACGTGTTGCTTACTAAGCGGGATGTTGGGGGTAAGATACTGCCGATCTTGGACGGCCAAATTGGGATGTCCGCAGTAGGCAGGGAGGGCGAAAACGTATGAGAAATGTATGTATCCGCGTCGTGGTGGCCGCCGCCGTCGCCTTATCCGCGCCTCTTGCCTTGGCGCAGGCCGGTGTGACCGGCGCCTGGAAGATGACCTTCCAGACCGATCAGGGTCCTGCCGATGCCGATCTCACGCTGAAACAGGAAGGCCAGAAGGTGACCGGCAACCTCTCGAGTCCTCAGGGCGAGGCACCCGTGGAGGGCACGTTCGATGACGGTAAGCTCAAGCTGACCATGAAGATTGACGCACAGGGGCAGTCGTTCACCATGACCTTGACGGGGGCGCTCGAAAAAAACACGCTGAAGGGCGACGCGGACTTCGGTGGGATCGGTACGGCCCAGTGGTCGGCGACGCGCAAGTAACGTCCGCGGCACGTACCGACCTTGACTGACGTGGCCACGCTGGGACTGCGCGCCCCAGGCGGTCCATGACAAGAACCTCGCCCAGGCCGCGCTAGAACGGCCGGCGAGGGGACGCGCGCACGCTCAGACCACTACGCGCCACGCCGACCTCGACTTCACCTCGCGTCGCGGCTTTCACCTCGCTTGTGTACTCAACCTCGTATCGGCCAATCATGGCGGCGTGATCGGCTGAAATGCGCGCGGCCAGGCCCTTCATCTTGTCGGCAAGCGGGTTGCTGATGTTCATCGTCTCCAGGACCCCATTTGTGTTGCCCACCATGTTCGTGATGATGTCAGTGAGAGCGCCGGGCCGCGATCCTTGAATCAGGACAGCATGAGCACTGCCGCCGCGCGAAATGAAATCGCTCAGAAACCTGTTGTATCGGTCAATCGGCGGCTGACTTCGTATCGACGCCGAGTCGGTCGTGATCAGCACGAACACGGGCCAGCGATCAGGTGCGTTCTTGAGGAATCGGCTGTCAGATTCGAGAAGCGCGTCGATGACCACATTGCCCCCTAACTCAGATGAGAAGGCTTGGAACTCCGACCGAAGCTTCTGTCGATCCGTGCCTGGTGGGACGCGGACCTTGAGTTGACCAGCGGTGGTAATGAACCCCACCTCCAGTGCGGGGGAGAGTCCGTCGTAGAAGGCTTGGAGCGCACTGCGAAAGTTAGTGATCATCGGGGCGATCGCAGAGGTGGATTCGACCAAGAGGAGCACGCGCATCGGGACGTCGGCCGCTACGCGCAAGATCTCACGCGGCACACCGTCTTCAGTCAGCGTAAAATCGGCCTTCCCGAGGCCACTGACGGCTGTGCCTGAGCTGTCTGTGGCGCTGACGAACACGCGGCGCGTCACGCGCTGTGCAGTAACTGGAGCCGTGAGGGACGTGAGAATCACCACTGCGACAAAGACGGCTATGTAACTCCGTTGGACCATCGGCACCTCCGAACGGTGGCAGCAATCCACGGGCATTTCAGACGTCGCAACCTTCTGTGCGGTTCGGTCCCCTCCACAACTATTATGCCGCGACATCCGCACCCTGCCTGGTCTTGTCCCGAGGCGTGCTCATGAGCCGATTTCCAGGTCGTTTGCGCATTCCCTGAGATTCTTGACGAGCGTCCGAAGCGCGTCCCGCCCGGGCTGGCGCAGCTCATCGATCAACCTGAAACCGAAGCTGTTAAGCCGTCTTCTTCGCCCGCCGCCGCGTGGTCACTCGGTTCGCAGCCTGTGCGCCGCCCCAGTGTGCCAGGAATTGCGTGATGAACGTGTGCTCGTCGCGCGCCTCGACGGCCAGCGGCGCCAATGCGAGAGCCACCGCAAGCGCCGTGTGATAGCCGACCGACCGTGATGCAACCGAGCGCGTGAACGCCGGATGGGCATCATTGACCCAGATTGTGCTGTCCACCAGCCGGCCCAGTTCCGAATCGGCAGGCCGCGACTCGAATTGCAGCAGCAGACCGTGCCGCGCCGGGCGGCGTCGTCCGCTCACGGTCTCGAGCGTCCCGGTCGACGCCTCGATGTCGGACTGGGGCTGCCGATCGCTGGGCGCGAAAGCTTCGCCTCCAAGCAGAGCCTGATCTCCCGAGCGCGGCCCCTCCTCCGGCGAACGGGTCGGCGAATCCGGCTTCGGCGAGGATGACCCTTCTCGTGGTTTCGCAGTGGCGCCTCCGGTCGGCGACGAGGCGCTTCCCGCGCCTGCGGACTGGTGACCGACGGGCACATTCGCGAACAGTGGCGCTGATACGCGTTCATCACCCCTGCCCGGCATCGGCAATCGCTTCTGCCCTCCGGCTCGGCGATCGACCAATGACCGCAGCAGCGGAAACGTATCAGCAAGGTCTTCGAGCACGCGCTCGAGATCCCGCTCCAGCCGGACGGTGCGCGGCCGCACTTCTGCGTCGCGCGCATCGCCCCACTCGGCGAGCTGCCTGGAGACCACTTCCTGAATGGCCTTTCGGTATGCGAGGTACGAAGCGCCACGTGTGCCGGTGCGGATGAAGTCGTTCTTGCTGAGCGTGAGGCACGCCGCGAGATCGGGCGCTTCGATCAATCCGGTGATGTGCGCGCGCGCCGCGGGTGCGAGACCGAGCCAATCCCACCCGCGCTTGATGACCTTGCCGAACGTGCTGATCGCGATTCCCTCGCGATCGACGGGTAGGAGCGCGTTTCGCTCGATGAAGCCAGTTGCGGAGGGCGTGCGACGACGGCCCAGCCTGATTGAGATCGGTACGCTCTCAGAACCCGGCCCTTCCGCGCGTAGCAGCTCCCGCCCGTCAACCTCGAAAATGACACCGTCACGATAATGCCGCCCAAGCAAGGGGTCGAACGTGGTATCGAGCAGCGGCTCGAAATGTCGCCGGACGGCCTCCTCGAGATAGCCGGCGTCGAGCAACGGCGACAACGGATTCGTCAAGGTCAGTCGCACCGCCGTGCCACGAGACGCTGTCAGGCCCGGCGGCGGAATCCACTTCCAAGGCGCGCGATGACGCGATGCCAGATGCCACCGCGTGGCGACGTGCGTGGCGCCGCGCCTGGTTTCGGTGACCACCTCGCGCGACACGAGCAGCCCAAGCTTGATGCCGACGCCGGCAAACCCGATTCCTTCCCCCCGCGCCTTGGTGCTCGCCGCCACGTCGTGGTACCGCGCCAACTCCCTTCGCTGCATTCCGCGCCCGTCGTCCAAGATTGTCAGCGTCGCGTCAGGCGGGTTGGTGACGAGAAGGACGCGCGTGGCACCCGAGTCGAGCGCGTTCGCCACCACTTCGGTGAGGATCGTCTCCTCGAGGGCTCCCGTGTACGCATCCCGCAGATCTTCGAGGAGGTGTTGGAGGTCAACTCGGGTCTCGCCCACGTAGGCATCTTATCGCCTCGAAGCCCTCCGGCGCCCACCGCGAAATCAGCATAGCTTTGCCGCTCAGTGATCACGCCGTCGCCGACGAAGTAGTCGTCCGCGCGCATTCAAAACGCTCGACGACCGACTCAGCAGGCGTGCCGATCAGGAATCAAGGCAGAATCCTTGACCAGATCCTTGACTCGCGAGATGATCCGCCCATGGCCAAGGTGACCGGCAAGTTTCAGATCACGCTGCCGAAGGCCATCGTCGATCGGTTCGGAATTCGGGTGGGCGATGAGCTGGAGTTGCGGCCGATTGGCCGATCGATTCCGATCGACCGGTGCACGACACCGGAGGCGTCTCAGCTGCGCCGCGACAGGCTGGGTCACTTCGAGCGGGCCACTACGGCCGCGTGCGAACGAGAGATCCGTTCGTTGCTTCAGCCTGATCGCAACGACGAGCGGGTAGTGTAAGCAGCTGACTTGCAGGTAGTTGGCGGGGTGTCTGGGACGCGTTTCGCAACTGGCTGGTCACGGCCGCCTGATGAGGCGATCGAGTTAGGATTCAATAAGGCGAGGACGACTTGGAATCTGACAGCAGGCTATGTACATGTTTCGACGAGAGCGGCCACGCCGATACGCAGGATGCGGTGCTCGTTCTACCGATGAACCATAATCAAATATGCAGGTAATCGCGCGCTCGATCGCGCTGTTCGTCGTCGCGGGTCTCTGTGAGATTGGCGGCGGCTGGTTCGTCTGGCAGTTTTGGCGGGAGGGCCGCGGAGCTATCTTCGGCCTGGTAGGCGCGGTAGCTCTCCTTCTATACGGCGTCATTCCCACGTATCGCCGGCGCCTTTTGGTCGCGTTTACGCGGCGTACGGTGGTGCGTTCATCGCGCTGTCTCTTGCCTGGGGATGGGTCGTGGATGGCAATCGTCCAGACATTCCGGATGCAGCCGGAGCACCGATCGCCCTCGGCGGAATGGCCGTGATCATGTACTGGCCCCGCTGATCGCCACATTCGCTTGGACGCGGCCCGGCGCCGATTGACACAAGGGGGACGGTCACGATTCCCGGTTTCGCGCCTATTTATCGCGGAGACGTCTTGACTAGAGGGCCACACGAGCGCCGCTTCTGCTTGCCGTCTTCGCTGCGCAGGCTGTTGGCGTTTTGGGCTCGGAACTTCCCGCCTCAGGCGAATGAGGGGCCTTTCCGTTGCCGCTCTGCGGAGGTTGAGTCTAGGTAGCATGTTGCGAACGAGACATGTGGTGCCCTGCGTGACAGCGCTCCTGCTATCCCTCGGGTCTGCGGACGCCCAGACTGACAACGCGCTCGTCCAGATAGAGGTGCGAAGCCAGCGTGAGGCCGTTGTCGGAGCATCCATCCTGGCGAACGGGACAACGTCGGTGACCGACCGGAGCGGAATCGCCGCTCTCAGCATGGCCCCCGGTCCCCTCGATCTCACCGTGACCAAGGACGGCTATCTTCCGTTAGCGATCACCCTCACCGTTGCGAGCGGAGAGCGGCGCACCGTGTCAGTCGAGCTTCAGCGCCTGGAAGAAGAAGTCACGGTCTCGGCAACCCGATCGAACACGCGACTTCAGGACCAGCCGCTGCGGGTCGAAGTCATCGACCAGGAGGAAATCGACGAGAAGGCGATGATGACGCCTGGCAGCGTGGCGATGCTGGTCAGCGAAACGACAGGCTTGCGCGTGCAAACCACGGCGCCGTCGCTCGGCGCGGCGAACGTACGCATTCAGGGACTTCGGGGACGCTACTCGCAGCTGCTTGCCGACGGGTTGCCGCTCTACGGGGCGCAGGGCGACTCGCTCAGTCTGTTGCAGGTCCCGCCGCTGGACCTCGGTCGGGTGGAAATCATCAAAGGCGTCGCCTCGGCGTTGTACGGCGCGTCCGCCCTTGGCGGCGTCGTCAATCTCGTGTCGCGGCGGCCGCGGGAGACCGAGTCGCGGCTGCTCGTCAACGCGACGTCGCAGACCGGCCGCGACCTGGCGGCCTGGCACGCGCAGGCGCCGGTTGCCGACTGGTCGTGGACGCTGCTCGGCAGCTATAACGGCCAAACGAGGCGCGATCTCGACGGCGATGGATGGTCCGATCTCCCGACCTTCAATCGCGGCGTGATTCGGCCGCGCGTGTTCTTCGACAACCGGCAGGGAAGCTCCGCGTTTGCGACGATCGGCGTCATTGCCGAAGATCGCGAAGGGGGAACCCTTCCGTTGCGCACCGCTCCTGATGGCCGCCCGTTCCGGGAGGCGGTGAACACGCGCCATTACGACGGTGGATTCGTCGGCCGCTGGTTGACTGCCGGCAGCCGTGTGCTGTCGGTCCGCGGATCGGCTCTTCGCCAACAGCAACAACGGCAGTGGGGCGACGTGAGCGAGCACGGGACGCGGGCGGTGTGGTTCGCGGAAGCCTCCCTGCAAGGCGTCACCGGGCGCCACACCTGGGTGATGGGCAGCGCGTTCCAGCAGGATCGCTTCACGCTCGATCAGGTGCCGCAGTTCGATTACCGCTTTTCAGTGCCGGCGGTGTTTGCGCAGGACGAAGTGTCGTTCGGCCCGAAATTCACGCTCGGCGTGAGCGCGCGGGCGGACGTGCACTCGGAGTACGGCACGTTGTTCACGCCACGGCTGTCCGTGCTCGCCAGGCCCTGGTCGGGATGGACCGTTCGGGTCGCCGCCGGAACCGGCGCTTTCGCGCCGACGCCGTTCATCGAGGAAACGGAGGAAACGGGCCTGTCGCGTCTGCTCCCGCTGCGCGGACTGCGTGCCGAGCGTGCGCGCGGAACGTCTGTGGACGTGACCCGTGTGCTTGGCCCGCTGGAAGTCACCGGCACGGTCTTCGCCTCGCTCGTCAACGATCCCGTGCAACAGCAGGTCGCCGACCCGGGGCACGTCAGGCTTGTCAACGTGGACGGCCCAACGCGGACGACGGGGACCGAACTGCTGTTCCGCTATCGGGCGGGTGAGCTCACCGCCTGGTTCACGCACGGCTGGACGCGCTCGACTGAGGTCGATCCGGACCGCGGTGATCGCCGCGATGTGCCGCTCACCCCGCGACAGACAGCGTCGTTCACGGTGATGTGGGAATTCGAAGGTCGCGGCCGATTGGGTTTCGAAGGGTATTACACCGGCCGCCAGGCGCTGGACGAAAACCCCTACCGATCGACAGGTCGTCCCTACGTGCTGCTCGGCGCACTTGCGGAGCGTAAGTTCGGACGGCTGGGCCTTTTTCTGAACAGCGAAAACCTGCTCGACATCCGGCAGACCCGGGACGATCCCCTCCTGCTGCCGACGCGGCGCGCTGATGGTCGATGGACGGTCGACGCGTGGGCGCCGCTGGACGGACGGTTGATCAACGGTGGCGTCCGTATAACCTTCTAACTGACAAATTGGCCACAAGACGCGCGCGATTTGCGTCACGAGGTCCACTCCAGATCACTTCATTCCGATCCGGCACGTCCTCAGCAGCAGCCCGCGCCTGGCGCGCAACACGCCTCGCCGCCGTCCACGGCAACGTGGCCCGCGGGACCGTCCACAATCGCGAAGGATCGCGCGTAGGGCGCCTGCGAGAGCTTCGCGGCTGTGTCGGTGCATACCTCCACGGGGCTCCCCCGTGGGAACAGATGTCCTTCTTCATCGATGACGGCCTTCAGCGGACCGAGATAGATCGCGTACTGGCCGAGGTAGGTGCACCCTGCCTTTTTTTCGAACTTGTAGCCGCGCACCGTCACTGAGAAGAAGCGACAGCCCTCGACTTCACGCCAGAAGGTCTTCTTCACAATCGATAGGCCGTAGAAGCCGGCGCGCTCGAGCGCCGCGAGAAACGCCTCTTCGGTCAGAGCGCCGCTGATGCACTCGCCCCAGAGCTGGCCGTCGGCGCGCATCCTGGGCGGCACCTCGCGATCGGCGACAATGTCGGCAACTACGGCGCGGCCATGATCCTTCAAGACGCGCCAGATCTCGCAGAAGACCCGCGGCTTGTCTGGCGACAGGTTGATCACACAGTTGGAGGTGAGGACATCGGCCGTCCCGTCCGGCAGCGGAATCGCTTCGAGAAACCCCCGGTGGAACCGAACGACATCCCAGCCGAGCGCCGCCGCGACTTTCGGCCGGCATTCATTGGCAACCGCCAGCATCGCGTCGGTCATGTCGATGCCGTACACGCGTCCTTCGGCGCCGACCTTCTTCGCGGCAATGAAGCAGTCGATGCCCGCACCCGAGCCGAGATCGACCATCGTCTCGCCCGGTGCAAGCGCTGCAGCCGTCACGGGGCTGCCGCAGCCGTAGAAGCGCTCCACGACCTCGCGCGGAATGTGGGTCAGATCGGCCTCGTCGGGCCGCACCGGGCAGCAGAGTTCGGCCTGCGGCTCTTCGGCCGCGTGTCTGTAGAACTCGCGGACCGATCCACGGGACCGTTCGATCACCTCCTCGGAGAGGACGCACGCCGAATGGGTCGTCCGGACGATCGCCGCTTCGTCGTGCAGCGTTCGCTCACCCATCGCTCGAAAGACGACGGGCCGATCGAAGCCCGAACGCGGCTGCACGGTGGTGCGCCCTTCCGACGCCAGATCCGCAAAGGCATCGGCCGCCAGTCCTTTGTATAGGTCGCAGTAGGGATCGTGTCCCACGAAGCTGCGAGACGCCCAGTAGCCGTGCTCGACGTCGCCGCCTCCGCAGAGAAACTTCAGCGTGCATGTCCGGCACTGGGGCTTGCGCTCGACGGTGGCGGCGCGCAGCTCACGGCAGACCGCGCTCTCCTTCCAGATCTGCTCGAGTGATGCGTCGTGAAGATCGCCAGACCGAAGCTCCGGCACGCCCGCCATCGAGGCAGACGGATAGATGCACCCGTCCGTGTACACGCAGAGGCTGTTCCACCCTGCGCCGGCCAGATCGTTCTTGACGCCGGCGCGGCCGTCGAGTCGGAGGCGGAATTCCTCGACGTTGTCGATGGTCACGCCCAGCTCACGAGCGACCGTGCGAGCACTGCGAACGGCGCCGAGAATCGCATCGGCCCCCGGCAGGTTCGCGAATGGGCCGTTCAGCACCCGGCCGCGGCGGTGCGGCCAGAGGAGATGCACGTTTCGGACGCCGAGCGAAGCCGCCAGCCTGACGAGCGCCTCCACCTCGCCCAGGTTGTGTTTCAGGAGCACCATCGTGACGCTGGGCCGAAGGCCCGCGGCGACGGCGGCCCGAATCCCCTCGGTGACGCGCTCGAACGTTCCGGCACCTCTGATCGGATCGTTGGTCGCCGCCGAGGCGCCATCGAGGCTGATCTGTATCCGCAGTCGGTCCCCGGCGAGCGCCGCGAGCCCATCGAGCTGCTCGCCCCTGAACAGCGTGCCATTGGTGAGGATGACGAGCTCGCGCTGGTGCTCAGTGACGATCCGTCGGCTCAACTCGAGCACGTCTGGGCGGGCGAGTGGCTCCCCGCCCGTGAAGAAGAACCGCTGGACTCCCAGAGCGACCCCTTGATCAATCGCGTCCAGCAGGCGGGCGGTCGGTAATCCCTGGGACCGATCAGGGCCTGACGACACTAGGCAGTGGGCGCACGCGAGATTACAGAAATCGTTCACGTGGAGCCACAGCTCGGCCAACCGATCGGTTTGAAGGTAGGCCGATCGTCCCAGATAGGGCACCGGGACGGCACCGTCGCGGGACAAAAAACCCTGCCGCAGCGCGTCCCGCGCGAACGTCTCGACGTGGAGCCATGCCCTGGCCACATCGAGTCCGGCGTCGGCCGCATAGGCCGCCACCACGGCGCGCAGCGGCGTTTCCCCGTCGAACAACGCGAGCAGCCGAACGCCGCGGTCATCGGTCACGATCCAGTTGGGTTGTGCCGGGTCGAGCGCAAGAACGGCTGCCGAAAGGTTGGCGGTCGCATAAGCGGGCGCTCGAAGCATCGCCGCGTCGAGCGGAATTACCTGGTCCATCGAAAGTACCTCTCCAGAAGTCTGCGAACACGGGCGGTCACGAGCGAGCGCCGATACCGATCGCCCGCCTTACGCAGCGCCTCGGCCTGTGTTGGGTACGAGTGAATCGTCGAAGAGGGATCCGAGAGCGTGCGGCGGTGCGTCAGGGCGAACGCGGCCTCACCGATCAATTCGCCGGCGTGCGAGGCGACGATCGTGCAGCCGAGCAGTCGTCCGCGCTCGTGGTGCACACGCACGAACCCTTCCGTTTCGTCGTCAATGACCGCGCGATCGACTTCAGCCAGCCCCACGGTGATCGATTGGATCGGAGCGCCTAAGGAGAAGGCCAGTACGAACCCTAACACCATTCAGGCCGGCACGTCATCTCGAATCCCGTCTCCAGCGACACTCCCAGGGCCCACGAGGCGATTCACGAAGGAGAAGCAACCGGGCGAGGTGCGCCCCGACGGGCGTCTAGACACGTGCGCTTGACGTGACGCGCCATCGGTGGGATTATTCAAATATACGTTAGATTATTAGACTTACTTCACGTTGCGGTGGTTTCCCGATGAAGACTCCTGCCTCCCGGTTCAAGATGGCGATTTACGAGCAGCTGGCGCGCATCAGCAAAGCATTGGCGAGTCCCTGCCGGTTGGAACTTCTGGACCTGCTGTCGCAGGGACCTCGGACCGTCGAGGCACTGGCCCAACAGACGGGGCACAGCCTCGCCAACACGTCGCATCACCTGCAAGTGCTCCGCCGTGCGCGGTTGGTGGAGGCCGAGAAAGCGGGTCTCTATGTGACGTACCGGCTCGCCGACACCAAGGTGAGCACGTTTTTCCTCGATCTGCGGCGCCTCGCCGAGTCTCGTTTGGCGGAGGTCGAGCAGGTCACGCGGCAGTACCTCGAGGCGCGCGGTGCCCTGGAGTCGGTCAGCAGCGACGAGCTGCTTCGCCGCGTGCGGAGCGGCGAAGTGACGACCCTCGACGTGCGTCCGCGGGAAGAGTATCGGGCCGGGCATATTCCGGGCGCGCTCTCGGTGCCTTTGCCGGAGCTCAAGAAACGACTCGCCGAGCTGCCGAAGGGCCGAGAGGTCGTCGCGTACTGCCGCGGCCCCTACTGCGTGATGGCGATCGAGGCCGTCGAGCTGCTGCGCAAGCGAGGGTTCCGCGCGCACCGGATGGAACAGGGCATCGCCGACTGGCGGGCCCGCGGGTGGCGCGTTGAGACCAGCGGCGAGCCGCGCGCTGAGGCTGAGATCCACCGATGAGCGCGGCGACATCCGGCCAGCCGGCCCGCCATGTAGGCCTGGGTTTACGGTTCGTGCCGCCATGTGGCTCCTCACCGCGGTGCGGATGACCGAGACATTGACGCGACGCGTGGCTGCCGGCCCCCGAGATGCATTCGCAAGGAGCGCGATCCATGGCTAAGACGCTCTTCATCCTCAACGATCCTCCGTACGGCACGGAACGCAATTACAACGCCCTGCGGCTCGCCGGATCGCTGGCCAAGGGCGAGGGTGAGCACGTAGAGTCTTTCTCATCGGCGACGCGGCAGGCGCCGCGAAGGCGGGCCAGAAGGTGCCGCAGGGCTGTTACAACGTCGAGGTGATGCTGCGCGGCGTCACGAGGCACGGCGGCCAGGTCGGCGTCTGCGGCACGTGTCTGGACGCGCGCGGCGTCACCGACGCCGAGCTGTCCGACGCGGTCCATCGCAGTTCGCTCGACCAACTTACGGATTGGACACAGTGGGCGGACAAGACTTTGGTGTTTTGAGAGGACGGGACATGCTCCGACGGCTTCCAGAATGGGCGGTGGCGTGGCCAAAGCTGACGGTCGCGCTGGCCATCGCGGCCACGATGGTGTTTGCGGCCTGGCTGCCGCGCATGCGCACGGATACCGATCCGAAGAACATGTTGCCGGTCACCTCCGACGTGCGCGTCTTCAACCGACAGGTCGAGCAGTGGTTCGGGCTGCACGAGGACATGATCGTCGTCGGGATCGTGCGAGATGGGGGCCTGTTCGACCGGGCGGCGCTCCAAGCCGTGAGCCGCCTGACCGAGCGCATCGTGCGGCTTCCTGGCGTCGTGGCCGCCGACGTGACCAGCCTGACCACCGCCGACAACGTGATCGCCGAGGCAGGCACCCTCAGTGTCCAGCCGATCCTGCCAGCGATCCCTGTGACAGGACAGGATCTTGAAGCCTTCCGGCGCTCGGTGATGGACAACCCGATGGTGGTCGGCCGGCTCGTGTCAGCCGACGGCCGGGCCACGGCCATCTACGTCCCGCTCGAACGCGGGGCCAACGGCAAAGAGGTGGCGGACCGGATTCGCGCGCTGCTCGCCGAGGAGCGCGGCGATCTCCGCTTCTACGTGGCGGGTGATCCAGTCGCCCGGGACACGTTCGGCTCGGAAATGTTCCGACAGATGGCCCTGTTTGCGCCGATGGCCGGCCTGCTGATGCTGGTGGCGCTGTACGCGATGTTCCGCAATCTGGCGCTGGCCTTCGCGATTGTCGGCGTGGCGATGATGGCCACGCTGTGGAGCATGGGACTGCTCGTCGCCATCGGACAACCGGTGCACATCATGAGCTCGATGATGCCGGTCTTCCTCATGGCGATTGCGACCGACAGCATCCACATCTTCAACGAGTTCTACTTCCGATTGCGAGAGGTGCCGGACCGCCGGCGCGCCGTCCTCGAGACCATCGCCGCCGTGGGTGCGCCGGTGCGGTACACGGCCCTCGCCACCGCGGCCGGGTTTGGCGTGCTCGCCATCGGCGGCATCGTTCCGGTTCGTGTCTTTGGCCTCTTCACCGCGTTCGGTACGCTGGTGATCAGGCTGATGAGCTTCAGCTTCATTCCCGCGGTCATGATGCTCGTGCGCGAGGATCGGCTCCGCCGTGCCAGCCGCCACGAGTCCGTGGACGCCGGCGCTTCCCGCTGGCTCGCCGGGATCGGCCGGCTGAGCGTAAGCCGCCCGCGCGCTGTTGCCGTCAGCGGCGTCGTGCTGCTGGCCGTAGCGCTCGTTGGCCTCCCGAGAATCCGCATCAACAACAACATGGTGCGGTGGTTCAAACCGGCCAGCGACGTGCGCGTGGCCGACCGCGTCATCAATGAACAGCTCGGCGGCTCGTCACTGCTGTATGTGGTGGCCTCCGGTTCAGGCGAGGACGCCCTCAAAGATCCCGTGGCACTCCGCTACCTGGAAGCGGTACAGCGGGATCTCAACCAGGAAGACGTCGTCGGGAAGACCACCTCTGTGGTGGACCTCGTCAAGCGCGTCAACCGCGTGATGCTCGACGATCGGCCGGAGCAGGAGCGGATTCCGGACACGCGGGCGGCCGTTGGCCAGTACCTGTTTCTGTTTGGCACGGCCGCCAAACCCGCCACCTTGGACAGCCTGATCACCGGATCCGCCGAGCGCGCCAACCTCTGGGTGCAGCTCAAAACCTGGGACGCTGGAGCGGTCGAGCGCGTCCTCAATCGCCTGCAGGCCTACCAACGCGCGCATCCCCCGCCAGGCCTGCACTTCCAGCCCGCTGGCATCGCCTACTTCAACCTGGTCTGGAACCGCGAGGTGCTGCGCGACATGGTTCGGACGTTCCTCACGGCCCTCGCGGTGGTGCTCCTCATCCTGGCGGTTTCATTCCGCTCGTGGCGCTGGGGGCTCGTCAGCTTTGTCCCCCTCGGCCTCACGATCCTGCTCATCTACGGCACCCTCGGCTATGTCGGGAAAGACTTCGATATGCCGGTCTCCGTGCTGTCGGCTCTCTCGTTGGGCATGGCCGTGGACTTTGCCATCCACTTTATTCGCCGCTACCGGCAACGCCTTGGCGAAGACCCCGACACCGAGCGCGCGCTGCTCTGGACGGTGGCGCGACCCGGCAAGGGGATCGTACGCAACGCCCTGCTCTTTTCCCTCGCCTTTTCGGTGATGCTGTTCTCGAGCCTCACGCCGTACATCACCGTGGGGGCGTTCATCATCGCCATGATGATGCTCTCGGCGCTGTTCACCTTGTTCTACCTGCCCGCGCTGATCGTCCTCTTTGCTCGCGGCGAACGGACGGCCGAGCACCGGAGCGAACACGTGGGCACGGCGAACCCTTTGGCCGGACATGGGAGGATCTAATGCGAGCTCGCTTGGCACTGCTCTTCATCGGGCTGGTTGGCGTCTGGCCCGCGCTCCCTGGATGGCCCGATCGCCTGCTCGCGCAGGCGCCGCTCGGCGTCGCCGACATCGTCGCCCGGGTCCAGCAGGCGTTCTACTATCCCGGCGCCGATCTGAAGGCGCGCGTGAAGATGACGCTGATCTCGGCCGGGGGAGAGACGCGCCTCCGCGACCTGACGATGTTGCGCCGCAACACCAAGGGTGGCGAGCAGCAGTACTTCATCTACTTTCACCAACCCGGTGACGTCCGCGGGATGACCTTCCTGGTCCTCAAGTATCCGCGGCGAGATGACGACCGATGGCTCTTCGTGCCGGCGCTGAATCTCGTCCGCCGGATCGCGGCCCGTGACAGCGCGCAGAGCTTCGTCGGGTCCGACTTCACGTACGAGCAGGTCTCGGGTCGCGATCTCGAGTCCGATCGACACACCCTGCGCGGCGAGGACAAACGGCGCGGGAAGGACTGCTACGTCGTCGAGAGCCAGGCACAAGAGGCGGCGGAGTACAGCCGAAAGATCGCGTGGATCGACAAAGCGACGTGGCTGCCCGTCGAAGAGGAGTACTACGATGTCCGGGGCGACCTGTTCAAGGTGTTCACGGCTGACGAGATTCGGGAGGTCAACGGCCACGCGACGATCACCAAGCGCACGATGAAGAACGTCAAGACCGGACACCGCACCGAAGTCGTGTTTGCGGATGTGGCCTACGACGTCGGACTCGAGGCTGAGATCTTCTCAGAGCGCTATTTGAGAGAACCGCCGCGGCGTTGGATCCAGTGAGGGGCCTGTGCGATCAACCGGACTATTCGCGCTCGTCTTCGGGTTGGCCCTCGCGCTTCCAGACACGGCGCGTGCGCAGGCGAGCGCCCACGGCTTTGCGCAATTCAACTCCGCCTTCCGTGCGACGGGAGCGGACTGCCCACCGGAAATGGCGTGCGATGTCATGCGGGGCGAGGAGCGGGTGCAGCTCAAACTCGAGCTCTCGGCTCCAGACGGGGGCGCGGGGGCGCTGGCCCGCGTGGATCTGTTTCACGACGCGGTCCACGACGACTCGCGCGTCGATCTCCGCGAGGCGTACGTCGATGTCGGAGGGCGACGGGTCTCGGCTCGTCTCGGCCGCCAGGTCGTGACCTGGGGTCTCGGCGACCTCCTGTTCATCAACGACGTCTTCCCCAAAGACTGGGTGGCGTTCCTCACCGGCGCTCCGCTCGAATATCTGAAGTTCGGCAGCGACGCGGCGAAAGTCGGGGCCTACACGGGCTCGGTCGGTGCCGAAGCGGTGATCACCCCGGTGTTTACCCCTGACCGCGCACCGGGTCCCGATCGGCTCTTCTTCTTCGACCCGATGCCATCGCTCACCGACCGCGTGACCCGACGACCAGGCACCGACTTTGGCGACATGCAGCTGGCGGGGCGGCTCTATGCGCGCGTGGGTCGGTTTGAGGTGGCGAGCTACGTCTCGAAGGGATTCTTTGGCACGCCCACGGGCCAGCCGGACCACACGGTGCCGACGCGCCTGGTGTTTTCGTACCCGCGCCTCAACACCTACGGCGGCAGCCTGCAGGGACCTTTGCGAGCCGGCGTTTTCTCGCTGGAAGGCGGGTACTACGATTCCCGCGACGACGAGTCAGGGAGCGACCCGACCGTGGAGAACTCCCAGACGCGCTGGCTTGCGGCCTACCAGTTTCAGCCGCACGAGGATCTCACGCTGGCGTTCCAGTACTACGGCGAGTTCATGCGGCAGCACGACGCCTACCTGCGCACGTTACCGCAAGGGCTGCCGGCGCGAGACCAGGTCCGTCAGGTCGGCAGCCTCCGCGTCACGCAACTGCGGCGGCATCAAACGCTGCGCCTGAACCTGTTTGTCATGGGGAGCCCCACCGACCGAGATGCCTACCTCAATCCATCGGTCCGCTACAACGTGACTGACGAGCTCTGGTTGGAGACCGGCGCCAATGTCTTTTGGGGACAGGAGCGCCATACGTTTTTCGGTCAGTTTCAGAAGAACAGCGGCGTCTTTCTGGTCGCGCGGTACGAGTTTTGAACAAGGAGGCAATCGTGGCCCAGCCTCGGACGGTGGTGATTCTTGGCGGAGGCGTGGGTGGTGTCATCGCGGCCCGCGAACTCCGGCGCCGGCTCCCACGCCCCCATCGCATTGTGCTGGTCGATCGGGAGCGAGACCATCTGTTCGCACCGTCGCTCCTCTGGCTGATGGTCGGCCAGCGTGACGCGGCATCCATTCGACGGCCGCTCAAGCGGCTCGCGCGCAAGGGGATCGACGTCCGGATGGGCGAAGTTGAACGCATCGACCCGGCGGCGCGACGAGTGACGCTCGCCGGGGGCGAGACGTTGGATGCCGATTACCTCGTCGTCTCGCTGGGTGTCGAGCTGCATCCCTCTGCGATTCCTGGTCTGGCGGGGGCGGGGCACAACTTCTACACGTTGCCGGGAGCGGAGGCCTTCCGGGATGCGCTGCACACCTTGCGCGCCGGCCGCATCGTCGTGATGACGGCCACGCCCGCGTATAAATGCCCTGCGGCTCCATACGAAGCGGCCATGCTCGTGGACGCGTTCTGTCGCAAGCATGGCCGTCGCAGCGCCGTGCAGATCGACGTCTATGCTGCAGAGCCGGCGCCCATCCTTGAAGAGCCGCGCTATGCTATCGATCACGAAGTCCCAGCGGATGTCCGGTTCGTGCGCCGCAACGCAACGGTCGCATCGTTTTCCGCCGTCCGTTCCCGCTTGACGGCCTGAAGTCGTGACAGTATAAGCAAGGGCATGTATGGAGGTCCGTATGAAGTTTCTCATTGGCGTTGCAGCTACTGTCGTTCTCTCGGGTCCGCTTGCGGTACGCGCCGCCGACACTGAGTCAGTTGACGCATTGGTTGCTCAAGCCGTGCTTCCGCTGCCAGAAGACCTACGGGCTGGCGCCACCGTGGTGACGTACGACGCCGCGACCGGCGCCCGCAAGGTGCTCCGCCAGGGGAACAATGCCGTCGAGTGTCAGCCAAAGAACCCAACCGACGGGTTCACT
>JBGPJH010000028.1:0-18593 GCA_041485305.1 Vicinamibacteria bacterium | reverse complement strand
GGGAAGCGCGGCAGCGTGGCGGTCCCCGCGGGGGCGAAGGTGATCGACGTCAGCGGCAAGACGCTCATGCCCGGGTTCGTGGACACGCACTACCACCCGCAATGGCTCACGCCCGAGATCCACACCAACCAGGTGTGGCAGTACCTCGCAGAGCTGGCCTACGGGACGACGACCACGCGCGATCCGCAGACCGCGACGACCGACTTTCTCTCCTACGAGGACCGCGTCGAGACCGGCGAGGTGGTCGCGCCGCGCATCTACACGACCGGCCCCGGCGTGTTCAACGGCGAGATGATTCGCGACCTCGACCACGCGCGCACGATCCTCAAGCGCTACGCGCAGTACTACGACACGAAGACGCTCAAGATGTACATGGCGGGCAACCGCCAGCAGCGCGAGTGGATCATCATGGCCGCGAAGGAGCTCGGCCTGATGCCCACCACCGAGGGCGGCCTCGACTTCAAGCTCAACATCACGCACGGGATCGACGGCTACCCCGGCATCGAGCACACGTTGCCCATCACGCCCAAGTACGACGACGTCTTCCAGTGGTACAAGGGCACGGGCGTTACGAACTCGCCCACGCTGATCGTCGAGTACGGCGGCCCGTTCGGCGAGAACTGGTTCTACCAGAGCGAGAACCTCGCGGGCGACGCCAAGCTCAAGCACTTCACGCACCCGGTGGACTTCGACGCGAAGATCCGCCGGCGCGGGCTCGGCAGCGGCGGCTCACCCGGCCCCGCGGGCTTCGCGCTCAGGGAGGAGTACGCGATGTGGCAGCACGCACAGGACGTCGCGAAGACCGTCGCGGCCGGCGGACGCATCGGCGTAGGCAGCCACGGCCAGCTCCAGGGCCTCGGGATGCACTGGGAGATCTGGCTGCTCCAGAGCGGCGGGCTCCCGGAGCACGAGGTGCTCCGCGCGGCGACCATCGTCGGTGCGGAGGCGATCGGGATGGGGCAGGACCTCGGCTCGCTCGAGGCGGGGAAGCTTGCGGACCTCATCGTGCTCGATCGCAACCCGCTCGCGAACATCCGGAACACGAACTCGGTGGCGATGGTGATGAAGAACGGACGATTGTACGACGCCAGCACGCTGGACGAGTTGTATCCGCGGCAACGGAAGCTGCCGGCGCAGCAATGGATGACGGCGGCGCCGGCGGTGAGCGCGGGGATTCCGTAGCGCTGGACGAAGCGGCGGGACAGGGGTTTCGATCGGGGACAACGGATCATGCGGCGGCGCAGCGCGCCGCGCCACTTCTCGGTGGGTGGTCACGGATAGTTGGTATGAAGCGGCGGCTGGGCCTCCACGGTACCGTGGTGGCTACCGCGCCTGTCTCGGGCTCCTCTCGCTCGAGCGGAAGTACGATCGCCGACGCGTCGAAGCCGCCTGGGGCCGCGCGCTGGCGACCGGCGCGGTGAGTTATCGCTCGGACAAGTCGATGCTCTCGCGACGGGCGCCGATCACCTGTCGCTCACCGACACCGGCGGCGTCCGCGACGCGCCGGCGCCGCCCCTCCGATTGCCCGCGATGCACGACCACATCCGTGGCCCAGCGTACTATCGTCTCGCGCTCGCGAGTCCCCCCACGGACGAGAGCGCCGAGCCAGATGGAACGCCGGCCGTTCCTCACCCCCCATTTCTCCCATTTCCCCAACTTCCCCTTGTTGATTGAACAAACGCTCACCCGCCTCCGGGCGCTCCGCCTGCAGGGGATGGCACAGGCCCTGGAGGAGCAGCGCGGGATCCCCGATCTCGCGCCCCTCAGGTTCGAGGACCGCTTCCCCCTCTTGCCAGAACGCGAGCAAGCGGCGCACGGCGATCGGCGGCTCACCCGCTTGCTGCAACCCACCCGCTTCCGCGTGAACGCCTGCGTCGAGGACATCAACTTCCGCGCCAAGCGAGGCCTCAATCGTGCCACCGTCCTGCGACTCGCGAGTGGCGACTGGATCCGCGCGCACCAGGTCACGCTCCTGGTCGGGACGACGGGGACCGGAAAGACGTGGTTAGCCTGTCTCCGGCTCGTTCGTCAGCGGGCTACGCCGTCGCTAACCGGTCGCGACCAGATCGGCTGCCTTCTCGGCGATCATGATCACCGGTGCGTTGATGTTGCCGCCGATGATGCGCGGCATGACCGAAGCGTCCGCAATCCGGATACCGGACAGCCCGCGCACCCGCAGCTCCGGATCGACCACCGCTTGGCCATCGGTCCCCATCCGACACGTACCGGTCGGGTGAAAGATCGTGTTGCAGTATTTGCGTACCGCCGCACGGAGGGCGTCATCGGATGTCACGGCGGGCCCCGGGAACGTCTCCTTGCCGAGCACGCTCGCGAGCGGTCCGGTCGCTGCGATCTCGCGCGATAGCTTGATGCCTGCGACGAGCGTCTCGAGGTCCGCGGCGTCGCTGAAGTAACGTGGGTCGATGGCCGGACCTTGCATCGGGTCGGCGCTGCGCAGCCGGATCTCGCCCACGCTCTTCGGATAGATCATCGACGGCAGGATCGACACATGGCGGCCGACCATGATCGCGACATTGTCGTCGGTCGGCAGTCCAACACCCCAGGGAAGGAAGTGAAACTGGAGGTCGGGAATCGCCGCGCTCGGCAGGAGCTTGACAAAGCCACCGACATCGACCGGACCACTGCCGAGCGGTCCCTTGCGCGCGACCATGTGCTGCGCGACCCACATGATGGCGCGCGCCTTCGTCAGCGCGAACACGCCCGTCGGCACCTCGTGGACGACGGCCATCAGCAGGTGGTCCTCGAGGTTCTTGCCGACGCCCGGCAAGTCATGCCGCGGCTCGACTCCAACCTGCTTCAGCTCGTCGCGGTTGCCGATGCCCGAGAGCATGAGCAAGTGCGGTGAGCCGATCGCACCGCCCGCAAGAATCACCTCGCGCGCTTCGATCGTTTCGTCGCGGCCGCGCGCGCGGTACCTCACCCCGGTCACGCGCTGGCCGTCGAGCACGAGCGAGGTCGCCAACGCGTCGGTGATCACCGAAAGATTTGCGCGACGGCGCACCGGGTCGAGAAACGACACGGCGGTGCTCACGCGTTCGCCGTTACGCACCGTCACCTGATACGTGCCCGCGCCCTCGTGCTCGCCCGCGTTGAAATCGTCTGTGATCCGGACCTTGCAGCGCGCCGCCAACGTCTCGACGAACGCTCGCGACACCGAGCTGGGAGCCGCGATGTCGCTGACGTGCAGCGGGCCGCCGCTCCCGTGACACTCCGAGCGCCCACGCTCGTTGTCCTCGGATTTGAGGAAGTACGGCAGGACGTCGGTCCAGCCCCAGCCGTGGTTGCCGCGATCGCGCCAATCGTCGTAGTTCGCGCGATGGCCGCGAATGTACAGATTCGTGTTGAGGCAGCTCGAGCCGCCGACGATCCTTCCACGCGGCCAGAAATGGCGGCGATTGTCGCAATGCACCTGCGGCTCGGTCGAGAACGCCCAATCGAGTGGCGATCGCCACAGCGTCTGATACATGCCCGGCGCGCGCACCTTGAACGAGCGATGCCGCGGCGGTCCGGCCTCGAGCAACGCCACCTTGCGCTTGGGATTCGCGCTCAGTCGATTCGCGAGCACGCAACCCGCCGATCCCGCACCGACGATCACGAAGTCGAACATGGCGGCAACGCTACGCCACGGCCCAGTGGCCCACAAGTAGCTTGGTACCACGACACGCCTTCCAGACGGAGCCGCCATGAAGTTCTCGATGATCATCGAGGTGCAGATCTCGTCGCCGAACGCCTCCTTGGAGCGCCAGGCGTTTCACGACTGCCTCGAGCAAGCCATTCTCGCGGACGAGTTGGGATATCACTGCATCTGGGCAGTCGAGCACCACGGCCTTCTGGAATACTCACATTGCTCGGCGCCGGAGATCTTTCTCTCCTTCGTGGCCGCTCGTACGAAGAGGATTCGCATCGGCCACGGGGTGACGCTCACCCCGCATCGCTACAATCATCCGATCCGCGTGGCAGAGCGGGTGGCGACGCTCGACATCCTCTCCGACGGCCGGGTGAACTGGGGATCCGGAAAAAGCATGACGCCCGTCGAACAGGGCGCGTTCGAGGTCGACAAAGAACATCTCGAGGGTCAGTGGCGAGACGCCATTCAGATGATCCCCCAGATGTGGGGCTCCGACGTCTTCGAATGGAACAGTCCGTATTATCAGATCCCCCCCACACAGATCATCCCGAAGCCGGTGCAACGTCCGCATCCGCCGCTGTTCAGCGCCTGCAGCCGTCATGAGACGGTGCTACAGGCCGGGCAGCTCGGTATCGGCGCGCTCAACTTCGTGACCGGAAGCGAAGAGAACCTGGTCCAACGAATGGCCGCCTACCGACAGGCGATCAGTGAAGTGACCGCGAGTCAGCGACGCGTCAACAACCACTACGCGTGCACGCCGACGTCGATCGTCCTCGATGACGACAGAAAGGCTTGTGAGCATGGCTTCCGCGGCGCGCGGTTTTTCGCCGAAGAGCTCACCTTCTATTTCGGATCGGGGCTCCGGCCGCTTGGCCCACTCGACGTGAACCGCGATGCACTGACCTCGGCCGAGCTCCGAAAGGCCATGGATGGCCGGGGCACACCGGGCGCCAGCCTACAGTCCGTGACGGGCGATCCGGTTGCGGCGCGCGAGACGGTCAGCCGGTTCGTAGACCACGGCGTCGACGAGCTGATCCTGATCATGCAGCTCGGTACGGTTCCGCACGCGATCGTGCTCGAGTCGATCAGGACGTTCGGTGAAAAGGTGATGCCGCACTTCTCCTGACCCCGCTCGTCAATCGTTGCGTACCGAGTCCACACGGCTGGCGTAGATGCCGCGGTAGGATTCCGGGAGCATCGTGGCGAGCACGGTCATCATGGACTCGGTGTCTTCTCGAAGCTTCGCCGCGCTCACCTCGCCCGGCGTCAAATGGATGAGCGCGCCGAAGCGCACGACGACGTCCGTGCGTTTCAATCGCCGAAGGTTTGGCGGGAGCCGTTCTTGGCCGTAGCAGACCACCGGGAGAATCGGAGCGCCGGCGCGCAGCGCGAGGTAGGCCGCGCCAGTCCGACCGATGCCGAGTCCACCGGCACGGCTCCGCGTTCCCTCGGGGCCAAGCCCGATCATCCCGCCGCCGCGAAGAACGTCCAGGCCACGGTCCAGTGCCTGGAGATCCGCCTCGCCGCGCCTCACGTAGATCGTGTCCAAAGGGTCCAGCACTCGACGGAGAAGGGGGGAAAGGTCACTCGCCGCGAGGAGCACGCATTTACGGGGCATCAGCGTGAACAACAACGGCGTGTCCATCAAGCTGAGATGATTCCCGACGAGGACGCAGGGACCGTCCAAGGGAATGTGCTCGGCTCCCACCACCTCCACCCTCGCCGCCATCGCGAACATCGCGGCCAGCGTTTTCTGAGCGACTCTCTGCAATGGCGACCACGCGCGGGGGGTGGATGGCGCACTGGAATGGCGGTGGCCATTGCCCTCGACGACCGGCTCGGCTCGAACGGGTTCCACGACATGCAGCGATGCACGAGTCGTCGCGTCGAGGGTGACGCCGGCCACTCCCTCGCCGTCGACCTCGTGTTGCTCCAACGGCTGCGTGGCCGGCGATGGGTGCTCGACGGCGTGTTCGATGGTCCCCTCGACGACGCGAGACTCTGCCTCGGCCTTGGATCGAGGCTCCGCGGCCTCCGTCGCGGAGTCGAGCTTCAGCTCGGCCAGTGCCCCTTCTCCGAGCAGATTGATCGTCGCGCCCTTGAGCACCTTCACCACGGCGAACTGAACACCCAGGTCGCGACTCATGAGGTTCGCGAGCTCGACCGCCATCAGCGAGTCGAATCCCATGTCGGTGAGCGCGCGGTTTCGGTCGACTCGATCAACGGATGTCCCGAGGACCTTCGCGGCGTTTTGCGCGACGTAGTCCTGAAGAATCGAAAGGCGTGTCTCACGCGGCGCGGCGCGCACCACGTGCAGGATCGAGGCCCGGCCAGTGGATTCGTCCCCCTCGGCCACCTTGGGCGTCGACTCCACCGCGAGATACTCACACCGCCTCGAGGACGTTCTGAGTGGCGCCAGCGCCGGGTCCAGGCTCCACCACACATCCCAATCGACGCGAGCCGCCACGATGTGCGCCAGCTTCGTCGGCAGCGCACGCCCAAGGGCCCGAATCGCTTTTCTGCTCTCCATGGGCGTGAGGCCCTGACGATCGCTGTACTGCGCCACGTCCGGGCGATCCGCCATGTATCCCATGTCCGACAACCCGCCCCAGCTTACCGCGAGCGCGGTTCGACCCTGCGCACGGCGGTGGGCTGCCAACCCATCGAGGAAGGCGTTCGCCGCGGAGTAGTTTCCTTGACGGAGATTGCCCCACACGGACGTGACCGAAGAGAACAAAACGAAATAATCGAGCTCTCGGTCGAGCGTGAGCGTGTGGAGGTTCCAGGATCCGGCGAGCTTCGGGATCAACACCGCGTGCAAGCGCGCCTCATCCAGGTCTTCGAGCATATCATCGTCGATCAGCATGGCGGTGTGTACCACGCCACGGAGCGGCGGCCCCTCGCGGTCGATCTGCTCGAGGACGCGTGCGACGTCGGCCTCCACGGTCACGTCGCCGCGCATCACGACGACCAACGCGTCGGATTGCTGCAACGCCGCGATGGTGGCCCGACTCTCGGGCACCGGCGTGCCGCTGCGGCTCATGAGAACCAGATGACGGGCTCCTTGCTCCACCATCCACTCGGCGGCAACGGCACCGAAGCCGCCGAGGCCGCCCACCACCAGATAGGTCGCGTCAGGCCGGAAGAGCTGCGCACGCGCGGACGGAAGGACCGGGTATTCCTCGTCACGCATCGTGATCACGACTTTGCCGATGTGCTTTGCCTGCGCTATGAAACGGAATGCGTCTTCGGCGTGCGAAAGGTCGAAATCCGTGTGTGGCAGCGGACGAAGCACTCCGCCGGCCAGCAGCCTTGCCAGCTCGCGCAAGACGGCGCCCACCTCTGCGGGGCGCTCGCGTACAACCGTGGTGAGATCGAAGGAGCGGAAGGTAAGATCCCGGTGAAACGGGAACATCCCTATCGACGAGTTCTCATAAATGTCGCGCTTCCCGATCTCCACAAAGCGCCCGAACGTGCGCAGCACCGAGAGGCCCTTCTGGATCGCCTCGCCGCCCAGGGAGTTGAGGATGACATCCACGCCTTGACCGCTCGTGATGCGCATGATGTCGTCGGCAAAGTCCAACGACCGCGAATCCATCACGTGCTCCACGCCCAGCGACTTCAGGTACGATCGTTTTTCCGCGCTGCCAGCCGTCGCGAAGATCTCGGCGCCGATCCATCGAGCGATCTGGATTGCCGCAAGCCCGACACCACCGGTGCCGAGATGAATGAGCACTCGCTCGCCGGCGCCGAGCTTCGCCAGAGTGATCAGCCCGTAGTACGCAGTGAGGAAAGCCACCGGGACCGTAGCCGCTTCCTCCGATGTGAGATTCTGCGGCTTCCGGACCACGAGATCGCCTAGCGTGGTGGTTCGGGAGGCGAATGCGTTCCATGCCGAGGCCACCACCTCATCGCCCGGGCGTACATGATTCACGCCCTCCCCACACTCGAGCACGACCCCTGAGCATTCGAAGCCGAGCTCCTCAGGGGGGCCGATGGCGCGGCCATCCTCTGGGAGGCCGAGCATCCCCAAGGACAAGAGCACGTCCCTGAAATTGACACCCGCGGCCACCGGGCGAATGGCAACTTCTCCCGGACGCAGGGCCGCCTTCGTGAATTCGCGCAACCGCAGAGTTTCGAGCAGTCCCGGTGATGTCATCTCGAGGCGGAAGGCCGTGGTCGCCGGCGACGCGCGGCGGGCCGACTGGGGTGACGCCTCCGCAGCGACGGACGTTCGCCGAATTCGACTGACGAATCGGCGATCGCGGCGGTAGGCCAAGCCCTCCTCTGGCTCACCCGCGTCGAGCTCTCGAACCAAGGCGTCGATTTCCTCAGGCGCGCACACGTCACTGAGATCGACCAGACGGCAACGGATCTTCTTCCGCTCGGCGGCGAGGGATCGCCCCAATCCCCAGAGTGGCGCCTGCGCGACGTTCAACGACGCGTTCTCGTCACCGACGTGCTGCGCTCCCGCCGTCACGAACCAGGCCTCCGCGGGCTCTACGGCGCTCTCATCGAGCGCGCGCACGGTAGCGAGCACACTGCTGCATACGAGCCGTTGCGCGTCCATGAGCGTTGCTGTCGTCAGCGCGGGAGTCGCGGGCGCGTCGAGGCCCCAGAAATGGAGCACGCCGTGGATGGCAGCGCTTTCGCCCGCAAGGCCACGCAGGATGGTCGTGATGGCGGCGGCGTCATCCGGCCGAGCCTCGAACGTCTGGCGATCGCATTCGCGATAGCTCTCGCCGGGGAAGACCAACACGCATTCGTCGCCGCGATCTCTCAGCCTGGTCGCCACCGTCTTCCCGATGCCGCGACGGTCGGCGAAGACGAGCCAGCTACGCCCCGGCGGTGGTGTCGTGCTATCCGAAGCAAGGACCATCGAGCGAGACGTGTTTGCCAACAACACGAGCCCTGTCGCTTCGCTTTCCTCACAATCCTCCTCGACGGCGACCGGGGCCTCGAAGCCGGCGTCCCTAAGCGCGGTCCGCCAGCCGGCTGGCGACAGGAGCGGATGCGTCGGCCGCACATCGTGGTCGCCGAACAACCACCAACCTTCGGTGGTTCCGAAGATCAGGTCGGGCCACCGGTTGCGGGCCGTCGTCTCGCCGAGGACGAGCAACCCTCCGGGGGCGAGCAACCGCCGGACGTTCGCGAGCGTCGAGCGAATATCTCGCGTGGCGTGGAGCACGTTCGTCGCGAGAACGACGTCGAAGCTGTGGGGGGCGATCTGCTGAGTGCTCAGGACGCGCTCGACATCGAAGACGCCGAAGCGCATGAACTCCGCGTTCCGGTACTTCTTCTTTGCGCGGGTGATGAAGAACGCCGAGAGATCGGTGAAATGATACTCGCAGCTCTGTGGTGAAAGCTTGGACACGACGTGGTCCGTGGCTCCACCCGTCCCGCCGCCGATCTCGAGCACCCGAAGCTTGCGTGACCCCGGGCTTTCTGCGCTAGCGCGAGCAAGAACCTCGCCGATCAAGCTCTGGTAGTACGCGGTGCCGGTGAACTCGCTGTAGAAGATCTCGAGCGCCGCCAGCGCCTCCGGGGCAAACAGTACTTCACGCGGGTCGAGCTCGCCGCGCAGGATTCGCGGAAGCCGCTCACCGACGTGGAGCAGGAGCTCGACCAGGCTGTGAGAGTCGGCGCGCTCGGCGACGAGTGCGCTGGCGAGCTGCCGAGGAGGCACCGACTCGGTTGCGGTTGGTTGCTCGTGTGCGGAAACCAACAGATTGTCCAGCAGTCGCGCGAAGTACTTGCGATGTGCCGAAACGACTCCCAAGCGGTCCGCCAACTCGTCGGCGTTCGCTCGAGATGGATCACCGTCGTAACCCATCTCCCGGATCGCGGCGCGCGTAAGCTCCGCCGCGAGACGATCGAGGCGCGGGCGGTGGGCGGCGCGGTACTGGGTCCAACGCCAGCGGTCTGCGACCTCACGCGTGACCGGGCGCATTCCCTTCGCGAGGTCCGTCGCATCGACGCGATCGCCCAGAGCGTTCAGAGCTTCAGCATCCAGCGGCCGTGTTTCCCACGCACAGTCATACAGCAGATCGTCGAGGTCTTCTTCGATCGACTCCTGACTGGGCGTGATTGTCTTGTCCTCGAGGCGGTCAACCGTCAGCACCACCGTGCCGTCGCCCTCGAGAATCGCGGCGTTCCCCGACATCGCGCCCGTCCGCCGGTCGAGCATCGAGACATAGACCCACAGGTCGCGCTGCACGGCGGCGTGCAGCGATACCCGGCCAACCGATACCGGCAGCTCCAGCCCCCACGCGTGGGACGCGTGATCGGAGGTAGGGAACATGCCGATGGCTTGAAATGCCGCGTCGAGAAGCGATGGGTGAACGACGTACCTGTCGGCCGGCCCCGCGGCGGCCGGGAGCCTGATGCGGACGAGTCCCTCTCCATCCCCCTTCCAGAATTCCTCGATGCATTGGAAGGCAGGGCCGAAGTCGTAGCCGCGCCCCCTGATCACGCGGAGCCAGTCCGGGAGCGACACCTTCTCGGTGCACCGTGCCTTGATCTGCTCCATGTCCAGCGGAGCTGGTGCCGTCGCCGGCGGCTTGCCGAGGGTTCCGCTCGCGTGGAGCGTCCACGAGGGCTCGTCGCCTGCAGCGGCGCCATGGATCTCGAACGACGATGTTTTTTTGTCGTATCGGAAGTGCGTCAAAGAGGAGCCACCGGGCCCCAGAAACAGCGGCTTGTGGAAGGTCACGCGCTCGACGCATAGCGCCTGGCTATCCGACGACAACTCGCGGCTCGCCGCCAACGCCATCTCCACGTAGGCGGCTCCGGGAGCCAGCGCGGTACCCTCGATCGAGTGATCCAACAGGTACGCGAGCCCCGGCTGGTCCAGCGATCCTTCCCATGTGGGCAGAACCGCCCGGATTCGGCGGCCCAGGAGAGGATGGCCGGTGTCGACGCCGGCTACCGGATGCGACTGCGATTTCGGTGCGGCCGGGGTACGCCAGTGGCGTTCGCGCTGCCATGGATACGTAGGCAGCCGCACGTAGCTGCCGCCTCGATCGAATACGCCCGCCCAGTCTATTCCGCGGCCGTGCGCGTAGAGAGCGGCGAGCGACTTGAGCATCGTGTCTCGATCGCTCTCGGTGCGCTTGAGCGTGGGTAGGATGACGCCGGCTTTCCCGGTGAGACACTCCGCGATCGACGCGGCGAGCACCGGATGCGGACCTACCTCCACAAACACCTCGTGGCCGGCGCCCAGCACGCGCTTCATCGCATCTGCGAACAGCACCGGCTGCCTAACGTTCGACCACCAGTATTTCGCATCGACCTCTGGGCCCTCGAGCCAGTGCCCCGTGACGGACGAAGCCATCGGTGTCATCGCGGCCGCTGGTTGCAGGCCGTCCAATGACTCCAGCAGCTCGGCGCGAATCGGGTCCATCAGGGGGCCGTGATACGGCACTCGCACGGGCAATGGCCGGCAAAACATACCCTTTTGATCGAGCGACATGGCGATGCGATCGAGCGCCTCGGCGTCGCCCGACAGGGTGACCGATGTGGGACTGTTGACGGCGGCCAGCGAGACCCGGTCCTCGAAGCCCGACATGAACTCCGCCACCGCATCGGGCGAGACAGCAACCGCCAGCATCTTTCCCGTGTCGGTCGCGCGGTGCTGCAACCGTCCGCGGTGGAAAGCCAACCGAATCGCAGACGGCAGATCCAAGATCCCTGCGGCGTGCGCGGCGGCCATCTCGCCGGTGCTGTGACCGACGATTGCGTCGGGCACGATGCCCCACGATCGCCAGAGCGCGGTCAATGCCGTCTGTAGCGCGAAGTTTGCCACGTGTGATCGATCGGCGTCGGTGATCCGCGACTCCGCTTCCCCCATCGACAGCTCGGCGAGCAGCGACCATCCCGACAATGGGAGGAGCAGCCGATCGCATTCCTCCAGAACCTTCAAGAAGCGCGGTTCCTCCTGCATCAGCTGCCTGCCCATCCCCCACCACTGCGGTCCCATTCCGGAATACACGAACGCCAACTTTGGTTGGGTGCTCCTGGAACAAGCCCCGGAGACGACGCTCGCCCGACGCTGTCCGGCGGCGAACGCATCCAGCTGCTCGACCAGATCGTCCCGGTTTCGCCCGACGACGGCCAGGCGGTGCTCGTGGTGTGTGCGTCGCACCGCGCTCGTGTGACACACATCCTGGGCCGTTACCGAGGGATTGGCGTCGAACCAGTGCAGGTACTCCTTCGCCAGCTGCTTCAGCGCACCGGGATCGCGCGCCGACAGGAGCAAGACGTTCGACCGTTCTCGCGTGGGCTCGGCGCGCGTTTCCTCGACCGGCGGAGCCGCTTCCACCAACACGTGCGCATTGGCGCCGCCAAAGCCGAACGAGTTCACACCGGCCATCACGCGACCGGACGTCGCCGGCCATGGCTCGAGCGCGGTCGGCACTCGCAGCCGGAGCTCTTCCAGTGGAATCGCAGGGTTCGGTCGATCGAAGTGAAGGTGCGGTGGGATGCGCCGATGCTTCAGCGCGAGCGCGACTTTTATGAGACCGGCCGCGCCAGCGGCCGACTCGAGGTGGCCGAGGTTCGTCTTGGAGGAGCCGATCACACACGGCTCCGCCCCGTTGCGTCCCACCGACAAGACGCGGCCAATCGCCGTCGCCTCGATGGGATCACCAACCGCGGTTCCGGTGCCGTGTGCCTCCATGTATTGGACGTCGGTGGGAACCGCGTCCGCCTGGGCCAACGCCTGCCAGATGAGCGCCTCTTGTGCCTCACCGCTCGGCACCGTGAGGCCGGCGGTACGTCCGTCCTGATTGGCCGCGGTGCCACGGATGACGGCGTAGATCGAATCGCCGTTCTCGACCGCCTTTGCCAGCGGCTTGAGGAGAACGATGCCGCAGCCCTCGCCGCGCACAAACCCATTCGCCTTGGCATCGAACGCCTTGCAACGACCGTCGGGTGACAACATCCCGGCCTTGCAGAAGCCGATGAAAATGTCCGGATTGAGAAGGACATTCACGCCGCCCGCGACGGCGATGTCGCACTCACCGTCATTGAGACTGCGACACGCGAGGTGCACGGCGGTGAGCGACGACGAGCATGCGGTGTCGACCGAATAGCTCGGTCCCCGCAGATCGAGACAAAACGAGACCCGGTTTGCCGCAATGGACAAGGCACTGCCTGATGCCATGTGCCCGTCCGCGTGCTCGAGATCTTGGGAACCGTAATCTCCGTAGTCGCTGCCCGAGATACCGACGAAGACTCCCGCCTTGGTTCCGGCGAGGAGATGGGGGGGCTGTCCGGCATCCTCGAACGCTTCCCAAACTGTTTCGAGCAGCAAGCGCTGCTGCGGATCGATGCACGACGCTTCACGCGGCGAGATCCCGAAGAAGCTTGCATCGAACGTGTCGATCCCATCGAGGAAGGAACCCGACCTGGTGTACATCTTCCCCGGAGCGCCCGGATCGGGATCGTAGAACGCGTTGACGTCGAAGCGACCGGGCGGGATTTCGCCCACCGCGTCGACGCCGCTCGTCAGCAGGCGCCAATAGGCGTCGGGACTATCCGCACCACCGGGAAACCGGCACCCGATGCCAACGATCGCGATCGGCAACTGCGCGAAAGGGCGCGGCTCCGCGCTTCGCTGTGCCACAGAACCTCCACTTGCAGAGCGAAATAAACTACTACGGCAGTCGCGGGCACCCAGCAAGCCCGCGTGCCAGCGGCGTCCCGTTGACGCTATTCACAGCACTGTCAGGCCCGTCCCCGTCCTCTTGCTCCACGTGCCAGGCCCTCGGCCAACGGTCGTCGCCCGCTGAGGGGTAGACAACAATAAGGCCCTGGGCGTCGGTCGGGTAGGAGTTTCAATCGCGCTGCCACGCGTCGTGGACCGGGTCTTGGGGGTGCGGGCTTCAGCGAGAGAAGCAGGATGGGAGAATCAGGTCGTGGTGCGGCTCCACACCGGCTTTGCGACGACCGTCATGGTGGAGAGGACGCCCCGACACGTGAGCAGATAGCGCGCATGCTGGTCGGCGATGGTGAACGGATAGCAGTAGTGCCCGTCGCCGGTCCGGAACTCCCCTTTGAAATCCGCGGTCCAGAGGTCGTTGGGCGCGGCCGTGTCCGGCCGCACGACGCCGGGGTGGATCGGCTTGCGGCGCGATCGCCGGCGCTTCACAAGCCCCGGCCGCGCGAGAAGATCGGCCACCGTACTCGGCGCCGGCCACGCCGTGCTCCGCGGATGTCGCTTGGCCAGGACCGTCAGGAGTTTCTTCGCGCCCCAGAACGGATGGGCCGTGCGCTCGGCTGCCTGGAGCTCGACCATCCGGTCCGCCAGCGGGTGCGGGCAGCGATGCGGCGCGCGGCTCCGGTCGTGCACGCCCGGCCGCCCCTCGGCTTCGAAACGCGCGAGCCACTTGTAGCCGACGCGGCGACTCACACCGTAGCGCGCACACAGCGCGCTCATCGTAAACCGATCGCTCAACGCGTCGCGCACAAACGCCTGTCGTTCGTCCACAGGTCCACTCTCCTTCCAAGGCATCCCGTCCTCGCGGTTCGCGTGGTGGGATGCAGAGTGGAGTGTTACCTATGTTCCCGGCCCCCTGTATCAGGATAGTTGTCGTCTCTCACTGATTCTCACATGCGGGTGAGGAAGAGGCGACAATAAGGCTTTTGGCGGAGGGCGCGCAGCGAGTCGTTGGACGGGACGGCGCGCGCGACGGCCATGCACGGCCGACGCGGCGTGTAAACCGATTGTCCGTGGGATCGGAAAACATGAGTAAAACGAGTGCAAAATGACCGCTTTCGCACGAGGAGCGCGCTCGTGCGTCGGGGCGAGTCAGGTCCGAGCCTGCCATTCCCGGATTCGCGCACGCGTCTCTTCATAGCCAAGCTCCTCGATGCGGTCGATCGCCTTGAAGTCGGACAGGCCGAATCGATCCACGGGTGGATGCAGGTAGAGGTCGGCCTTGTGACGGAGCGCGTGGGCATCGCGGATGCTGCTGATCATCGCGCTGCGCGTCAAGATCTCGACAATGGACGGGAACGGCGCCCGCGTCTCGAACGGATTCAGGCGACGCCAGAGTTGCGGCCAACCGGACATCTGAACAGCGGCGGGCATCTCGGTGCGCAAGTCCACCTCCGGGCCGACGTCGACCGCGAACACGGTGCCCTCGCAAAACCGGCGCATCACGTCGATCGGGAGGTTGTTCAGCAGTCCGCCGTCGACCAGCAGTTCCCCATTTTCGACGAGCGGCGGCACCACACCAGGGATGGCGCAGCTCACACGAACCCACTTCCAGAGGGGCCCCGTTCGATGCACGACGCTTTCTGCTCGGCTGAGACTGCACGACACACAGAAATACGGCCGCCAGAGATCCTCGATCTGCAGGTCGTGAAACATCGCCCGGAGCGTGCGAACGGTCGCGCGCGCCGTCCGTAACGCGACGACCGGGACGGTCCAGTCGCTCGAGCCGGTCCCGACCGTGTAGTAGCGGCGCGTCAGCTCGAGCATTTCCTCCGGGCTGTGCCCAGCCGCGTACTGCGCGCCGATGATCGCGCCCATGCTCGTGCCGCCGATGAGATCGACGGCGAGGCCCGCGTCCCGTATCGCGCGCATTGCGCCGATGTGCGCCAGCCCGCGCGCCCCGCCGCCGCCGAGCACGACGCCGAGCGTCGTGCCTTGGACAAAGCGGGCGACCGTACGAACGTCTTCCGGCTCGCCGACGCGGACGTGGTGGTGTCGGACGACGGCGCGGCGTTCGAGCCAGCGCGCCGTACCGGTTGGACGCCGTGTGCCCATTCGGTGGAGCAGCACGAGCTGGCGCGGCGCGCGCACGTCGAGCCGATCGAGCAACGATTCGGCGGCGCTCACCGACGCGTCGCCGTCCGCGAGACCCACGATCATCACCGAATCGGCCTGCCGCAGGCACCGCGTGGTCCAGGGCGAGTCCGATGCGTCGCAGTGATAGAGTACGTGGCGGTGCGCCTGCTCGTGCGCCGCCAGCCAGTGTGACTCCAACACGTCCATCGCGTCTCCCTCGGCGGCTGCAAGGGCCCGGTCGCCAAGGTCGTGAACGAGTCGATCGCGCGTGAGGTGCAGGGCCGTTGCACCCTGCGCGTTGAGCGCCGCCGTGAGCTCACGACCAAATGCCAGGACGGCCGGCTCAGAGCCGGTCGGGACGATGGCCACCGTCCGCGCGCCGTGCGAAACGCGGGAAGTGGTCGGCGTGGAGCTCTGCCGGCGCAACTCCCGGCCCAACGCTTGCGCGATCCGGATGCCGGCGCGTGGTTCGAGCTCCAACAACCGGTGAAAATCCTCCTTGGAAAAACGCACGAGCTCCGAGTCGCGAACGGCGCGCACGCTGGCAGCCCGCGGCTCGTCGAGGAGGAGACCAAGCTCACCGACGCACGAGCCGCGACCGAGCACGCTGAGCACGCGCCGCGAACCGCCATTCGCGCCGTCGAGCGCCACCTCGACGCTGCCGCTGACGACGACATACATCGCGTCGGCCGGATCACCTTGACGAAACAGGGTTTCTCCGCCGCGGAGACGCAGCCAGTTCTCGGCGCGATCGAACTCGCGCAACACGTCCGGGTTCATTCCCTCGAGAAGTGCGCTGGAAGCGAGGTGTAAGCTCGGGATGCGGCGGGACGCATAGTCGAGCAATCGTGCGTGTGCGGTGGGATACGCTTCGATGACGCGGCGGAAGGTGGATGCCGGAATTCCCAACACCTCCGTTGGCTCGAGCGCGACAACCGTCGCGCCTCTCGGCTGGCCGGTGAGAATCGACAGCTCCCCCACCAAGTCACCCGCCGACAATGCGTGAAGCGAATACTTCCTGCCACCCGGGAGATCGACGTGCACCTCCAGCCGGCCGGACAGGAAGACGTACAGCGCGTCGCCCGGATCGCCCTGGCGGAAGAGAGTTTCGCCGACGGCGAGCCGATGCGGCGTACTCACGCTCTCCAACTCGGTGAGCGCCGCAGGTTCGAGCTCGAGGGAAGTCGCCAGGAAGCCGACAAGGCGGGGCATGTGCCGTCAGCGAAGGCCGTTGAGGTGACGAGCGGCGAGTATGCGCCTGTGCCCGGACGGTGTCAACGTGCCGCGGAGCGACCGGGGATCGCTCAAGGACGATCGCGCACCAACGTGGCGGGGAGAATGCACTTCGGCCCGAGCTTTCCTCGCACGCGATCGATCGCGCGCGCCAGCCCTCGGTCACGTTCCGTCTCGATCGCGGGCAGCAACTTCCTTGTCCGCGTCCGGTGGGACGACGAGACCGGAGAGCCGGATACCGACCAGCCGTGCGGGAACGCGTCGCTCTCGGCGGAGCGTCGAAAGCAGCTCTCGCGCTACGCCCATGATCGCTCGGTCCGACAGGACCGGCTCGGGCAACGTTCGCTGTTTCACGCGCGTGCGGAATTCCGAATCCCGGAGTCGCACGGCGACGCAGCGCGCGGTGAGTCTGTCCGCGCGGAGGTCAGCGGTCGCTCAGCCAACCCTTCGGCGTGGCGAGATCACGTTGGAGCACTCCCTCGACCATGATGAGTTCGCGCGCGGCCAGCCGCGCCTGGAACTTTGGGCCCACGAACGGGATCTCGGCCAAGCTGCAGGTGCCGAGGAACGCCACCTCGAACCCGGGCTCGACGATGTGGACTCAGCTGGTATTCCGCTTTCGGCTTGGCCCGTTCGGCAGCGAGCTTGGCAATCAGTTTGTTCGTCCCTCCATCTATGGAGAGCGTAATGCCGGTGGCTTCGCGAACGCCGGCACGGATCCGCGCGGCCGTCGTGGAGAGCGGTTCGTGCGCGTAATAGGCCTCGGTGCCCGTCAGATCGAAATACCACTCGTCGACGCTGGCCCCTTCGACGACCGGCGCGAACGTATGGAGCTCGGTCCGAATCTCCGCGCTCTTTTGGCGGCACGCTTTGAAAGGAACCGGAACACACACGGCGTCGGGGCAAAGGCGCAGCGCCTGCGCGATGGGCATGGCGGAGCGAACACCGAACGCGCGGGTTTCGTACGAAGCGGAGCACACGACCCCGTGAATTTCGCGCGACCCGCCGACGATCAGCAGCGCCGCTACGCCCGCGCCTTTCGGATCGACCGCGCGGGCGACCGCGACGAAAAACGCGTCTGCATCGGCCAAGAGTATCCGGCGCATGAGAGCCCCAAGAAAACGTAGCCGAACGTATGCCGAAGCCTCCCGAGGGAGCAAGCTCGGCAAATCGGGACCCTAGAACCTATCTCGCAAACTGCCGAGAGAGGATGATGATGCATCCGAGCTGGACGAAGCCGAGGAAGTTGTCAGCGTAATGTTCATAGCGGGTGACGAGTCGCCGGAAGTTCTGCAGCCATGCGAAGAGCCGCTCGATCTTCCACCGGCGGCGATAGCGGCGGAGCGGACGACCGTCCTGGGTTTGGCCCCGATTCGAGCGGTTGGGGGCGATGAGTTCGATGCCGCGCTGGGCGAGCCGCGCGTCGAGCCGATCGCTGTCGTAGGCGCGGTCCCCGATCAAGCGCTTCGGGAGCGCGCGGAGGAAGCGCTGCTTCAGGGTCTGTTCGACGAGGGTGACTTCGGCCGGGCCAGCACTTGCGATATCAACGGCGAGAGGAAGACCAGCGCCGTCTGCAATTGCCACGATCTTGGTGCCCTTGCCCTTACGAGTATTGCCGACGAGGAGGCCCCTTTTTTCGCCCCCGCGAAGGTGGCGTCGATGAAGCCCTCGGTGAGATCGATCCCGCCTTGGGCCGCCAGGTCGCGGGCCAAGGTCTCCAGCATCGTGCGCAGCGCCCCACTCTTCACCCACAGTTGGAACCGCCGATGACAGGTCTGGTAGGGCGGATAGCGCGGGGGCAGATCGTGCCACGGGGCACCGGTGCGCATGATCCAGAGGATTCCGTTGAGCACGTCGCGCGGATCGCGCCACGGTCGCCCGCGGCGATCGCGCCGAATCCGCGGCTTCGGCAAGAGC
>JBGPJH010000027.1:0-18667 GCA_041485305.1 Vicinamibacteria bacterium | reverse complement strand
GCCTCCCGATCACGTTGGTGGCCAGCGCGCCCACCGCCAGCACTCCAACCGCCGTCGTCACGATCCCGAGCCCGGGGATCTTGCGCCCGAGCAGCTGCTGATAGAACGGCTCGGTCAGCCCGTCCACGACCTGGAAGATCCAGATGAAGGCCGCCACCGTGATGAACAGCGGGACGATCACGAAAAACCCTGCGATGAAGCTGCGCCGTAGCCACTGCATCTACAAATGCCTGCTCAAGGATTCACGGTGGTTACCGCCACCCTGCCGCGACCGCCGCGAAGAGGGCGGCTCCCACGACGATTCGGTACCAGGCGAACGAGGCGTACCCCGACCGCCGGACGAACTCGAGAAACGGCCTGACGACCAGGGCGGCCGCGACAAACGCCATCACGAAGCCGATCGCGATGTCCAGCGCGCGTCCTGCCGCAATGTGGTCCTTGACTTCGAACAGGTCGTGCACGAACGCGGCGATCAACGTGGGCATCGCCAGGAAAAAGGAAAACTCCGCCGCGGCAGGCCGGTCGAGCCCCAGCAGCATGCCACCGACAATCGTGGCGCCCGAGCGGGACACACCAGGGATCAGGGCAAGCGTCTGGCACAGCCCGATGCCGAGCGCCCGGCTGAGGGGCATACGGTCCAGTTCTCGGATAGTCGGTTCCCCCCGGAAGCGCTCCACGAGCAGCATCACGATCCCTCCCAGCACAAAAGTCGCCGCGATGGTGTTGAAGCTGTTGTAGAGCACGGTCTTCACGAAGCCGGACAAAAAGGCGCCTGCAACGAGCGAGGGGATGAACGCCACCAGGATCATCAGGGCGAACTGCCGGGCGTCAGGTCTCGACGGCAGGCCCCTGACAACGTCGACGATTCTGGTTCGATACAGCCACATGATGGCGAGGATCGATCCGGCCTGAATCATCACCGTGAACACCCCGCCCGGATCCTGATACCCGAGCAGTCGACCGCCAATCAAGAGGTGGGCGGTCGAAGACACGGGGAGAAACTCGGTGAGCCCCTGCACCACGCCGAGCAGGGCCGCTTCCAATGAGGAAGGCACGGCGATCGCTACGAGGCCCGGGCTTTCCGCTGCGGTTTGGACCTGCGCGCCGGCTGCTGCGAGGCGGCCGCACTGGCGGAGGTCGCGGGAGCGTGGGCCGCGGCCCGGGCGGGTGCATTGCCCTTCCAGAAGCTGACGATAGCCGCGGCGATGAACACGCTGGAGTACGTGCCGGTGACGATCCCCACGATCATCGTGAAGGCGAATGCGTGCAGCACCTCGCCGCCAAAGAAAAACAGCGCCACGGCCGTCAACAAGGCCGTGCCCGATGTGATCACGGTCCGTGCCAGTGTCTGGTTGATCGACACGTTGATCACCTGGCCCAGGGCGTCGCGCCTCATCCCCCGCAGGTTCTCGCGAATCCGGTCGAAGATGACGATGGTGTCGTTGGTCGAAAAGCCGGTGATCGTCAGAATCGCAGCAATGACATTGAGCGACATGTCGTACCGGAAGAACGCCAGAAACGCGAGCGTAATGAGCAGGTCGTGGATGGTCGCGACGACCGCACCCACCGCGAAGCTGAGCTGGAATCGGAAGGCGATGTACAAGAGGAGCCCGGCCAGCGACAGCACGGTCGCCGACAGCCCCCTGGTCCTGAGCTCCTGGCCCACGGCGGGGCCGACGATCTCCGTGCCCACGATCTTGAAATTCCCGACGCTCCCCTGCTGGAGCGCGGCCTCGACCTGCTGAGCAGCGGTGCTCAGCGAGGCGCCGGCCTCTGCGCCGACCTGAGGCACCCGGATCATCACCTGGCGCTGCGACGGATCGCCGTACATCTGCACGACGGTGTTCTGCCCGCCGCCCGGATAATGGCGGTCGAGCGCGCTGCGCACTTGCTGGACAGAGGGCGTCTGGTCGAACTGCGCCACGATAGACGTCCCACCGGCGAACTCGACGCCAAGGGGGATGCCCCTGGTCGCGAGCGTCACGACGCCTGCAAGGATGACGACCCACGACAGGGCGATCGCGTGCCATCGCCAGTGCAGGAAGTCGTAGCGGGTGTTCTTGAAGATATGCATGGCTAGATAGAGAGAGTCGCCACCTGATGCCGGCGCGACAGCGCCAGCTCATACAGCGTCTTCGACACGAAGGTCGAGGTGAACAAGTTGGACATCAGACCGACCGACAGCGTCACCGCAAACCCGCGAATGGGGCCGGTTCCGAACTGGAACAGGAACGCCGCAGAGATGAGCGCCGCGATGTGCGTGTCGAGCAGGGTCAGGAACACGCGGCTGAAGCCCGCGTTGATCGAGGCGCGCACACCTCGCTGCGACTCGAGCTCCTCCTTGATGCGCTCGAAAATCAGCACGTTCGAATCGACGCCGATCCCCATCGTCAGCACGAAGCCGGCAATGCCGGGAAGCGTCATCACCGCGCCGACGTATGCCATGAGCCCGAGCAGAATCACCAGGTTGAACAGCAGAGCGACCACCGCGTTCACCCCTGAGAGCTTGTAGTACACCAGCATGAACGCGATGACCAGCAGCAGACCGACGACCGACGCGATGACGCCCGAACGGATCGCATCGGCGCCCAGGCTGGGACCGATCGTGCGCTCTTCGAGGTAGGTCAGCGACGCAGGCAGCGACCCGGACCGCAGAATCAACGAGAGATTCTGCACCTCCTCCTGCGTGAAGCTGCCCGAGATGCGCCCGTCGCTCGAGATCCGCGACTCGATGCGCGGGGCCGATTGAACCCGGCCGTCAAGGATGATTGCCAGGTCGCGGCCGACGTTGTCGCCGGTGACTTTGCCGAACTTGCGAGATCCTTCCGTGTTGAGGGTGAAGCTGACCGCCGGGCGGTTGTTTTCATCGAGCGACGGTCGTGCGCTGCGCAGGTCGCGGCCGGTCACCGCCGCAGCCTTCCGCACGACGTAGTAGACGGTGCCTCCAGAAGTGTCGCTCAGCCCTCCGGACACGCCGGGCACGATGTCCATCCCGCTTGGGACCTGCCCGCCGACCAGCAAGGTTTCGCGCGACGCAGAGGGACCCTGTTCGACGATCTTCAGCTCGAGCAGACCCGTCGAACGGATGATCTCTTTCGCGCGATTCACGTCGGTCACGCCGGGCAACTGGACGAGGATCTGGTCGCCGTTGGTACCCTGCTGGGCGATGCTCGGCTCGGCGACGCCAAGATCGTTCACGCGCCGCTCGATCGTCTGCCGCGCCTGCACAACCGCCTCCTCGCGGAGGTTCACTTGCACGCCGGGCTTCATCGTGAAGGTGTAGGCCCCGTTGGTGCCCGAATCCCGATCGAAGTTCGCGCTCACTTCGTTGGCCGCCTGGCGAAACGCCGCATCCTGGTCGGGCCGGACACCCTCGATCTTGAACCGCGCGGGACCCACCAGCGCGAGGTTGCCGACGGTGACCTTGGCGGTGTTGAGCTGCTCGCGCAGCCGTTCCATCTCGGTCTCGCTCTCTTGCCGCAAGGCCGTGTCGGTCTCGACGCGCAACACGAGGTGCACGCCGCCCTTGAGGTCGAGGCCGAGCTTGAGCTGTTTGTCCACGAGCCACTTGGGTGAGCCGATCCCGAAGCGGACCGCCACGATCGGATACACGCCGACGGCGGTAAAAATCACGAGAACCGTCAGGATGACGATCACTTTCCAACGCAGGTTGGTCATAGCCTACTGGCTTGCGGCTTCGACGACCGGCGGCTGTCCCTGGTAGCCGCCAACCGATGCCTTCGCCACCTCAATGCGGATTTTGTCCGCGATCTGGATCTGGATGCTCTGCTCGCCCAGCCGGGTCACCTGGCCGTAGATGCCACCGGTGGTGATCACGCGATCGCCGACCTTGAGGGCCTCGAGAAACTTCTGGACCTTCTGCTGCTTCTGCCTCATCGGTCGCAGAATGATGAAGTAGAAGATCCCCAGGACCAGGACAAACGGAGCGAACTGGAGCCAAGGGCTGCCACCCTCGGGCGCAGAACCCATGGCGAACACCGGACTACCCCTGAATATCATGAGTCTTCGTGCTCCGGAGCGCCACGCGCCCCGGATGCCTGGCGAGACGAGCGCTGATGGAACGCTAGCCTGAAGCTTTCAAAGCGCTGAAACGCTATAGCGTCCCTAATCCGCCTGAGCGTGTCAAGGTAAAAGTGCAGGTTATGCAACGTGTTAAGGGACGCGGCGTTGATTTCGCCGGCCAGGAAAAGATGTCGCAAGTAGGCGCGGGAATAGTTGAGGCACGTGTAGCAGTCGCACTGCGGATCTGGCGGGCGGGCATCTTCGGCGTAACGTCGATTCTTGATATTGATACGGCCGTCGCTGGTGAACAGCTGCCCGTTGCGCGCGTTCCTCGTCGGCAGCACGCAATCGAACATGTCGATCCCTTTCGAGACGGCCTCGACCAGATCGCCGGGGGTTCCTGCGCCCATCAGGTACCGGGGGCGATCGGCAGGAAGGAAAGCGGACGTCCGCTCGACGATCTCATACATGATGTCGGTGGCCTCGCCCACGCTCAGCCCCCCGATGGCGTAGCCCTCGAACCCGTTCGCCACCGTCCCGAGGGCACTCGCCTCCCGGAGCTCGGGGAAAACACCACCTTGTACGATCCCGAACTGCGCCTGCCGCTCGTTCATCACGCGGACGCCGTCCACGGGATGCTCGCGCAACTGGCACATGCGCTCGCGGGCGCGCCGCGCCCAGCGCAGTGTTCGCTCCATCGACTGCCGCGCCGCGTCAATGGTCGCCGGGTATGCGAGGCACTCGTCCAGCACCATGGCGATGTCGGATCCCAGCTGCGCCTGGATGTCGGTCGCCTTCTCGGGCGTCAGCAGGTGAGACGACCCATCCAAGTGCGACTGGAACCGCACGCCGAGCTCATCGATCGTTCGCCGCGCCGAGAGGCTGAACACCTGGTACCCTCCGCTGTCGGTGAGGATCGGTCTCTTCCACCCGATGAACCGGTGCAGGCCCCCTTGTCGGGCAATCAGGTCGTCGCCAGGCCGCAGAAACAGATGATAGGTATTGCTCAGAAGCATCTGCACACCGAGCGACTCGAGATCCCGATGGGTCGCGCCTTTCACGGCGCCTTGCGTGCCGACGGGCATGAACGCCGGCGTGTCGACCTCGCCGTGCGGCGTCGACATCACCCCCCGGCGGGCGTGTCCCGAGGTGTGAGTGACGCGGAAACGGAACGGCTGCGAGGACATCTCAGGGGCTCTCAAAGACAGCTTAGTCGGGTCGCGAAGCGGACGCCTAGTAGCCACATCGCCGCGCGAAGCGTGTGCGGCTCCTTTATCGCGGTCCTTCTGAGCGCAACGCCTGGTGCAGCCCCTCTCACGGAGGCGCCTCGTCTGGTCGCGGCCTACGACGCGATTCTGGCCGCCCGACCTGACGAGGCCCGCGCCCTCATGGCTCGCACGTGCCCCCCAGCACCCGTCGAGGCGTGCCAGGTCCTGAGCGCCGCCGCCGAGTGGTGGCAGATCCAGCTCAACCCGAATAGCCGGTTGCTCGACAAACCATTCGAGCACGCAACACGAACGGCTATCGATTCAGCCGATCGATGGACAGCGCGGGAGCCCGGTCGCGCCGAAGCGTGGTTCTACCTGGCCGGGTCCTACGCACCGCTCGTGCAGTGGCGCGTGCTGAGGGGCGCGCGGCTGTCAGCCGCGCGCGAGGGAAAGAAGATCAAAAACGCGCTCGAACGTGCGCTCGCACTCGACCCGACGCTGCAAGACGCCCATTTCGGAATCGGGCTCTATCACTACTACGCCGACGTGGTGCCAGCCGCGTTCAAGCTCCTCCGGTGGATGCTGCTCCTTCCAGGTGGCGACCGAGAGCAGGGGCTGCGCGAGATGCTGCAGGCGAAGAGCCAAGGAGTGCTGCTGCACGGGGAGATCGATTTCCAGCTTCACTGGCTTTATCTCTGGTACGAGCATCAGCCCGAGCGGGCGCTCGAGCTTCTGCGCGGTCTCGACCAACGTTACCCGTCCAATCCCATATTTGTTCAGCGAATCGCCGAAGTGCTGCACGAGCATTTTCACGATCACAGCGGGAGCGCCGCCGCGTGGCAGACCCTGCTGGACCGCGAGCGTGACGGTCTCGTAAAAAACCCGCGGACGGCGTCCGCTCAACTGCAGCTTGGCGCCGAGCTCGAACATCTCGGTCGTCACAACGGGGCCGTCGCCGCGTACACGAGGGCGATGACGCTCGCGTCGGCCGACGATCCAGACAACGTGCGGGTGCGAGCAGGCGCCGCGCTGAAGCAAGCGCGCGCGTCTCAAAAGTAGTTGTCAAAAATTTTTGACAACTCACGCGCTTTTGTGCTTGACATCCAAGTTTCTCAACCATAATCTACATCTGGTATGAGGGTGGTGAACTCAGGCCACCCCTAGTGAGGCGGGCAACTCAGCCTCACCCCTTCCGTAACTGGACCGCAGGTGGCGGAGCGGGAGGTGCCCGGAAGCGTCGAGCGACGGGGATCGGAGTGAGCGTGCCAGGCGGCAGCCACTGAGAGTCGGCCTCGAATCGCTCGCGCAAGTCACACCCACACGAAGGGGGGGATAAAAGACAATGGCGAAGAAAGCCAAGGGCGGGAAGAAGAAGGCCGGCAAGAAGCGGTAAGCCGACCTCGCCCGTCAAAAAAGGGGGTGGCCGTCGCCCCCTTTTCGACTTTTCCACATCTACCGCCCCAGGCGAGCCGCCGCTTCCGGCGCGACCCTCACCCAACGACACAAAGCCTAGCCACTCGTCGGTCGGTGCTCAGACCGCTCCGTCATCGATCAGGCGGCGTCTCACCGTCCCAAATTCTGACGCGCCGAATCACGTCCCACGCCTCGATCTGATCAACGACCTCGATCCCGGAGATCACACGGGCGAACACCGTGTACTTGGCGTCAAGCTGCGGCTGCGGCGAATGCGTGATGAAAAACTGACTGCCTCCTGTGTCGGGCCAATCGAGCGCCATGCCGACGGCGCCGCGGAGAAACGGCGTCTCGCTGAGCTCGTCGCGAATCGTGTAGCCGGGTCCTCCCTCTCCGGTGCCGCGCGGATCGCCGCCCTGGATGACGAAGTCGGGAACGACGCGGTGGATGACCACGCCGTCGAAGAAACCCTTCCGCGCGAGCGTGACGAAGTTCTCCACCGTGAGCGGCGCGTCGAGAACAGCCAGCTCGATCTGGATCGTGCCGCGATCGGTGTCGATATAGGCATGGGTCGACACCGGCGGATCCACGAGTCGTGCGGCTTCGTAAAAAGCCGGCTCTTTGTACGTCGGCGCCGGACGGATGCGCGGGTTCGGGTCCGTCGACGGATCGATCTGCTTCATCAACGTGACCGCACGGACTCTGAGCGCCCAGTCTTTGTCTCCGAGTGCCTCGTCCAGAACGGGCGCGGCTCGTAGGGCGCCGTACGCGGCCAGCCCCGAGAGCGCCGCCGCGCGCGCGCTGTAGGTCGTATCGCGTTCGCCACGTCGGAAGGCTTCGACGAGCGCGGGGACGCCGTCGGCGGGTTTCAGCTCGGCCAGGACCTCGGCGGCGGCGGCGCGGATCAGGGGGTCGTCGGCCTTCAATCTCTCCAGCATGATTGCCGCAGCGTCGGGCGCGCGCAGTGTGGCAATTGCCCGCAGTACGGAGGGAATCACCCGCGGTTCCTTGTCGTCGAGCATCATGCGCAGGCGGGGCAGGCCTGCCTCGGGAGACAGCGCGCCGAGCACGTCAGCGAGCGCCGCTCGCACGCTCCACTGCGGATCGGGATCCAGCCCCGAGAGCACCGTGATGAAACCCTCGGAATCGAGACGCGCCAGCGACCGGATGGCTGCTGCGCGGAGTGGCGGGCTCGCGTCGCCAAGCAGGTCGAGCAGCAAGTCGCTGACGCCCTCGCCGGGAGCGCTGCCGAGCGCGGTCACGGCCTCCAGCCTGAGTTGTGGATCGGCCTTGGCCGCTTGAATCACCTGCACGAGGGCTGGCGCCCCCGCCCGGCCGCCAAGCCGACCGAGCGCGCGAATCGCCTCGAAGGCCACAGCTCGATCAGAAGCGGCGACCAACGGCACCAGCGCGGGAACCACCGATGCATCCCCCGTGGCGCCAAGTCCGCGAACGGCGAAGGCGCGCGTGTAGGGATGGGCTTCGTTGAGCAGCGTGAGGAGCGCGGGAATGGCTCGCCGGTCTTCAAGCCGCTGCAGCGCGTAGGCCACGGGCCACCACCGCACGCGTGGCTGTCCGGTCTCGTCGAGCGTCGCGGCGGCGAGCGCGTCGTAGGCCTTCAGCCGCGCGAGGGCGAACACCCCGAGCCGGTATGCGGCCGCCGGACTATCGCGCCGCCGGTCGCCATCGTCTGAAGGTAGGGCGCCGAGCGCGCCCGACGAGACGATCTGTGAGGCCATCCGGGCGATCGCACCGGCGCTCCGAGCGTCGCCAATCAGCCCGAGCGCTTCAGCCGCGCTCGCTTGCACGAGCAGTGACGGATCTCCGAGTGCGGCAACGAGCGGCTCGACTGCCCGCCTGTCGCCAATCAGCCCGAGCGCGAACGCCGCCATTTGCCGCACCTCAGGCTCGTCGTCCGTGAGAAGCTCCGCCAGCGGCTGCACGCCTTCGCCGAGGCCGACACGGCCGACCGCGAGCGCCGCCCGCCTCCGCACTCGAGCTTCTGCATCGGTCAGCAGTCGCAACAAGTCTGGCGGCGCCGGCGGCTGCGGGGTCGGTGCAGCAACCCTCGCGCCGGCTCCGCGAGCAGGAGGTGGAGGTGGCGGCGCGGGTGGCGGCGGAGGATCGTGCAGCGCGCGGTGATCCTCGAATCGCAGGATCCACGCCATCTTGTCGTTGAAGCTCGGAGCGGGCGACACCGGAGGGACGGGCGGCGCGCTGGCGCATGCGGCCGCACCGAGCGCGAGCAGCAGGCCGCTCGTCGTACGCATCACGGCGCGATGATATCATCGGGTCGCGTTGCAATTCCGCTATCTCGCGGTGGAAGGTCCGATCGGCGTCGGGAAGACAACGCTCGCGGAGCGCCTCGGGACTCGTCTCGATGCGACACTCGTCCTCGAGGACAATGAGAACCCCTTTCTCACGGACTTTTACGCGGACCGTCCCGGCGCTGCGCTGCAGGCTCAGCTCTTCTACCTGTTGAGCCGCCATCGCCAGCAGACAGGCCTCAGGCAGGCCGATCTGTTCAGTCAGATCACGATTGCCGACTATTTGTTCGACAAGGACAAGATCTTCGCGTATCTGAACCTGGACGACAACGAGCTCTTCATCTACCAGCGGCTGTACGACCTGCTCGCGCGCGACGTGCCCACACCCGACCTCGTGATCTATCTGCAGGCGCCGACCGACGTGCTGATGCGGCGCATCCGCGGGCGCCGCACGGATCCCGACATCGGCCCGTTCGAGCCCGACTTCGAGTACTTGAAGGAGCTCAACGAGGCGTATCACCACTTCTTCTTTCATTACGAGGCCTCACCGCTCTTGGTCGTCGAAACCTCCCACTTCGATTCGGACGTCAGCGAAGAAGCTCTTGACGATCTGGTGAAGCAGATCGACCAGCTGGGCGCCGGCACCCGGTACTACGTGCCGCGCACGAGGTGAGTGATAAGCTGATTTCATGGCCTGGTTCAAGAAGACTCGGAAACCCATCGCGCCGGCCGGACACAAATCCAGCCGCGTGCCGGAGGGGCTCTGGATCAAGTGCCCCGGATGCTCGCAACTCATCTACAACAAGGACCTCGCGACCAGCCTGAACGTCTGCCCCAAGTGCGCGCATCATTTTCAGCTGGGCGCTTCCGAGCGGCTCAGAACACTATTTGACGGCGACTGGACGGAGCACGACCCCGACCTGGTGTCGACCGACCCCCTGAACTTCACCGACACCAAGCCTTACAAGGCACGCCTGAAGGCGAGCATGGCGGCCACCGGTTTGAAGGATGCGGTCATCGTCGCATCGGGCACGATCGCCGGAATCCCCGTGGTGACTGCCGCGATGGAGTACGGCTTCATCGGCGGCAGCATGGGGGTGGTCGTCGGCGAAAAGATCACCCGCGCGATCGAGCGCGCAATCGGCGAGCGGTGTCCGGTCGTGATTGTCTGCTGTTCTGGCGGCGCGCGGATGATGGAGGGTGCGCTGTCGCTGATGCAGATGGCGAAGATCTGTGGAGCGCTCGCGCGCCTCGACCGTGCGAGGCTGCCCTACATCTCGGTCCTCACCAACCCGACGACCGGGGGCGTCACCGCGAGCTTCGCGATGCTGGGCGATCTCAACATCGCCGAGCCGAAGGCGCTCATCGGCTTTGCCGGACCGCGCGTGATCGAACAGACGATCCGTCAGAAGCTGCCGGCGGGCTTTCAGCGGTCCGAGTTCCTTCTCGAGAAAGGTATGGTGGACCTCATCGTCGACCGCCGGGAAATGAAGGCCGTGATTGCGAGCGCACTGCACTTCATGGGCCCCAGCGCGACGCCGGTCGCGGGCGCTCAGATGGGCGGAGCCCCTTCCCCAGCCACGGAGACTGGGTCGACTCCGCTGGTGTAGTGGCCAGCCCCTCCTTCGACTACCTGTTCAGCCTCGAGCAGTTCGGGATCAAGTTCGGCCTCGAGAACATCCGCGCCCTGGTCGATGAGCTGGGGCACCCGGAACGGGCGTTCGTGGCCGTGCACGTCGCCGGCACTAACGGTAAAGGCTCGGTCACCGCGATGGTGGACGCCGCCCTTCAAGCGGCCGGGTATCGTTCCGCGCGGTACACCTCGCCCCACCTGGTGCATTTGACGGAGCGGTTCGTCATCGACGGCCGCCCGGTCGAGCCGGAGGCCCTGGTCGAAGCGGTCGCGTCGGTTCGCGACGCCGCCGCTCGATTGACGGCCCGGGGCCGGCTCGAGACGCATCCGACCTTCTTCGAGGCGACGACCGCTGCGGCGTTCGAGCTGTTTCGACGACGGCAGGTCGACATCGCTGTCTGCGAAGTGGGACTCGGAGGTCGCCTCGACGCGACCAACGTCGTTTCGCCGGCGGTGACGGCCATCACGTCGATCGCCCTCGATCACCAGCAGTACCTGGGCACGACGCTGGCCGACATCGCGTACGAAAAGGCCGGCATAATCAAGCCTGGAGTACCCGTCGTCGTGGGGAACCTCGACGCGGGTGCCGGAGCGGTGATCGAGCGCGTGGCCCGGGAGCGGGGCGCGAGGGTCGTCGGCGCATTCGACGGGGCGAGCGCGAACAGAGTGCGCTCGAATCCCGGCGGTTCTCAGACGATGCGGTTGGTGACTCCACGGTGCGACTACGGGGAAGTCCAGCTGGCGCTGGCCGGAGCGCATCAGCTGCACAATGCGGTTATCGCGGTCCGTGTGCTCGAGGAGCTCGACCGACGCGGGGTCGCCGTACCGCCGGCCGCCGTCGTCACGGCGCTGGCCACTGTGCGCTGGCCCGGTCGTCTCGAGCGCGTGGTCGTGAATGAAGAACGCGAACTGCTGCTCGATGCGGCGCACAACCCCGCGGGAGCCGCCGCTCTGGCGGCGTTTCTAGGCGAACACGGCGACAAGCGTCCGCTCGTATTTGCCGCCATGCGCGACAAGGACGCGGATGGAATGTTGCGCGCGCTGCTGCCGACGGTGAGCGCCCTCGTCCTCACGCGGGCGGCGAACGCCCGCTCCACCGACCCGCTGGTTCTGGCAGCGCTCGCGCGGGCGATCGCCCCCGACTTGCCCTCGACGGTTGCCGACACGGCGGGAGCCGCGCTCTCGTCCGCCTGGCGGATGGCCCCGCGGATCATCGTCGCGGGCTCGATTTTCCTCCTGGGCGACGTCATGATGGAGCTGGAACACTCGTGATACCCTTCGACACGCACGCGGGCGGCCCACGAATGCCTCGAGGTATCCCCTCCCTCGCCTGCGCTCTGCTTCTGATATGGCCGGCGGCGACCGCTCTCGCCCAGCAGAGCGTGTCCGGTTACACGGTGCGCGCGGAACGACAGGTCCGCATGGGCGAAAACCACATGCAGCTCACCGGAAGCGTGGAGCTGGAACAGGACGACACCAAGTTGTACGCCGACGCTGTCGAATGGTTCATGAACGAGGACCGCGCGATTGCGACTGGCAACGTGGTGTTTTCCCAGGGCAACAATCGCATCGCCGCCGATCGCGCCGACCTCAACACGAAAACCCATCTGGGTACGTTCTACGACGCGAGGGGCATCGCCGGCGTCCAGCAGCCTCGTCGAACACCGCCGGCTGGCGGGATGGTCGTCCCTCAAATCGCCGGGCAGGAGCTCGACGTCTATTTTTTCGGGGAGAAGATCGAGAAGGTCGGATTCAAGAAATACCGCATCACGAACGGCGGGTTCAGCACGTGCGTGCAGCCCACGCCGCGCTGGGACCTGACCGCCGGAACGGTCGTGCTCAACATCGATCACTACACGTTCTTGAGCCAGGCCCTGCTCAAAGTGAAGGGCGTGCCGATGCTGTATCTCCCAATCATGTACTACCCGACCAAGGAAGAGAACCGGGCCACAGGGTTCCTGATCCCAACCTACGGCACGTCGACGATCCGCGGCCAGTCGATCCATGACGCCTTCTTCTGGGCGATCAACCGGAGCCAGGACGCCACCATCATGCACGACTGGTTCTCGAGAACGGGCAACGGCCTGGGCACCCAATACCGGTACGACCTGGGAGGAGGGTCGAGCGGCACCATGAACGCGTACCTGCTCGACCAGCATGAAGCCTCCTACGTGCAGCCCAACGGGAGCTTCAGCACACTAGGGGCGTCGCGCAGCTACACCTTCAACGGCTCCGCCAGCGAGGTGTTTCCGGGCGGCCTGCGGGCGCGCGGCCGAGTCGCCTACTTCTCCAGCATCACGACGAACCAGACCTTTCACACCAACGTGTACGACGCTGCGAGCAACAACCGCTCCTACGGAGGGAATATCGTCGGCGCCTCGCGCTCGTACACGTTGAATGTCACCTTCGATCGAAACGAATGGTTCAACACCACCACCTCGTCGGCCGTGACGGGCAGCTCGCCGCGGCTGTCGCTCACCCGGAACGAGCGGCCCCTATTTACCGGCGCGCCGGTGTACTTTTCGGTCGGCGGTGAATTCGCGCACCTGGACCGCCAAACCAGGAGTCTGGATACGGTCGTCGACGATCGAACGCTGGGGCGAATCGATCTGACCCCTCAGATCCGCTATCCGTTCAAGAAGTGGCAGTGGTTCACCGTCAACTCGACGGTGAGCTGGCGGGACACCTTCTACACGCGAAGCCTCAATCCCGACACCCAGGCCGTCGTGGACGACCACACGAACCGCCAGTACGTCACCATGCTCGCGCAGGCGGTCGGGCCGGCCTTCACCCGCGTGTGGAACACGCCGGACCGCCAATACGCGGAGAAGTTCAAACACACCATCGAGCCGTTTCTCAACGTGCAACGCACGTCGTCCATCGACAACTACCGCCAGATCATCGTGATCGACGGAACCGATACGATCGTCGGTGGCACCACCAGCTACGCCTACGGCCTCAACAACCGCCTCTACGCAAAGCGGAAGCTCGGTCAAACCAGCCAGGCGCAGCAAATCCTGAGCCTCGAGCTGACGCAGTCTTACTACACCGATGCCCGGGCGTCGCAATTCGATCCCCGGTACAACACGAGCTTCAGCGGGGCGGCCCCGAACAAGTTCTCGCCCATCGCGCTCACCGTCCGGGGCACGCCCACCGTCGACGTCAACGCCACCATGCGCGCAGAATTCGACAGCCGCTATCACGAGCTCCGGACGCTGTCGGTGAACGGCAGCTACAACTGGACCCAGCGCGTGCAGACATCGGTGGGCTGGAGCCACAAGTTCTTCATCAAGGATTTGTCCGGGTTCAACACCCCTGGGGTCCTCGATCACTACCTGAACCTCGCCGCCAACGCGCACACGCGAGACAACCGCTACGGGACGGTATACTCGTTCAACTACGACGTGCTGCGTTCGACGATGCTGCAGCAGCGGGTGTCGGGGTTCTACAACGCTCAGTGCTGCGGCATTGCCTTTGAGTACCAACGGTACAATTTCGCGGGCATCCCCTCGTTCGTCGTTCCGTCAGATCACCGCTTCTTCATGTCGTTCACGCTGGCCGGGCTCGGGAACTTTTCCCCGTTCAACGGGGCGCTGAGTGGCGTGCCGCGCTGATTCGCCGTCGATGTCACGCCCCACGCTCGTCACCGGCGCAGCCGGCTTCGCCGGCGGCCACCTGCTCGATCTGCTCTCGCGCGAGGGCCACGACGTCGTCGCCTGGCACAGGCGGGGCAGCGAGCCCACGCGCAACCTGCCCGGAGTTCGGTGGCAGGTCGTCGAGCTTCTCGACAAGTCCGCAGTCGCCAGGGCGGTCGAGGACAACCGACCGCAGGCGGTTTACCACTGCGCGGGCGCGCCACATGTGGGGCGTTCATGGGAGACCGCCGAGGCGACATTGGCGGTCAACGCACTCGGCACCCACAACCTCATCGAAAGTCTGAGGGACCGAGCGGCCGATGCGCGAATCCTGATTCCCAGTTCTGCGCTCGTCTACCGGCCACTGGGCGCCCCGCTCGGAGAAGATCAGCCGCTCGTGCCGGCGAGTCCGTACGGCCTCAGCAAGCTCGCCCAGGAGCTCGTCGGCAGCGGGAACCCCGAGGGGCCCATCGTGTGCATTGCGCGGCCGTTCAACCACTTTGGCCCGCGGCAGGCTCCCTGGTTTGCGGCGTCCGGTTTCGCGCGCCAGATCGCCGACATCGAGGCAGGCTTATCGGCGCCCGTCATCGCCGTCGGGAATCTGGCCGCCATGCGCGACCTGACCGACGTCCGGGACATAGTCCGCGCGTATCGCTTGGTTCTCGAGCGAGGCATCCCGGGGCGCCCCTACAACGTCTGCTCGGGACGCGCGATCGAAATGCGGGCGCTCCTGGACATGCTGCTCGAGCGCGCGCGGGTGCCGATTCGTGTTGTTCCCGATCCGTCTCGCTATCGTCCGAACGATCTGCCGCTCGTCGTCGGCGATCCGACCCGCATCAGAGAGGAACTAGGGTGGAGACCGGAAATCCCGCTGGAGCAGACGCTGGACGATCTCCTGAGTTTTTGGCGCGATCACGCCGTCGCTCCTTGACAGACGCCCAGCCTGGAGTCATCATAGGGCGAATAAAAAGCGAATATGCGCCCACAGACCCTCTTTCTCCTGGATGCCCCGAAGCCCACCACTCGGCAGGTCGCCGCCCTCATCAAGGAGGGCGGAACCGCCGCGCTCACGATGGCGGACCATCGCGCCGACCAAGCGACATACCAGGAAGTGACCTGCCGCTCCGCCCTCAACCACGTCGAAGGCATGCCGTTCAGCTGGACGCTCAACCCGTATCGCGGCTGCACGCACGGATGCCACTACTGCTTTGCCCGCCGCTACCACGTCCAATTCGAGCTGGATTCCGATGATGACTTCGCGTCCCTCGTCCTGGTCAAACAGAACTTCGTCGAGGTGCTCGAAAAGGAGCTCGACCGTCCGGCGTGGAGGCGCGAGCAGGTGGCGCTCGGCACCGCCACGGATCCTTATCAGCCGATCGAGGGCCACTACCGCCTGACGCGACGCACGATTGAGGCGCTGGCACGGGCGCGCACGCCGATGGGGCTGGTCACGAAAGGACCCATGGTGGTTCGCGACCGGGACGCGTTGCTAGAGCTGGGCCGAGCGGCCTCTTGCACCGTTTATATGAGTGTCCCCACGGTCGATGAAGAAGCCTGGCGGACGCTCGAACCCGGCACCGCGCACCCACTCCAGAGGCTTCGCGCGGTACGTGAGCTGGTTGACGCCGGTGTGAGCGCCGGGGTCTTGATGGCGCCGATCGTCCCCGGCTTCTCCTCGTCTCCCAGCAAGCTGGAGCGCACGGTGAAAGCCATCGCCGACCACGGCGCTCGATTCGTCGGCTGCAACGTAATGTACCTCCAGGACGGCACGCGCACCCATTTCATGAAATTCATCGCGCGCGAGTTCCCGTTGATGGCGCCACGCTTCGAACGGCTTTACGCGAGGAAATACCCGCCAGACTCGTACCGCCACCAAGTCAAGGCACTGGTACGGGTGCTTCAAGAGCGTTATGGCGCACAGAGGGAAACCAGCGGCGAGGATGTCCCGCGCGCAGCTGGCGGCGATGGACCCGAGCAAGTGGGTTTCGCCTGGTGAACGACGCTTCTCTACTACCGTTCCAGCAGGGCCTTGATGCGCTGTTCCGTGGGCGGGTGCGTGCTGAAGAGTGACAGCATCCCGCTCGCCGAGAACGGCTTGATGATGAACATGTGCGCCGTCGCGGGATTCGCATCGAGCGGCACGGCTTTCGACGCCTGTTCGATCTTTCGGAGCGCGCTGACCAGTCCCATGGGGTTGCCGGCGATCGACGCACCGCCGGCGTCCGCGTCGTACTCCCTCGATCGGGAGATAGCGGCCTGGATGAGCATGGCCGCGATCGGGGCGAGCACGATCGTCAGGAGCAGCGCGATCGGGTTCTGACCCTCGCGATCGTCGCTCCGGCCCCCGCCGAAGAACATCGCGAAGCGAGCGATCATCATGATCGCGGCGGCCAGGGTGGCTGCGACCGAGCTGATCAGGATGTCGCGGTGTTTGACGTGTGCGAGCTCATGCGCAATCACACCCTCGAGCTCGTCGTCGTTGAGGATTTGAAGAATGCCTTCCGTCGCGGCAACGGCAGCGTGGTCGCGGTTCCGGCCGGTCGCGAAGGCGTTAGGGGACAATTGCGGTATGACGTACACCTTCGGCATCGGCAGGCCGGCACGCTCAGAAAGGCGGGCTACAACCTGATGCAGACGGTTGTCCGGACCAACCTGCCGCGCCGCGTACATCCTTAGAACGATCTTGTCCGAAAACCAATAGGACGCGAAGTTGGTCGCCACCGCGATCGCAAACCCCAGGACCAGGCCCTGCGCCCCACCGAGCGCTTCTCCAAGCCACAGAAGCAGAGCGCTCATCACGCCGAGAAGGAGGGCCGTCTTCACTACATTCGACATGGTTCTATTTTACTAGGACGCACCGCCCGGCGCTGGGGTTCCCCCGGACGTATAATTCCGGCATGTCGGCAGCAACCCTCGTTCTCGCCGCCATCCTGACCGCGCAGCAGCTTCCGGCGCCCAAGCCGTTTCCCCAACCGGGAGCGCAACCTCCCAGGGGGCCGCAAGCTCCGGCACAGCCCGCGACTCCATCGCCGGGGGCCCCGCCGGGCGGAACCGTACAGCCGCCAGAAGCGGGTCCGGGAGAAGGCCTGCTTGGCGTGCCGCTCTATCCCGGTGCCCAGTTCCTCGCGTCGTTCGCCGCCGGGCGCGGACAGCGGTTCTACCTGTTTGGCTCGACGGCCTCGTTCGTTGATATTGTCGCGTTCTACCGCACGGTGCTCCGGCAGAAAGGTGAGCTGGTCGTTGATGCGCCCGCCACCCACGAATTTGACGTTGGGAGATTCCGCGAGGAGACGATGGCGTTTCCACCGGGGGTGACGATCAAGGATTTCCAGTCCCAAATCTCGCAAGGCTACCCGAACCCGAGGCCCGGCGGGCAGCCCGCGCGGTTCCCTACCGTGATCCAGATCGTACCGGTCTCAACGGACAGGTGAAGACGGCGCGGGGGTGCTTAGGTGCTCCCGCCAGTGACCGGCACGTAGATCTCCGGGCGGCGCCTGAATTCGACGGCTTTTTCTTCCATTCCGACGGCGACCGCTTCCGCCTCCGCTACGCCCTTGTCGCGCGCGTAGTCTCGCACCTGTTGCGTCAGCTCCATGCTGCAGAATTTCGGTCCGCACATCGAGCAGAAGTGCGCCACCTTCGCGCCGTCGGCGGGCAGCGTCTCGTCGTGGTAGGCGCGGGCGGTGACGGGATCGATGGACAGGTTGAACTGATCGCGCCAGCGGAATTCGAAGCGCGCTTTTGACAGCGCGTCGTCCCATGCGCGCGCCCGCGGATGTCCCTTCGCCAGATCGGCCGCGTGGGCGGCGATCTTGTAGGCGATGACCCCGGCCTTCACATCGTCTCGATTTGGCAACCCGAGATGCTCCTTCGGCGTCACGTAGCAGAGCATGGCGGTGCCGTACCAGCCGATCACCGCGGCCCCGATGGCCGAGGTGATGTGGTCGTAAGCCGGAGCGATGTCGGTCGTCAGCGGACCGAGCGTGTAGAAGGGCGCCTCGTGACACCATTCGAGCTGCTTCTCCATGTTTTCCTTGATGAGATGCAGCGGGACGTGGCCCGGCCCTTCGTTCATCACTTGAACGTCGTACTCCCACGCGATCTTCGTCAATTCGCCCTGCGTCTGGAGCTCGGCGAATTGCGCCTCGTCGTTCGCGTCGGCGATGGAACCCGGTCGCAGACCGTCGCCGAGCGAGAAGGAGACGTCGTACGCGCGCATGATCTCGCAGATCTCGCGGAAGTGCGTGTACGTGAAGTTCTCGCGAAGGTGGGCCAGGCACCACTTCGCCAAGATTGATCCCCCGCGCGAAACAATGCCCGTGACCCGACGCGCCGTCATCGGAATGTACCGGAGCAGCACGCCCGCGTGGACGGTGAAGTAGTCGACACCCTGCTCGCACTGCTCGACGAGCGTGTCGCGGTAAATCTCCCAAGTCAGATCCTCGGGGCGGCCGCCGACCTTCTCGAGGGCCTGATAGATCGGCACGG